>JAIRSD010000090.1 GCA_031255615.1 Treponema sp. | reverse complement strand
GTCTTTGCCCAGGACCACGGGGATCTCCGGCTGGCGGCCTTCTTTTTTCCCATCCCGGTGGAGTTCCCCTTCGATGATTTCCCTGAACGAGACGATGTTCCGCCGGGGGTTGGGCACCTCGATGCCGACGGCGTGTTTCCCCGGTATGGGGGCCACGATCCGCACCGACGAGGCGGCGAGCCTGAGGGCGATGTTGTCCTGAAGGTTGACGATCTTGGAGAGTTTGACCCCCGGGGCGGGGAGAATTTCGAACATGGTGATGACCGGCCCCTTGCGGATCCCCGTAACCTCCGCCTGGATGTGGAACTCCTCCAGGGTGGAACGCAGGGTGGCGGCGGCGGCCCGGGTAGCGTCGTCGATGATCCAGTACTCCCCGTCGGGGTAGCGGTTGAGGATGTCCACGGGGACCTTCCAGGAGCCCCGGATCGGGGTTTTGGGTACCGGTTTGGGCCTGACCGAAACCACCTCCACCACGGTTTCCATGGGGGCCGCAGCGGCGGGGGCCTCCGGGCCGGGGCTTTCCTGCGCCTTGCCCTGTTCTTCGGCGGGATCCTCCTGGCCGCCGGTCCAGAGGGGATCCAGGTTCTTCATGGCTTTGGCGGAGGCCAAGGGCCGGAGTTCCGGGAGCATGATGTCAACATCCAGGGCGGGATCCCGGTCTTCCGGGGCGGCCCCCTCCACGGCCCCTGCCGCCGGGGAATCCGGAGAGGCGGGATTCGTCTGGCTGCCGGCGGCCTCCGCCGCCGCGCCATCCGTGTTTTCTTTGCCGCCGCCGGCATGGTCCGGGGCGGCGCGCTGCCAGGGCATCCACCCCGCAAGGGTCCAGTCCTTCCAAAAGCGCGGGAATTGCAGCCGGCCAAAAAAAGGGAAAATCCCCGCCGGGAAACTTCCCGCCGGGGCGGTGCGGGGAAAGAGGAAGGTCTTCAAAAACGAAACGAACAGAACCTCCAGCACCGTTAAAGCTATTATGAAGAAGCTAAATCCGGTTTTGCCGGTCATTTTCAAAAAGGCATAATGGAGGGCATGGGTCTCATAGTCCCGGAGAAGGACCACCCCGGCGGTCAGAGTCATAAAGGGGAAAATGCTGAGCGCCAGGATAAAGATCTGGTCCGGCCGCCATTCTTTATCCGCCAAAATAACGGCGGCGTAGAACAAAAACGCGGGGATGCCGAGGGCCAAAAGTCCGTAACTGGCGGCCAGGAAGGCGCCGATTCCCCGTTCAAAGCCGGGAAGTCCCATGATCGCCCCCATGATGGCGACAATTAGCGCCAGGGAACAGATCCCCAGCACAACGGCGGAACCGAGAGCTATGATGCGGTACTTGAAATCGGACACAGACCTTCTCCTATTTAGGTTCAAAGAAGTCCATCCATAATATGCCTACATTATAGATGGACTCTATTTACATATATCGGCTAAAAAAGGAGGAGGATTCACCCCATAGTAGAGGTACCCATATAGGGCGGCGGCGGAGATGATCCGCCTGCCGTATTCTCTGGTCTCCGGGTATTCTATGGTCTCAAGAAAGAGGTCCCCCGGCAGGCCGTCCTGGGCTTGACGCCAGCGCCGTACCCGGCCCAGGCCCCCGTTGTAGGCGAGGATAGCTGAAAGGGGGTGGTTCAGCAGATCCCGAAGATAATTCAGGTAGTAGAACCCGATACCGGTGTTGATTTCCGGGTCTTTCAGATCAAGGTTCCCCGTATAATCAGGCCCCCCTCCTCTTTTCATCCGGCCCGCCATGTCCGCCGCGGTGGCGGGCATAAGCTGAGTCAATCCTACCGCCCCGGCCCGGGAAATGATCTCCGGCTGAAAGGCGCTTTCTGTACGGACAAGGCCGTAGAGCAGTTCCGGGGGAAAATCCGTCCGCCGGGCCCCCTCCTCTATCAGTTCCTGGAAAGGCCGGGGGGCAAGGATTTCCAGGTCCCGCCGCTGGATCTCATAGTCCTCCCGGTTGATCCAGCGGGAGGCTGTTCTGATAGCCTGGGCATGGGCCCCCGCCTTTTCCATGGCCTCCCCCAGGGCCCGGAGCTCATCCAGGGTAAGTTCCCCGGCCAGGGCCTCCATATACGGTTCCCCGGCATTGGGGAGTCCGGCCTTGTAAAAACCCAGGAGGAATTCCATTTCCTCCCGGTGGGGAAAATTCCGGTTCCTGGTCCGGGTTTCCTCCTCCGGATAGATAAAGGATTCCCCAAGGAAATAGGCGCCCATGGCCCGGTAGTAGAGGGCCCGTGTTCCGGTCCGATAGGCGGTGCGGAACAGTCGCCGGGCCTCTTCTTCCCGGGCCTCCTTTCCGCCGAAACCGGGACCTTCCCCCGGCATAAGGCCCACGCTAAGGGCCCTGCCGCTGATGTAGGCGTAGCGGGCGATTGAAAGCGGGGCCCCGTATTGCTCAAGGAAGGCAAGAAGTTCGGGAAAGAACCGCCACTGCCCGGAGGACGCTAAACGCTGGGCGACCCGGTCCAGGATGTCGTCAAAATAGGCTGGATCGCGGCGGCGGGGCATCCAGGTCTTGACCAGTTTTACTAATTCCGGCCCGGAAAGCCCCTCCCCGCTTTCCCGGAGGCGGGTGTCCAGGATGTACCAAAGGCAGGCGTCTTCCTGGATTGGGTCCGGGGCGGCGGCCAGGGCCCGTTCAAACAGCCCGGCCCCCTGGTCGTAGCTGCCCCGGGATCGGGCTATGCGGCCTGCGTAATAAAGGAGCTGGTAGCGCGGAACCGGAGCGGCCCCTTCTTTTTCCCATGCCAAAAAGGTTTCGATCCCCTCATCCCCGGCGGCCCCGAACTGAAAACAACGGCCTAAATCGCTGATCAGGGCGGGGTAGCGCAAGAAAAGCCCCGGATCCTCCTCCAGGGCGGGGCGGAACAGGGCCAGACCCTCGGCGAAGGAGGAACGAGCCGCCGCCAGCCGGCCCTTCAAAGCGGCTTCCTCCGCCTCGTTGAGGAAATCCGGGAAGCCAATGTCAATTTCCTCCGCGGCCCAACGGAGGGGCGGACCTGGGGGAATCTCAAAAAGACAGGAAAGAAGGGCCTCCATGGCGGGGGGCCGGGGGCTTTCGGCCATGCGGGAACTTTCTTGTTCCTCCGTTTCCAGCGCAAGCCGCTGCCGGGCCAGCGACAGGAGGACTCTGCCCCAGGAATCGAGGAGCTCTCCTGTTCCGGCGGCCTCCCGGCCGGCGGGCGGCCCCTTCCCCGGAACAGCCGCCCCGGTTCCAAAGAGGAGGGCGGTTTCCTCCCAGCGGCCCAGACGGTAAAGCGCGGCGGCGGCGGCGGTCCGCAGGGGCAAAGCCGCTTGATTCCCGATTTTCCGGCTATACTTATTGCGGCCTTCAAGAAAGGCGGCGGCATCCAGGCCGCCCCGCAGCAGGGGAAGGATCAGCTCCGCCGCCGCCGCCTCGGCGACCCGGGAATTGGCGCTTGCCAGAGCGATCTCAAAGAGGGGCCAGGCCCGGCTTTCCCCCCCGGCGCCCTCCCGTTCCAGGATACCCCGTCCCCGGTAGTAGGCCCGGAACGCATCCTCCCGAAACAGGGCTTTGCCGCCGTGGACGCAGGAACAGAAGAGAATACAGAAAGCAAGGAGGATCCGGGAAGACTTGGGACGAAACACTAATTCCTGGGAGGTATACGGATGGTTGTACCGGCGACGATCAGATCGGAATTCCGAATACCGTTGTACCGGGCGATTCGGGGGTAAAGCCAGGGATTCCGGTAGAAGGCTTCCGAGATGTCCCACAGGGTATCCCCCCAGCGGACCCGGTACACCGCCCCGCCCTGGGGAATAGAGGCCGGAACCTTGTAGGAAGCCACCGGGGGATTACGTCTCCGAGACACAACGGCCGGAGGGCTGGACTGGGCCGGGGCCTCGATTACCGGGGGAGGCTGCGGGGCCGCTTCGGCCTGGGGAGCCGGACTCTGGGACTCCGGAAGCGGATCCGAATCCACGGAATCTTCCGGGACGGCGGCTTCCGCGGCGGCTTGGGCCGCCGGATCCGAATCTACGGGATCCTCCGGGGCGGCGGACTCCGCGGCGGCTTGGGCCGCCGGATCCGAATCTGCGGGATCCTCCGGGGCGGCGGACTCCGTAGCGGGCCGGGCCGCCGGAACCGCCGGGGCATCAGTTTTTACGCTGGGCTGGGCGCTGTTTTGGGCCGCAAAGAGGATCTCCCGCGACCGGATTCCCCCTCTACCCAGCATATTCTTGTCCCGGGAGATAAAAAAGAAAAGGACCAGAAAAACAAAGAGCACCAACATCCCCAGGAGGATCCCCAAAGCCCACAGCTCCTTCCCCTGTTTCGCCTTTCCCCATTTCATGATTTTGTCGGCCAGGCGATAAAGCCCGGAGGAGGAGCTTCCCTCCTGCTCCAATTCAAAATCGGAGAGATACATATCCCGGTCATCCTCATCCAGGGATTGGAGCGATACATTGAGGTACTGGTGCCGCCCGGCGAAACGGGTATCCAGATCCAGTGCCTTCGCGGTGATAAAGCCCTTCGCGTTGGAGGAAATGATCATCTCGATAGAAGGATCCCCCTTCGGTTTCCGCTTGATGTCCTCCACCACCAGGCTGCCGATATACAGGGCGTCCGCCATCGTCATTGTGGAACTTTTGTATAAATCTATCTGAACACTTCGTTGATTATCATGCACTGTGGTGAGTATCAGCCGTTTCTTGACATTTGAATTCTCATCAATAATCGAATAGAACTCGCCGTTAGCAATCTTTATGCCAATAGTCCCTGCCATCGGTTCCGCTCCTTCCAAAAAAATCCAGTAAACCGAAGCTGTTCCAAAGCTAATGACTGTGCGCCAGCGTTCCCGGCATGGCCGGGGGCGGGGTTTTGGAACAGGCTCTTGCGGTTTTCAGGCTGAATCCGTACAAAACCGCGTTTTTTCGAGGCTGCCGGCCTCAACTTCCTGCTTTTCAAACACCAGAAATCGGCAAATCAAAGGCCCGCCCGCCGGATGTTCTGCCCCATACCCTTGGGCCGTTATCGTCATTATCGGTATGATACCAGGATGTCTCAAAGAATTTAGGCGGGCTTTGCCGCTTTGTCAACGGCGAAGGCCCTGCCGGCAGGGAGGCCGGCGGGTTTTCCTAGCCCAAACACGGCAGGGAGGCCGTGTTTGGGCCGCGCAAGGGATAGAAGCGGAATTCCCCGCCCCCGGAGGGGGCGGGGAATTGGAGCGGATAGCCCGGTTTTTTTGCGGCGCAGCCGCAAAAAAATGCGCCCAATAGAGACTCTCTATTCTCCGGAATCCCTGTCCTCCATAGAGGCGGCGGATTGAAGATGAATCCCATATCGCCGATAATATAGCCATGACATCTTTGGTTCCCATACTTGTCGCTGTTATCGGTTTGGCGGCAATAGTTATAGGTTTTATGCTGATCATGGGCCGCCGCCGGGAGCCTGGATCGGGTCGAAGGCGAATACAGGGACGGGATTCTCTCGTCCGAAACGCCGCCAAACGGCTCGGCCAGAATCCCCGTGATCCCCAGGCCCTTCAAACAATAGGGGATGTTTACTTTCAGGAAGAATCCTGGCTCGACGCTATGAAAACCTACGAGACCCTCATCGAGTTGGGGGGGGGGAATTCGGGAATCGACGAATTTGAGGTAAACCTGCGGTACGGTCTTTCTGCGATGAAACTAAACATGATCAACGAAGCCTTCAAGGGTCTGTCTGTTGCCCGAACCATGCGGCAGGATAACTTCGAGGTTAATTTTAACCTGGGTTACCTGGAATTCCAGCGGAAAAACTACGATCGGGCGATTCAGCTTCTGGACCAGGCCCGGCGGCAGGATCCGGAGAGCGCCCCGGTCCTTCGTTATCTGGGGCATTCCCTGTTCCGCGTTAAAAGGGCAAAGGAGGCGATGGCCTACATCCGCCGGGCCATAGACCTGGCGCCGGAGGACAAGGAATCCCTGTTTACCCTGGGGGAGTGCTACTACGAGGCCAACCAGATGGACCAGGCCCTGCGGGTTTTCAACCACATGCGGGCGGACCCCGTCATGGGCCCCCAGGCCTGCCTCCTTTCCGGCGCCATCAATCTGGAGCAGCATCAGGAAGACGCCGCCATCCAGAATTTTGAGATTGGGCTGCGGCATCAAAACATTAAAGGCGATATTCAGGTGGATCTCCGGTATAAGCTGGCCCAGGTTTATCTGGGAAAGAACGATATTGGCAAGGCCCTGCCCCTCTTGCGGACCATTCAAAACGAGAATCCCCAGTATAAAGACGTGGCCATGCTCATCAACAAATACCAGGAACTCAACGCCAACCGGAATCTCCAGATCTACCTGATGGCCTCGGCGGCGGACTTTATGGCCCTGTGCCGCAAAATTGTTATGACCTATTTTCCCCGGGCGAAAACCAAGATTACCAACATTTCGGTCAACAAAAACGAATGGGCGGATATTCTGGCGGAGGTGGACACCCCCAAGTGGTCGGATGTTATCATGTTCCGGTTTATCCGCACCCAGGGCTCCATTGGGGAACTTATCGTCCGGGACTTCCACTCCCACCTTAAAGAGGTGAAGGCCGGCAAGGGGATCTGCATTACCGTGGGGGCCTTTACCGACGAGGCCAAACGGTACACCGAAGCCCGGCTGATAGATCTTATCGAGAAAGACCGGCTTTCCGCCATTCTGAACACCGTGGACAGCAGGGCTGCCGCGGCGGCGACGCCGGCGGTCCGCAAACGCTGAGAGGACGGACCTTGCGCGGGGGATCTAAAAAAGTTTCCCCCGTTCAAGGAGGTCCCCCATCAGGGCGGCAAGGGTATTGAGATCCATCTCCCCCGCCGCTTCCTCCAGGGCAAAGCGGATCTCCTCCCATTCCCCGGCTTCCAGTTCCATGGAATCGTCGAATTCCCCCAGGAGAAAGGCGGCGGCGTAGCCCAGTTTCATATAGAAGGGCCCGCCGGGCCCCGGCTTTTCCCGCAGTTCCCCCAGGAGGGCGCCGCCAAGATCCCGGGCTCCGGCCCTGCCGATAACCGGGGAGACAAGATCCGTAAAACCCCGCAGGGCCTGCTCCTCCGCGCCGGCGGAGGAGCCGCGTTCAAGCCTGTCCAGTTGGGACAGGAAGTGTTCAACCGGTCTCATGCCAGGGTTCTACTTCCTCATCAACAGCGCGGTTGTCAGGGATCCCGCCAACAGAACCACCGGCAGGGAAATTGCCAAAGATATCTTTAAGCTCTTGTATTTTTTCTCTAAGGAGCGATATTTGCCGCCTAAGTCCAGATATTGTGTTGTCATTTGATTGTAAGAGTCCTGCACTGTTTTCAACAACATCTCTGAGTCGAGAATTAAGTTCTCTTTCTCTTGAATAGTTGACTCTAAGCTGCTGATATTGTTCTTCAGATCTTCGTTGTTCTGCTCTAATTTGTTCAAGTTCGATTCCATGCCGGAAATTATCGCGTCCATTTCCTCGAAGATATCCCGCGCGGAAACCGGCGGCGAAGACGGCGAGAGCAGCAAGCACGGCAGCAGCGCCAAAACGGAGACTCTTCTCATTCATGCAACCCCCTTTTTTTGGAAATGCCGAGATGCGGAACGGGAGAACACGGGAGACAAGGCCCCCCAGGATACGGAAAAGGCGCTCCCAACGGATGACCATCGGAAGCGCCTCCGGTTAGACCCCGGACAAAGGGGATGCTACCAGTTGCCTCCGCTATATCCACCGGAACCCCGATCCCGCCGGGGTTTATCCATTGCTTCGTTCACCCGGAGCTGGCGGCCTTCTAATTCACGACCGTTGGTCCCGGTGATCGCTGCGCTGGCTTCATCATCGGTGCCCATTTCCACAAAGCCGAAACCTTTGGAATTACCGGTGTCACGATCAAAAATGATCTTGGCGGAAGCAACGTTTCCGAATTCAGCAAACAAGTTACGCAAACTGTCCTCGGAAGTGTTGTACGAGAGATTCCCCACATACAATTTCTTGCCCATTGAAGATTTCCTTCATCCGGAATTATCAAATTTCCGCAATTCCCCCTCCCCCCATGTCCGTAGATGCGGGACGGGTGCATACGATCCTTTGATTGTGCGGCCGGATTCCGCATTTATTCACGCCCGACTATGTGGACGACTCCCTCCCCTTCTGGGGAAAGCAGGATGCTGGAATTGATTAGGATAAAAGAAATTCAGCGGCAGGGAAAACAAACCAAGAGAAGGATACCCCATGACAGAGAAATTAACCCGGAAACAATCGCTAGAACCTATCCTATACATCGAACCTATGAACCTAGAAATAGAATATACCCGATCTATTTATACGTCAAGGGCGGATGGTGAATATTACAAAAAAAAGGTGTATTTTCAGATGAAACATGCCGGGGATAACGCGGCGGGATGGGTCCCGGTCTTTTCACGGGAGTCTCCGGGCCGGCGGAGGAGGGCTCTTAAACAGGCAGCGGACGGCGGCCTTGATGTCGGCGGCGGGGATAAAGGCCCCCTTTTCGGGAAATTCCGAGGGGCCCAGGGCCGCTTCGGATCCGGCGGGGCCGAGGAATTGGGAGAATCCTAAAGCTCCGGCGGCCCGCAGGCGGCCGGCCATGCGGCGCAGGGGCCGGATCTCTCCCGTTAAAGACAATTCCCCGGCGATTGCCAGGCCCCCGGGCAGGGCGAGGCCCGTCCGGGCGGAATAAACGGCGCAGCCCAGGGCCAGTTCCACCCCCACTTCGGCGATCCGTATGCCCCCCGCCACGTTTACATAGATATCCTGATCGCTCAGCCGGACCCCCAGGTACTTTTCCAGGGCCGCCGCCACTCTGGACACCCGCCCCGAATCGATCCGGTCCGAATATACCCGGCTCATGCCGCTTTTCGCGTTTACCGTCAGGGCCTGGATCTCCACCAAAAGGCTCCGGCTCCCTTCCAGTACGGCGGCGGCGGCTACCCCCGGCGGCAGTTCCCCCTCCCGCCTTACCAGGAAAAGCCGGGAGGCGTCCTCCACCGGGACAAGGCCCCGTTCCCCCATGGTAAAAATACCGATTTCGTCCACCGAACCGAAACGGTTCTTGGAGGCCCGCAGAAAGCGGCTTTCCCCCCCGTTGGCTTCGGATCCCTCAAAATACAGGACCGTATCGACCATGTGCTCCAGGGTCTTGGGGCCCGCGATAATCCCTTCCTTGGTTACATGGGCGGTTAAAAACAGGGCCGCGTCATGGTCTTTTACCCAGGAAATGAGTTCCCAGGTGCAATATTTCATCTGATTCACCGTGCCTGGGGCCCCGGCCCCGGTACTGTAGAGGGTCTGGGCGGAGTCTGCCAGGACAATCACGGGTTTTACCGAATCGAGGAGGGAGTTAATGTCTTCCAGTCTGCCGGAGCAGCCTACCTCGATCCGGGAGGACCGGTCCCCCAGTTCCAGCCGATCCGCGCGCATGCGAATCTGCCCGGCGGACTCCTCCCCGGAAATGTAGAGGACCCGGCCCCTGGTTTCCGCGGCGGCGGCAATCTGGAGCAGCAGGGTGGACTTGCCGATCCCCGGTTCCCCTCCCACCAGGACGGCGGAACGTTTCATAATGCCCCCGCCCAGCACCCGGTCCAGTTCGGGAATACCGCTTCCAATTCTGCTCCCCTCCAGGGGATCGACCGAGGAAAGGGGCATGGAGTGGGGGACCTGGGTCCGGGCCCCAAAACCCGGCCCCGGACTCCGGCCGGAGGCCGCCGTTTCTATGAGGGTATTCCATTCCCCGCACTCCGGGCAGCGGCCCAGCCACTTGGGTTCCTCGTGTCCGCAGGCCGAACAACGATAGACAAATTCCTTTTGTTTCTTCACCGGACCTCTCTTGTCAGGGATCGTATGGATCGCCGCCCTTCCGGCGGCATGGCGCGGGGGGATGTTAAATTGCCGTAAAAACAGCGGTTGTGTGTATGGGGCCTCAATGCGGGAAAGCCCCGCAGGGGGCCGCCCCCTCCCCGCGGCCTGAAATTGAACGAATAACCCGGTCCCTCCGGGGAGACGACGACCGCCCTTGTCCTGAGCGGTATGCGACACGGCCGACTCGAACGGCCCACCTGCTGCTTAGAAGGCAGCTGCTCTATCCGGATGAGCTAGTGTCGCGGCAGGAGCGGAACCCCCGGGCCGCCCTCCGGTGGAAGGCTGCCGCCGCAGGGCTGGAATTCCAAAACGGTCCCGTAACGGTCTCGTTTACCGGAACATATCATATACAAAGGCCGGGGGCTTTTCCAATACCCCGCCGGCGGGAATCGGCGATTCCGATGCCAAGGCAGCAGATGGGCGCGGTTGGCGCGGGTTCCCCGCCGGGGCGCGGCCCCTGGCCGTTCCGATAGCGGGGGCCCTGGAAGCCCGCGGAGGGGGGGCAAAGCGGTGCGGGCTGGGCTTTTTGGGGGTTGGCGGGGCGGGATCCCGCCAACCCCGCATAGGGGGATAGGAGGGGTGCGGAGCAGCCGCACGGCGCATCGCGCCGGGGCCGGAGCGAAGCTCTGGCAACCTGCGGCTGCCTTGATAGCCCGGTTTTTGGTGCGAAGCGCCAGAAATGCGCCCAAAAGGAACGAATGGTCCCGCCTGCCATGCTTTTCCCGACCGGGAATCATCGCCGGGACCGGAAGTCCGGTTTGGAAGCGGTATTTTCTTTTTGTCCTCCCTTTCCTATAATCCTGCATTGCCGGTTCGGTGGGGGCTGGCGGAATATGGCGGTCCATGCGGGCCGTGAGGCGGGGCTCCATGATAAAATTTCTTCATACCGCGGATTTACATCTGGGTAAGACCTTTTACGATCTTTCGCTTATCGAGGATCAGGGTTATGTGCTGGACCAGATTGCGGCGCTGCTGCTGGATCCTTCCTACCGGGCCCTTGTCATCGCCGGGGATGTGTACGACCGTTCCGTCCCTTCCCCGGAGGCGGTGCGGCTTTTTGGCGCCTTCCTTGCGGGGTTGAAGGCGCAGAATCCCCGGCTGGAAATTTTTGTTATCCCCGGAAACCACGATTCCTCCGTCCGTCTGGGTTTTGGCCGGGAACTTTTTGGGGAGCTGGGGATCCATTTCGCCGCGGACCCGGAGGATTCTTTTGAACCGGTGATTCTGGAGGATGCCGGGGGGGGCTGCGCTTTTTTCCTTCTTCCCTTCCTGAATCCCGGCAGTCTGATCGGCGGCGGGGAGGGTTCCGGGGAACCGGGGATCCTGCGGTCCCAGGCCCAGCTTGCGGCGGAGGCGGCGCGGCGGCTGGAACTGAGCAGGCGGCGCTGGGCGGCGCGGGGGCTTTCCCACGCGGTGCTGGCGGCCCATCTTTTCGCCGGCGGGGGTATTGAATCCGAATCGGAGCGGATCTTTCTTGGCGGCGCGGAAAAGGTGGACATGGGGCTTTTTGCGGCTTTCGATTATGTGGCCCTGGGGCATCTGCACCGCCGCCAGCGGGCGGGGCGCAACGGCTGGTACGCGGGAAGCCCCCTGGCCTACTCCTTCGACGAGGGGGGGCTGGAAAAGGCCGTCCTTTCGGTGGAAATCCCAAACGGCGGGGACCCGCGGGTAGAGCCGATTCCCCTGAAAGCCCTGCACCCGGTGCGCCGCCTTTCCGGCCCCTTTGAACGGTTCAACCGCCCTTCCCCCCAGGACGGGGAACTCCAGGAAGCCGGGGAGGATTACCTGGAATTCAACTTGCGGGATTCTTCCCTTACGGAGAACGCCCTGCCCCTGCTTCAATTACGCTACCCCCGACTCCTCTCGGTCCGGCAGGAGGAAGCCCGGCGGGGGCTGCAAAACGCCTATGCCCTTCCGGCGGCGTCCGGGGAGCGCCGGGATGCGGCGGCGGACTTTGCGGAATTCCTGACCAGCCTTTACGGGCAGAGCGACGAGGGGAAGGTAAAACTGTTCCGGGAACTCCTGGCCCAGGTGGAAGCGAAAGACCGGGAAGCCCCGGCATATTCTCCTGAAGAATCGGTATATTCCCCTGAAGAACCCGGAGAATCTGGAGGATCCTCCAAAGGATCCAAAGAATACGAAGAATCCGAAGGAGGCGCCCGATGAGGCCGGAAAAACTGGTGATGGAAAATTTCGGCCCCTTCGCGGGAAGGGCGGAATTGGATTTTTCCAAACTGGAAGACATATTCCTGATCTCCGGCAAGACGGGATCGGGGAAGACCACCATCTTTGACGCCGTCTGCTTCGCCCTTTACGGGGATGTTCCGGGGGCCCGGTCGGGCCATCTTGGCCGTCTGAGAAGCGATCACGCCGGGGAAGACGCGGACTGCGTGGTGCGCCTGGATTTTTCCCTGGGCCTCCGTCCGGGGGGCCGGATCTATACGGTGGAACGGAAACTTCGGCGGGAGCTAAAAAAGAAGCGGGGCGGCGGAACAAGCCATAGGGACGAAATAGTCATACTGTGGGAAAATTTCAACGGGAAAGAAACCGTCCTGGGGGGCAAAAAAAGCGAGGTAAATCGAAAAATCGTGGAACTCGTCGGCCTGGAGGCGGACGAGTTTTTCAAGATAGTTCTGCTCCCCCAGGGGGAATTTGCGGAATTTTTACGGCAGAACACCAACGAAAGACAGAAGGTGCTGGGGAAGCTGTTCCCCATCGAAAAGGCAAGGGCAGTTAAAGAAGCCGCCGCCGGGGCGGCGGCGGAAGCCCAGACAAGGGCGGAAGAAACCAGGCTGGCCCTTGAGTCGCTGCAAAACAGGGCCGGCCCCCATGGCTACGAGGGGGCCCATAAAAAGGCCCAGGCCGCCTTTGAGGAGGCAAAGAAAAAACTCCGGGATCTGGGAAACGCGGAAACAGTATTGCTAAGGACCCTTTCTCTGCGGCAGGCGGAGGAGGATGTGGAAAAAAGATTACGGGAGAACCGGGGGCAGGAACAGCGCATCCTGGCCGGGGAGGAGGCGATAGCGGAAAAAAGGGGGCGGCTCGCCCGGTCCCGGAGCGCCCGGCCCCTGGGGGAATTTTTGCGTTCCTGGAAGGGGGCGAAAAAAAACAGCGAGGAAGTTTCCGCCGCGCTGCTGCGGGCGGCGGAGGAACGGGCCGGGGCCCGGCGTATTCTGGAATCGATAGAAGGCCGGGAGGAAGAAAATCTCCGGCAGGAGCAGGAACTCCTTGGCCTGCGGGAACGGCGGCCTGCCCTTGTGGAACTGCAAAAAGAGGAGGAGGAATTAAAAAGGGAGGGTGAGGAACTTGAGAAAAACAGGGGCCGTTTGGCGGAACTGGAACAGGGGCAGGCGGAAGTAAGGGAAGAACAGTCCAGGCAGGAAGGCCGGATCGCCGCCGTGGAGGCGCTGACCGCGGAGGGCCCCTCCCTGGACAACCGGATCGAGGAAACACGGAATCGCCTGGATCTTTGGAAAAAGCGGCGGTTTCTGGCGGAACGTCGGGAAAACCTGGAGGGGAATCGGCAAACCCTGGATGCCCGCATCGGGGAACTGGAAGACCGGCGGCAGGATCTGGAAAAACGGATTCCCCTGATGACGGAGGAAATCGAAGGGCTCAGGAGGGAGCAGGCCCGGGCGGAACAGGCGGACATGGCGGCGGTCCTGGCCCAGAATCTCGCGGAAGGGGAACCCTGTCCTGTCTGCGGTTCCACCCTGCACCCCCGGCCCGCGGCCGCCTGGGAACGGCGCTTCAGCCTGAAGGAACGAATCGAGGGAATGGACAAGAGCCTGCGGGATCTGGACCGGCTTCTGTCGGCAGCCCTGGGGGAGCTGGAGGCGAAGCGGACGGAGGCGGGGCGGATCGCGGAGGAACTGCGGCGGCAGGATCAGGAGATGGAGGAGACGGGGGAACCGGCTGCGCTGCCGGACACGGCGGCGATAGACCGGGATATCAATGAATTGGTCCGGGAACTTAACGGCCTCCTGGCAAAACAACAGAAGGTTCGGGATGCCGTCCGCACCATGCAAAAAGTCTACCGGCAGAAGGAGGAGGGGCAAAAGGTCCTGGAAGAAACCGGAAGGGAACTTGCGGCCCTGCGGGAGGGGATGCGGAACCTGGAAAGCCGCATCGCGGAAAAGGAAGAACGGCGGCGGGAACTGCCGGTTCCGCCGCGGGGAAGCGGCTCCGGGGCGGCGGAAGCCCTGGCCGCCCTGGACAAGGCCGTGGCGGCATTGGATCAAAGCCTCGCCCGGCGGCGGCGGGAACGGGAGGAGGCGGGCCGCAGCCTGGCGGCGGCCCAGGCGGCGGAGCAGGCCGCCCTGCGGCACCGGGAGCAGGCGGCGGAACGGCTGGAGGCGGCAAAAACGGCCCTGGACCGGGAGCTGGCGGCCTCGCCCTTTAGCGGCGCCCAGGAAGCGGAGGAAAGCCTCCTGGATCAGGGGGCCGAAGATGAACTGGATCGTGAGATCCGCGCCTGGGGGGAAGAAAAGGCGGGGATGGAGTCCCAAAAGGCGGAACTCGCCGCGCGGGTCCGGGAGATCCGTTTGGAACTCGACGCCCTGGAACTCCCCGAACACTGCGTTGACGGCCCCTCGGCATCCGCAGGCGCAGCCATGTCCGCAGACACAGACACCGACGCGGCCTTATCCGCAGGTGCAGACGCTGATGCGTCCGCGTCCGCGAAGGATCCGGGGGGAACGCCGGATTCCAAGAAAACTCCCGGCTCCAGGAGGATGCCCGGTTTGGCGGAAGCGGAACAACTGCTGGCGGATCTCAGGAACCGCCGGGAACAGGAGGAAGGGGAACGGGACCAGGCCTTCGCCGAATTAAGCCGCCTGGAGCGGGATCGGAAAGAGATGGAGGATCTTCAGCGGCGCTACGAAGGACAGGCGGCCAAGGCCGGGGAACTGCGGGCCCTGGCGGACGATCTGGCGGGGAAAAATCCCCTGCGCCAGCCCTTCGACTCCTGGCTTTTGGGATCCTACCTGGCGGAAATCGCCGGATACGCCACAACCCGGCTCGAAAAGATGAGCGAACACCGTTACTCCCTGCTCCCTGAAAGCCAGCGGCAGCCGGGGCAGCGGGGCTACGCGGGACTGGACCTTTCCGTCTTCGACGCCCACACCGGCAAAACCCGGCCCTGCGCCACCCTCTCCGGGGGGGAAAGTTTTCTGGCCTCCATCAGCCTCGCCCTGGGCCTCGCGGATTCAATCCAAACCCGCTCCGGGGGCGTAAGACTCGACGCGGTGTTCATCGACGAAGGCTTCGGCAGCCTGGACGAAGCCAGCCTGGACAAGGCCCTGCTCATCCTGGATGAACTGCGGGACCACCGGATGGTGGGCCTCATCTCCCACGTGGGGGACATGGGTTCCCGAATCCCCTGCCGAATAGAAGTGGTAAAGACCGGTTCCGGTTCCAGGATTCTCGCCTGAACTCCTCCAGGTCCGGGGCCGCGCCGGGTGCGAAAAATGATAAGCCCGGCATCGAGTTTTTATAGGGCGCATCCCCGCCTGCGGCGGGGACCGGGCTATCCGCTCTAACAAAAACCCTGCGGGTTTTTATTCCGCTCCTATCCCTTGCGCGGGCGAAAGCCGTGCCGGCCGGCACGGCTTTCGCCTTCCAAAAATCCGCGTCCATGCGGATTTTTGGATTGTAAGTGTTGCTCCGCAAAAACTCCTGCGGCAAAACCGCCGGCCTCCTGCCGGCGCGGCCTTTGCCTTCGGAACCGGCGCACGGAGTGCGCCGGTTCAAGGATGCCCTTCCCCCTGCGGGGTTTGTGCGGGGCGGCGCCCCGCACAAACCCCGAAAAACCGCCGCGCAGGGTGTTGCGGCCCGCCTCCCGCCGGCCCGGGGGGATCTCATCTTTCTACTCTGAACCGCGCCACCTCCTGCACCAGGACGTCGATGTTCTCCTTGTTCGAATTGCTGATCGCGTTTATCCGGCTCACCGCCACGTTGATCTGATCCGCCCCCGAAGCCATCTCGTTCATCCCGTTGCTTATCTCCTGGGTCACCAGATCCAGATTCTTGCCCTCCTCTATCACCTGCCTGCTCCCCTCCAGCATCTCCTGCGACCCCCCCTTCACCATCTGCGTCGCCTCGTTCAACTGACTCAGGGATTCCAAAATCTGCTTGCTCCCCTCGTTCTGCTCCTCCATCGCCCCGCGGATGCTCTCCTCCTGATCCGACACCGTCTTCACCCCCACGTCTATCGCTTCAAACTTGTTCAGCACGCTGTCCGTGGACTT
>JAIRSD010000049.1 GCA_031255615.1 Treponema sp. | reverse complement strand
CCCCCCCCGGGGGGGGGGGGGAATTGCCGCTCCCCCCCCGGGCGGGGGCGCGACCCCCCCCCCCGGGCGTTCCCCGCCTTCTGGGTTGCCCCGCTCCGCGCGGCAACCCAAGGATGCCGTCCCCCTCGGAATCCGGGATCCGCAGCGGGTTGGTTCCGCCCCCCGGCGCGGAATCCGGCGGCATCCATGCCGCGCTAAGGCCGCCCGGGGCAGAGGAGGCCCCGCCCGCCCCGTTTTGCGGCAAGATCTGCAACCCATACCCTACAGCACGCCGCGGAGCGGCTGACGCACCCCGTCAAACTGAAAATTGCGCCCCCGTGGTTGCATGGAAGGAAAAAAATGATTATCCTACTTAACGGGTAAGGGGAGTTTTTTTATTACATGACCGAAGTACTGTCCCAGGATGAAATAGATCAGCTGCTTACCGCCATTAACGCCGGCGATACGGACCCGGGAGATTTTACCCCCGCCGCGGACACCCGCAAGATCAAGATCTACGACTTTAAGCGGCCCGATAAATTCTCCAAGGAACAGATCCGCACCGTCCAGATCATGCACGAAACCTTTGCCCGGCTTACCACCACCAGCCTTTCCGCCCTGCTGCGGAGCATGATCCACGTCCACGTCGCCTCGGTCGATCAGCTCACCTACGAGGAATTTATCCGGTCCATCCCCACCCCCACCACCCTGGCGATCATCAACATGGACCCCCTCAAGGGGAACGCCATCCTGGAGGTGGACCCGGCCATCACCTTTTCCATCATCGACCGGCTTTTCGGCGGCGTAGGGGAGGGGACCAAGTCCCAGCATGAACTCACCGACATCGAACAGTCCGTCATGGAAGGAATCATCGTCCGGGTCCTGGGGAACATGCGGGAAGCCTGGACCACGGTCATCGATCTGCGGCCCCGGCTGGGCCAGATCGATACGAATCCCCAGTTCGCCCAGATCGTCCCCCCCACGGAAATGGTGGTCCTGGTAACCCTGGAAACCAAGGTCGGGGATGTGGAGGGGATGATGAATTTCTGCATTCCCTACCTCACCATCGAGCCCATCATCAGTAAACTTTCCGCCCAGTTCTGGTACTCCTCGGTGCGCCGGGGGGCCACCACGGAAAATCTTAATGTACTCAAGGAGAAGCTGGCCACGGTCGATGTAGATGTTGTGGCGGAGATCGGCAAGATCGACGTGCCCATTAAAGACGTGCTGGCCCTCCAGGTAGGGGACGTGATCCGGCTTTACAACACCCGGACCGGGGATCCCTATTCGGTGAACATCGGCCGCAGAAAAAAATTCCTCTGCCGTCCGGGGATTATCGGCAGGAAGCTGGCGGTGCAGATCACCAGGAAACTCGCCGATTTTGACCATGACGAATTTGAGGAATTGACTGAAGGGGAGGATTTACAATGAGCGACGGCGCTCTTTCCCAGGCCGAAATTGACGCCCTCCTGGCGGGGGTGGGTTCTCCCGATGCCGGGGGATCCTCCGGACCCTCGTCCGGAGATTCCGACGCGGACCTAAGGACCTTGCAGGATTTCCTTTCCTCCACAACGGATGCCCAGTCTTCCAACCTTTCCACCATGACCGGTTCCCGGGTCGTCATCACGGGCCCCCAGGGGAGCTTCTCCAACCGGGACGCCTTTTTGGGCCAGCTCCCCGACACGGTAACCGTGGTAAAGGTTGACTTCGGTTCCGGCTTCCCCGGAGAACACCTGTACCTCATGAGCGAAGCCGCGGCCAAGAGCCTCGCCGGCCTTATGAACAAAGAAGACAACATCGATCTGGACGAAATGGCCATGTCGGTCATCGGCGAGGCGGTGGGGACCATCGTCGGTTCCCAGATCACCGCCCTCACCAGCAAAACCGGGAACAAGTCCCTTTCCAACATCCCCCCGGAGGCCGCCAACGTGCCCAAGGCGGTGGCCGCCCTGCCGGCGGGCAGCTTTTTTAGCGCCCTCTACCAGATGGACCTGGGAGACGGGCGGCCCCACCAGCTATGGGAAATCTTCGGCCCCTCCGTGGCGGGGGACATCGCCCGGTCCCTCGCCGGCCCCGACTCGCCCCTGCCCTCCGGCCCCGGCATGCCCCCCCCCAACATGGGCATGGGGAACATGGGCGGCATGTCCGGCATGTCCGGCATGATGGGACCCTCCGCCAACGTACAGCCGGTCCAGTTCCCCAACCTGGCCCCCCACAACGCCCCCCAGGAAGCGGGAAACATCAGCCTCATCATGGACGTCTTTATGGAGATGACCGTGGAATTGGGCCGCACCCGGAAACTCATCAAGGAGATCCTGGGCATGGGGGAGGGGACCATCTTCGAACTGGACAAACTCGCCGGCGAGCCGGTGGACATCCTGGTGAACCACAAACTCATCGCCAAGGGCGAAGTGGTCGTCATCGACGAAAATTTCGGAGTCCGGGTTACGGAGATCGTCTCTCCCCAGGAACGCATGATGGATATGGGTTAGCGAGAGCAGGGCGCATCCCCGCCTGCGGCGGGGACCGGGCTATCCGCTCTAACAAAAACCCTGCGGGTTTTTGTTTCGCTTCTATCCCTTGCGCGGCTCCCCCCGGCATCCCTGCCGGGGGGAGTTCTGAGTTTTTGCTTCGCAAAAACTTCAGGGATCTTGCCTGCGCGGGGAGTTTCGCGCTCCGTCGCGAAACTCCGCCAAAAATCGAAATGCAAAGCGTTTTGGTTCAGCCGCCGGCAGGGATGCCCGCTGTTTCCAATTACCGGAGTCCGCCAAACTGAAAATCGCCGTAATTTTCATTTCAGCCCTAGACTTTTTTTCGGGGATCGGATAACATGAACATTAGGTCTGAGATTTTTCACTAAAGAACTTTCGGACATTCAGTTTGTACTTGGGAGGGGAAAAACTGAAATTGTCATGGGTGCGTCATTTCAAAATTTGCCTATGGATTCTTGTACTGGCTGGTGCAGGAGTGGGGGTGCCTTGTCTTGGATCCCAGGAGGCTGCCGGGGGCGCCGGAAATTCCGGTTTTCCCGATTCGGCAGAACGGGAGATCCTCTTGGGAGAGAATGTTCCGGGCATCTCCATTCCTGAACCAGGACCGGTCTCCGGTTTTGTCATCTTCCGTACCATTCTCCTCCTTGTAGTAACCGCCGCCGCAATCTACGGCGTGGTCTATGCGGTAAAAAAGTTTTCCCAGCCCCGGGACCTGCTTAACCCCAGCCTGCGGATTCTGGCAAGCGTCCGCCTGGGACCGGGCCGTTTTGTTCATGTCGTGGCCCTGGGGACCCGGGCCTGGCTGGTGGGCGCCGGGGAGGGGGGAATTTCCCTTGTCGCCGATATTACGGAACAGGAAGCCCTGGACACCCTCTTCCTCGAAGAATCCCGGCGGAACGGAGCCTCCGTCAGGACCGGGGATTTCCGATCCCTGCTTCGCCGCCTGGGAGTCATGCGGCAGGAACCCGCCGAATTCCCCCCGGCCGAGGGGGGCCGGGAAGCTCAGGACGATCTGGTTCAGGATAATCTGGTGGAGAGGATCCGCCGGCGCGGCGATAGACTCAGGGGGCTTTGATGGGGCGCTTTACAGGCATATCTCTCCTCCTGGCCGCGGGCTTGTTGTTTCCGGCCCTGGCTGTCCAGGCCCAGGAGACCCAGCCGGCCTTTCCCGATCTGTCTACCCAGGGGACCATGGACATTCCTACCCCGCCCCCCGCGCCGGTGGTCCCCTTTATCGATCTTTCGGTGCGGAACCCCCAGACCGGGCAGGAAGCGGCCTTTTCCCTCCAGCTCCTGCTCCTCTTAACGGTCCTTTCCCTGGCCCCCAGCCTCATTATCCTGGTGACCAGCTTCCTGCGAATCTCCATCGTGCTGGACTTCATCAAACGGGCCCTTTCCCTCCAGCAGGTGCCCCCCAATCAGGTGCTTCTGGGAATCTCCCTGTTTATGACCGTCTTCATCATGTGGCCCACCTTCGAGACCATTTACGCCAATTCCATCAGGCCCCTTTCCGAGGGGGAACTGTCGGTCCAGGAGGCTTACCGGGAGGCGGAGGCCCCTCTGCGGCTTTTTATGTACCGCCAAATGGCCGGAAAGCCGGAGAACATCCGGCTCTTTATGGCCATGCGGGGCCTGGAACGGCCGGAAACCCTGGCCGATGTCCCCACCTATGTACTGATACCGGCTTTTATCCTGAACGAACTGACCGTGGCCTTTAAGATAGGAATTCTCCTCTTTATCCCCTTCATCATTATCGACATGGTGGTGGCCAGCATCCTCATGTCGATGGGTATGATCATGCTCCCCCCGGTAATGATATCCATGCCCTTTAAACTTATCCTTTTTGTTCTGGTGGACGGCTGGGGGCTTTTGACGGATCAACTGGTCCATTCTTTTATGCAGGGGTAAGGGATGACGGTCGGGGAAGCGGTCGCTTTGCTGCGGGGAGGGGTGCTGGAAGTCCTGTACCTGGCCGCCCCCATGCTGTTTTTCGCCCTGACGGTGGGGCTCCTGGTGGCGATTCTCCAGGCCACGACCTCAATACAGGAACAGACCCTTACCTTTGTGCCCAAGGTGGTTACCATCCTTTTGGTGCTCATGCTTTTGGGGGGTTGGATGTTTTCCCATCTGCGGGATTATACGGTCCAGTTATTCAGGATGATCCCCAGAATGGCGGGTTAGCGGATGATCACCGAAGATCTCTTGAACGAGCTGCTCCGCTGGACCCCCGCCTTTTTGCTTATCGCGGTTCGGGCCCTGGCGATCATCGAAACCGCCCCCCTCCTTTCCTCCGACGCGATCCCCCAGGCGGCGAAGATCTCCCTGGCGGCCCTGGCGGCCTTTGCAGTCCTCCCCCAGGCGGGGAGCTACCCCCTGTTGAGCGTTGATCCGGCTGTCCTTAACCCCCAGGGCCTGTATTTTTTCTTTCTCATTATTGGGGAGGCGGTGATCGGGGTGATCACCGGATTCTTCATCACCATTATTTTCTCCGCCTTCACCACCGCGGGCCAGTTTTTCTCTCTCCAAATGGGATTCGGGGCTTCGGAAACCTTCGATCCCCTTTCCCAAATCGAAAACCCCCTCATGGGCCAGTACCTGAACCTCATAGCCATGCTGGTTTTTTTATTATCCGGCGGATTCCAGGAACTTTTTCTGGGCGGATTCTGGCGTTCCCTCCAGTCCCTCAGCACCGCTTCCCTGGCCTCTGGCCGCGAACACGTCCTGGGCATGCTTCTGGCGGGGCTTTCCCGGCTTTTTCTGGATGCCCTGGTCATTTCCATGCCGATTTTAGGCACTCTGTTCCTTGTATCCTTGACCACGGGGCTCATTTCCAAAGCCGCCCCCCAGATCAACATCCTTTCCGAAGGTTTCCCCATCTCCATCACCGTAACCTTCCTCCTCATCTTTGTTTCCCTGCCCTACATGACGGAAGCCTTTAGCCGGGTCATTGATTCAGGCTTTGCCAGTTTTCAGGATCTTCTGATCCGGGCGGGGCCGCAAATTTCCGGCCCGGGGGCCGGCCCGTGAACCCCGCTTTTACCGCCGAATTCCACCGCCGGAATGATCTTGCCGCGGCCCTGGCTATCGACCTTCAGTGGTTCGCCGCGGAAGACGAGGGCCGCACCGAAGAACCGTCGGAATACAAGATCCAGAAAGCCCGGGAGGAAGGCCGGGTTGCCAAAAGCCAGGAACTCATCGGCGCGCTGGGCCTGCTGCTCCCGGCGATTGTGCTGCTTTTTCTGGGCCCTTCCATGCTGCGGACCAGTGTAGAAATGCTGCGTTTCTTTTTTACCCGCTCCTTTGAACTGGACCCTGTGAGGGATCGTTTTGTGGCGGGACTCTTTTTCCAGTACTTTGTCCGCCTTGTCCTGCCCCTGGTCGTTACCGCCATGCTGTCAGGAATCATCTCCAATCTGGTACAGACGGGATTTATCTTTAGCACCAAACCCATAACCCCGGATTTTACCAAGGTCCTTCCCCGTTTCGGCCAGTATTTTCAGCGGACCCTCTTTTCCGTAGACGGCCTGTTCAACTTTATCAAATCCATCGTTAAGATGGGGATCATCGGCTTTACCTCCTATCTGTTGATCACTGCGGATCTGGAAAAACTCATAAACCTGGAAAGGGCCAGCCTGTGGACGGGGGTTACGACGGTGTCCTTCCTGGCGATCAAGCTGCTCATCATCAGCGCCCTGCTGCTCCTCGCCCTTTCCATACCGGATTATATATTCCAGCGCTGGCGTTATATCGAATCCCTGCGGATGAGCCGGGAAGAGGTAAAAGAAGAGCGGAAGATGTACGAGGCGGATCCCTATGTCCGTTCCCGGGTCCGCGCCCGGCTGCGGCAGATGATGACCCAGAATATGGCGGTTAATGTAAAAAAGGCCGACGTGGTGATCACCAACCCGACCCACTACGCCGTGGCCCTGGAGTACCACCAGGGGACCATGCAGCCCCCCCAGATAACCGCCAGGGGGGAAGACGAGACGGCCCTGCAAATCCGCCGTATCGCCCGGGATAACGGGGTGCCGGTGGTGGAAAACCGCCCCCTGGCCCGGGCTCTTTATGCGGAAACCGAGGTCGGAGATTTCGTCCCCATAGCCTATTGGCAGATAGTGGCGAAAATTCTCAGCAAGGTCATGGGCATCAACGAGGAACGGCGGCGCAGGGAAGCCCTGGGCGCATGATGGAGGCGGTAATTTATGTCTGATTCGGTTAGCTCCTCCGGCGGTATTGCCGCCGGAAGGAACCTCTTTGGCAATATTCAGGATATGCTTATTCCCATGGGGGTCATCACCATTGTGGTAATGATCGTGATTCCCCTGCCCACGGTGCTGCTCGACGCCTGCATGGCCCTTAACCTGATATTTTCCCTGTTGGTGCTGCTTATTGTTCTGTATACCCGCAAGGCGGTGGACTTCAACCTTTTTCCCACGGTCTTGCTGGTGGTTACCGTCTTCGGCCTGGCCCTCAACGTGTCATCCACCCGGCTCATCCTTACCCAGGGGGCCCGCTTCGACGGCCGGATGATCCGGGCCTTTTCCAGCTTTGTGGTAGGTTCCGGCGGGACCACCGGCCTGGTGGTGGGCTTTATCATCTTTATCGTGATCATCGCCGTTCAGGCCCTGGTGATCACCAAGGGGGCCACCCGGGTCGCGGAAGTGGCGGCCCGGTTCCAGTTGGACGGCATGCCCCAAAAGCAGATGTCTATCGAGGCGGAATTCAATTCCGGCAGCATCACCGAGGAGGAAGCCCAGGCCCGCAAGCGGGAATTGGATCTGGAACTCTCGTTCTACGGGTCCATGGACGGGGCCAGTAAATTTATCTCCGGCAACGTAAAGGTGGGAATCTTTATCACCGTGGTAAACGTCCTGGGGGGGATCATCATCGGCACGGTGATTCACGGGGAACCCATCAGCCAGGCCCTGACCAACTACATCGCCTTCTCCGTAGGGGACGGACTTTTAAGCCAGCTTCCCTCCCTCCTGATCTCCACCGCTATGGGTATCGTAGTAACCCGGGCTGCGGCGCCGGGGGATCTGGGGGAACAGGTGGCAGCCCAATTTTCCCGGGACGCCAAGATCTACTGGGTGTCCGCGGGGGTTCTGGTCTTTTTTGCCCTGCTCCCCGGCTTCCCCTGGTACGTTCTTATCCCCCTGGCCGTTCTGGTGGCTTTCTACGCCTTCCACATTGGCCGGGTTAAGCGGCGGAAGGCCACCTTCGACCAAATGATGTCCAAGTCCCAGGAAAAGGGAAAGCCCCGGGACGCGGGGGAAATGTCCCCCATCGTGCCCCTGGACGCATTGTCCCTGGAACTGGGCTACGGCCTCATCCCCCTGGTGGATAAGGATAAGGGGGCGGAACTCCTGGAACGGCTCCAGGGGGTCCGCCGCCAGTCCGGCCTGGAATTGGGTCTCGTGATCCCCAAAATACGGATCATTGATAACATGATACTGGAACCTTCGGAGTATTGTTTTAAAATAAAAGGAGTGGATGTGGGCCGAGGAAAGATCCGTATTGGCTACTACCTCTGTATCAAACCGGGACAGGTGGTGGAGGAGATCCCCGGAGAAGAAACCCTGGACCCCGCCTTTGGACTTCCCAGCGTCTGGGTCAGTGAAGACCGGCGGGACGAGGCGGAACGGGCAGGCTATACGGTGGTGGATCCCCCCTCAATTATCGCCACCCATTTGACGGAGATTATCAAGCGCCACGCCCAGGATATTCTGGGCCGCCAGGAGACTCAGGAAATCCTGGAAACGCTGCGGAAAGAGTACGCTGTGGTGGTGGAGGAGGCCCTGGCGGCCGCGACACTGGGGGGAATTCAGAAGGTATTCCAGGGGCTTTTGCGGGAACGGGTCTCTATCCGCAACACCGTCTCCATTCTGGAGGCCGTTGCCGATTACGGCCCCGTTTCCCGGGATCCGGAATTCCTTGTCGAAAAAGCCCGGCAGGCCCTGTCCATGCAAATTTGCCAGCAGTATGCCGACGACAAGCATGTACTCCGGGTTCTCATGCTGGATCCGGCCCTGGAGCAGAAAATCGTCGACAGCCAGGTAAAGACCAGTTCCGGCACTGTATCCGCCCTGGACCCCCAGACCCGCCTGCTCTGGATCCGGTCCCTCTCCCGCTCCGTCGCCCTGGTGCAGGAAAAGGGCTGGCCGGCGGTAATCTTTTGCTCGGAAGCCGCCCGTGCTTTGGTAAAGTCCTCCACGGAACGGGAAATACCGGAATTGGCGGTTATTTCAAACCCCGAAATAGCCCGGGATATTATTCTGGAATCGGTGGGGCTTATCAAACTGGAAAATCAGGCAGCGGCATAAGGGATAGACCATGGAACAGTTTACCGAACAGGCTCACGATTGGGATGAATGTAAGGACAAGCTCCGGGCAAAATATGGCGACGATTACCGCATCCTCCGCCGGAAAACTATCAGGCTGGGCGGTATTTTCGGCCTTTTTACCAGAGAGGGAATCGAAGTCTCCGGTTATGTTCCCAGCCGCTACGGAAAAAGTGGGCCCGGCCTCCCGAACTATCAGGATCTTAAATCCGGTCCCGGCGGGATTAAATCATCCCCCGTCGATGAGGGGCGCTTGAATTATCCCGGCCTCCACGGCGAACCCCTGGATCTTGAGGAGGCTAAACGGCGGGTCCTGGCGGCGGCGGGAAAGGACCCGGATATGCAGCGGGTTCTTCGGACCGTCCAGGAAATCAAAGAAAAGATGGATCAGGAAGCCCAGCCGGTTTCGGAAGAACACCCCGGCCTGAAACGGATCCGGAATTTTTTTGAGTCAAACGATTTTTCTTCCACCTACCAGGAAATGATAGCCGCCCGGATTAGGAAGGAATGTCCCCTGGAGATCCTGGAAGATTTTGAAGCCCTCCAGGACAAGAGCCTGGAGATGATCGGGGAGAGCCTCAGTATTTTCCGGGAAAAACCGCCCTCCCGGCCCCCCCGGGTCATGATTCTGGTGGGTCCCACGGGGGTAGGCAAGACCACCACCATCGCCAAGCTGGCGGCGGTCTACGGCCTCCCCAACTCGGGGAAGCCCCCCCTAAGGATAAAAATGATCACCATTGATTCCCTCCGAATCGGCGCCCGGAACCAAATTGAGGCCTACGGCGAGATCATGGGGATCCCCGTGGCCTACGTGGACAACCACGAGGAACTCCGCAAGACCGTGGCCCTTTTTTCCGAAGGCGTAGACCTTATCCTTATTGACACCTTTGGAAAAAGCCCACGGGACGCGGTAAAGCTGGGGGAGATGAAGCATATCCTGGATGCCTGCGGCAGCAAGGCGGAGGTCCACCTTACCCTGGCCGCCGCCACCAAAACCAGCGACCTCCAGGATATTCTTCGGCAGTTTGAACCCTTCGACTATCAATCGGTGATCATCACGAAAATGGACGAGACCATGAGGATAGGGAACGTGATCAGCGTCCTGGCGGAAAGGGGAAAGGCCGTTTCCTATATCACCACCGGCCAGACCGTGCCTACCGATATTCAAAGGGCCGATATAGCCTGGCTCCTGTGCAGACTCGAAGGCTTCAAGGTTGACCGGGAAAAAATTGAAAAACGGTTTCCCGTTGATAAATACGACGAGATCCAGTGGAGTAAATAAAGCATGGAAGATCAAGCTGAACGGCTGCGGGAAATTGTACGGCAACGGGGCCCCGCCGCGGGGGTCGGAACCGGTTCCGTAAGCGGGAACCCCGGCCCGGGGGCCACCGCTGGTTCGCTTAAAGAAGATTTAACAGCTGGATCTTCGACCTTTACCGCCCATTTTACCGTACCCTCCGGTGACGGCGGAACGGCGAAGGCCGGGATGGGCTCCCGCCGCCCTGATCTGCCCCGCCGGGACGAAAAAACCCGGATCATCACCGTTACCTCCGGCAAGGGGGGGGTGGGAAAGACCAACCTTTCGGTGAACCTCGCCCTGGCCTATGCCAGGCTGGGGAAAAAGGTGGTGGTCATGGACGCCGACCTGGGGCTTGCCAATGTAAACGTGATCCTCAACGTGATCCCCAAATACAACCTCTACCATGTGATCCGCAAACAAAAGACCATGCGGGATATTTTGGTGGAAACCGATTACGGCATCTCCATCGTCCCCGGCGCGTCGGGCTTTTCGCAGATCGCCAACATGAACGACGACGAGCGGCAGAATTTTATCAATGAACTGGAAACCCTTTCGGCGGCGGACATTATCATCATTGATACCAGCGCCGGTGTATCCAGCAATGTGATGGATTTCATAGCCGCCGCCGACGATGCGGTCATCATCACCACTCCCGAACCTACCGCCATCACCGATGCCTATGGAATCATCAAGATTATCGCCACCGAATATGAAAGCCCCAACATGGGACTCAAACTGGTGGTAAACCGGGTAAAAAGCGTGGCGGAGGCGAAAAAAGTCGCCGACCGGATGACCAATATCGCCGGCCAGTTCCTCAACCTCAAGGTGGATTACCTGGGTTTTGTGTACGACGATTCGGCGGTACCCCAGGCGGTGCTGCGGCAGCGGCCCTTCATGGTGGTGGATCCCAAGTGCAGGGCAAGCCTCTGCGTCCAGCATATCGTGGACCGGATGGAGAAAAGCGAGTTAAGGCCCTCCGGCGGATTCGCGGCCATGATAAAACGGTTCCTTGGGAAGCATTGACGCGCCATGTTTAACTTCCGGTTAAGCGGCATTGCGGCGGCGGCGGCCTTCCTCATCTCCCTCGCCCTGGGAATATCCGTCCGGGGCCATATTCTGATCGTTGTGATTCGGGCCCTCGGTTTCGGGGCGGCCTTTTTTCTGCTGACCCTCCTTATTCGGCATATAATCGGCAAGTATATCCCCGATCTGCTCCAGGTCGCCTCCTCCCGGGACGGACCCCCAAACACGAGCCCCGATTCGGGAAGGCAGGTGGATATCACCCTGGGGGACGGGGAAGATCTGATCCCCCTGAATGCGGCCCTGCCCCCGGAAGAATCGGCGGATGACCGGGTGGGAAACATTGCGGACCTGACAAAGCCCGCGGCTTCCAGAAATTCCGGCGGCGCGTCTTCGGATTCTGCCGCTATGCCCGGCAGCCCCTCCGGCGAAGACTCCCCCGCCGGGGATTCCCTCGGCGAGGATTCCCTCGAAGATTCCGCCTCCTTCCAGTCCGCGCTGCAGGGTATGGACCAGGGTCCCCAATCCAGCTATACTCAAAATAGGGAGGGTGTATCCAAGGATCCGATTCCTTCGGTTCAATCTCCTGCCGATGGTTTTTGGGGGCTGGGGGACATATCCGACGATGCTGAATCTCTGCCGGATCTAGACTCCCTGGCGGGCAGTTTTTTGCCCCCCCAGGACGAGGAAGATCCTCCCTCGACGGGGCAGGGTTTATCCTCCCAGCCGGTCAGAACGGCCCATTCGAAGAAGGGCAGGAATGTGGAGGAAGATTTTAATCCCAAAGAGCTGGCTTCCGCCATACAAACCATACTGAAAAAGGATTAAAGGGAATCGATATGGGGACTGCTGACGGTAACCATGCTGCCGTTAATTCCGTAGAAGGAAAGATAGAAGAGGAACTTTGGCAGAAGTACCGTAAAACCCGGGATCCAAAAATCCGGGAAGATTTCATCAAGCAGTATGCCCCCCTGGTCAAATATGTGGCCGGCAAAATCGCCGTCAGCATGCCCTCCAGCGTGGAATTCGACGATCTGGTCGGTTTCGGTGTTTTTGGACTGTTGGACGCCATCGAAAAATTTGAACCGGAAAAGAATGTAAAATTTAAAACCTACGCGGTCACCCGCATCCGGGGGGCCATTTTTGACGAACTCCGCTCCATCGACTGGGTCCCCCGGTCGGTCCGGCAGAAAACCCGGGAAGTTGAAGAAACCATCGGAGCCCTGGAAGCCCAGTTGGGCAGAACCGCCACGGATCAGGAAATCGCCGGCGCCATGGGGATGGCCCAGGAAGAATACCTCAAAATACTTGTCAAGATCTCCGGCACCTCGATCCTCTCCTTAAGCGACGTGTGGTTCACCGGCGACGAAAACGACAAGGTCTCCATCGGAGACAGCATCGAATCCCCCTCCAGCATGAATCCCGACGTAATCGTAGAAAAGGACGAAATTCGCCGGGTAATCGTTGAAGCTATCAGCGAATTGCCCGATAAAGAAAAGAAGATCCTGGTCCTTTACTATTACGAGGACCTCACGTTGAAGGAAATAGGCCAGGTGTTGGAGGTTACCGAATCCCGGGTATCCCAACTCCATACCAAGGCCATACTGCGTCTCCGTTCCAGACTTACGAATATCAGGAAGGGAATCATATAACCAAAGAGGCAGGGTTATGGTCGATTTTGTCGAGCTTCAGCGGATGATGAAAGAACAGTTGGAGCGGGACAAAACTGTTCATACGGTGGAAGCCTCGGGAGACACCCTCGAACTGGCCGTCGCCGAAGCGGCAACCCTCCTGGATGTTCCCCTGCGCCGGCTGGAATACGAAATCGCCGAGCGGGGCTTTGCCGGTTTTTTCGGCGCCGGTAAAAAGGAATGGAAAATCCGGGCCTATGAACGGATCGCCGTCTCCCGCGGCAAAGCGGTCCAGGCCGATGCCGCCGGGAATGAAGAAGAGACCCCGGTCAACGAAGACAAGGACGGCGAAGTCTTTGTCCGGCTTTTCCTGGAGGGGGCCTTCCTCAAAGTTACCCCCCCCCAGGGCGCGGGCAAGGCGGTGGAGGAAAATGCCGCCATGGAAGCCCTAAACCGGCGGGAGGTCCGGCATATCGACCGGGAAAAAGTAAACGGCATAGTTGCGGATGCCGTCGGGGAGTACATCCGTGTGGGCGACTACCAGCGGAATTCCGCCAACGACAGCACCGTGACCATTGACATCGTCGAAGGGGAAATGAAGGCCAACGTTAAGGTAAACAGCCCCGGCCCCGGAGGGCGGGATTATTCGGCGGAAAACTATGTCAACTTCCTCCACAGCAACAGAGTAAATTTCGGCATTAAAAAAGACGCCATCGCGGAGCTGGTGGATAAACCCGTTTACCACGAGCCGGTAACCGTGGCGGAAGGGGAGAGGCCGGTGGACGGCCGGGACGCCTATATCCAGTACAATTTTGAAACCGACAAGAGCAAAGTGCGGCTTCAGGAAGGCAGCAATGGCCGGGTCAATTTTAAAGACCTTAACATCATCCAAAACGTGGTGGAAAACCAGCCCCTGGCGGTAAAGATCCCTGCCCAAAGAGGAAAGGACGGCAAAAATATCCGGGGAGTCCTGTTCCCCGCCAAAGACGGCAAGGATGTTTCCCTGCCCCTGGGAAAAAACGTCCGTGTGGCCGACGACGAAGTTACCATCGTCGCCGATATTAACGGCCAGGTGTTGATCGTAAACAACAAAATCAACGTGGAACCCGTATACACCGTGGACGACGGCGTAAACCTAAAGAGCGGGAACATCGAATTCCTGGGAACCGTCATCGTGAACGGCAACGTGGAGGACGGCTTCTTCGTCAAGGCGTCGGGAAACATCGAAGTCAACGGCACCGTGGAAAAGGCGGAATTGGTATCCCAGGGGGACATTATTGTTACCCAGGGCATAGCCGGGAAAGGCGAAGGGACAGTCAGGGCGGGCCACTCGGTGTGGGCGAAGTTCATCGAAAACGCCGCCGTGGAATCCGGAGACATGGTGGTAGTCTCCGACGGAATCATCAATTCCCGGGTGGACGCCGCCAAGCGGGTCCTGTGCCAGGGGAAACGGGCTGCCATCGTGGGAGGCCGAGTCCGGGCCGCCGAGGAGATCAACGCGAAAACCCTGGGCAGCCCCATAAGCGGCACCGAGACAGTCCTGGAAGCGGGCTTCGATCCCAAACTTAAAAACCGGTTCACCCAGCTTAGCGACAGAAAAGAAAAGATCCGCAAGGAATTTCAGGATCTCCAGCGGAATATTCAAACCCTGATCAACATCAAGAAACAGCGGAGAACCCTGCCGGAAGATAAAGAAGCGACCCTGGCGGAATTCATGGCCCTCCGGCAGACATTGATCGCCCATATCGCGAAAACCGACGAGGACCTGTTAAAGGTGCAGGAATCCCTGGATAAAACCCGCGTCCGGGGCCGGGTCTCCGTTTCCTCCAAGGTCTTTCCCGGCGTGCGGATCCAGATTCGGGACGCCCGCGAGGACGTGCGGAATGAATACAAGGCGGTCACCTTCGTGCTGGAGGACGGCCTCATCAGCGCGGCCGCCTATGAGGAGGTCGATAAAAATTTGACGAAGGTCCCCGATGGCTATACAGCCGATTGATCTCCAAACCCTTTTCACCCAGTTGGAAAAGGTCGGCAAATCCCAGGCCGCCCAAAGAGACGGAACCCTGATCCAGCAGGCCATCCAATCGGTGGAAGTCCAGCGCCGGACCCAGGAGAACATCCAGTCCGTAAACGCCCCCCAGGAAACAGGCCGGGGCGCCGAAGAAATCGGCGACCGGAACGCCCGCCGCCGCCGGGGAGGCGAAGACGAGGGAAGCCGGGACCAGGACGAAGCGGACGGAAAAACCGGCGAAACCGAAAAGGGAGAATCCCCCCCCGGGGCTTCCGTATTCCGGGACCCCGCCCTGGGGAAGTATATAGATTTTACCGGTTAGCAATCCTTGACCGGCTAAAAACCTTGACCGGACAGGGAACCGCGTTTTCCCGGACGCCGTTAGTGGGAGGGGCCTTGGCGCTGCAAGTTATCTTTTCGGGGGCAAGCCTGGTGCTTTGCGCCTTCTTCTTTATCTATTTCCACCTCTACATAAGACGCCGCACCGGCCGGGACGGCGTCCTCGCCGCCTGCCAGGAAGAAGTAAACCGCCTCGTCGCGGAAATCGACCGCGCCACCGACCGCGATGCCCAACTGGTAGAAGAACGAATCGCCGCCCTGCGGAAAATCCTCGAAGACGCCGACCGTCGCATCGCCCTCCTGTCCCGGGACCTGGACCGCCGCCGCCCCGGCACGGAACTCTACACCGCCCTCGCCAGCCGCCGCCCCGGTTCCGCCTCCCCCCCGCCCGCGGAGCCCCCCGCCGCCCCCAGCGATACCGCCCCCCCCAGAAACGAGCCCCCCCCCGTCCGCCCCCTTACCGAGCGGGTCCAGGAACTTTCCCGCCAGGGCCTCGCCGCCCCCCTCATCGCCGCCAGACTGGGGGTAAGCATATCGGAAGTCGAACTGGCCCTGGCCGTTTCCCGCCGTAGAGGGGCTTGACCTTTTATGCCGTCTGTTGTATATTCGTAAAGCATGGTTCTTTAGCCACCTTAGCTCAGTTGGTAGAGCAGCAGACTGAAAATCTGCGTGTCTAGAGTTCGATTCTCTGAGGTGGCAAAGCGACAACTACCCATACCAGCCCGTCCAACCCCCTGTTGCTATCAAGGCAGCCGCGAAGCAGTCAGAATAGGTGAAATATTAAGAATAAGGGCGCATTTTTTGCGGCGGAGCCGCAAAAAACCGGGCTATCCGGGGCTGCGGCTTCGCCTCCGGCCCCGGCGCTCCGCGCCGTGGCTGCTCCGCACCCCTCCTATCCCTTGCGCGGTTATAGCCGGCATCCCTGCCGGCTTCCCTGGGTGGAGTTTGGGGCCTTGCCCCAAACTCCAAAAACCAAAAGGCAGCGCCTTTTGGTTCGGCCTCCTTGCCGTTTTTCGCCTTGCGGAGATGGTGCGCTCTGCGCACCATCTCCTACATCGGTTGCAGCCGACATCCTGTCGGCCTCCCTGCCGGCCTTGTTTTTCTGTCCGATCCGGGGCTTCCGTTCAAGCCGGACCGGCGTTTATGTCTTTTCCATCAGGAACACATACTCAACATTGCCGTTGTCAACTTCCTTTACCCAGTCGCGGGTCCATTTCATCGCCGCCATGACGTTCTTTTTGTAATTGACCTTTACAATTTCAAGGATTCTGCCGTAGCCGGCAAGCGTTTCGTACAACTCATGGGCCGCGGCCCTGCCGCCGGAACTGTAGGACAAGACAATATAATCGGCGGGGCTGCGTTTAATCAGTTTTTCAATCGCTTCGACGGCAATGAATTTACCGGCCCCGCCCCTTCGGAATTCCTCAAAGACGGAACCCGCTACCCGGTCGGAGCTATCTACGCGGCGTTTCGCTTTGCCGAAAATTTCGGGCCGGTCGTTGAGGCATACCGTGGTCCAGATATGGTAGTACGATGCGTAACGGACCCGGGAGGGCGGCATCTTTTCGTTGTTCGAGCCGTAGGGGGGGTCAAAGTAGGCGATAGCGACGCCGGGCAGTTCTTCGAGGGCCTTAAAAACGTCGCCCGTCATCACGACGTTCTTCCGGGTGTTTACCCATACACGGGGGGTCTCCAATTTCAGGTCGTTGTAGGAACGGCGCGACCATTCATGCAGGTACGAGGCGTAATGGCCGAGGGTGCTGTCAACCTGGTCCAGCGCGAGCATCAAACTGGCAAGGGCGACCGCCCGCGTGATTTCATCCAGATCCAGCGCGTCTATTTCCTCGCGGATCGCGTCGAGTTTACGGGTATTCTTTTTCTGCCAGGGTTTCTTGAAACCGTCTCCGTTGTCTGAATTCCTATGTTCCCCGTCGCCGCCGTAATGTTCCGTAAACCAGCCGTCTACCGGCGCAAGGCTGTTAAGGTGGTCGATTAGGGGGGCGTAGCTTGCCGGTTCCCGGGTGTTCAGCAAAAAGGCCGTATTAAAAACCTTCGCGTAGGGCGCAATATCGTTGGCGTATACGGTGTATCCGCTTTTTGCGTAGGCCTGGCTTACCCTCGTGGAACCTGAAAAGCCGTCAAAGACCGTTGCGCCCGTTGAAGCGCCGGCGGCC
>JAIRSD010000121.1 GCA_031255615.1 Treponema sp. | reverse complement strand
ATGTCCGGGGGGGTGGACAGCTCCGTGGCCGCGGCCCTGACGCTCCGGCAGGGCTACGATTGCATCGGCGTAACCCTGAAGCTCTACGGCGCCGAAGAATCACCCCCCCCCGATTCCTCCGGGAAAGCGGGGCGCCCCGCCAGGGGCTGCTGTTCCCTGGCGGATGTAAACGACGCCCGGCAGGCGGCCCACCGGCTGGGGCTTCCCCATTATGTACTGAATTTTACCGGGCAATTCCGGGACGAGGTGATTCGCCGTTTTGTGGAGACCTACGAGGCCGGCGGGACTCCCAATCCCTGCATTGATTGCAACCGGTACATCAAATTCCAGGGGCTCCTGTACCGGGCCCGGGAACTCGATTACGACATCCTGGTTACCGGCCACTATGCCCGGATAGAGCGGGACCCGGGCGGCGGGCGCTTCCTCCTGAAAAAGGCCCTGGACCCCAAAAAAGATCAAAGCTATGTGCTTTACTGCCTCACCCAGGAACAACTGGAGAGGGCCCGCTTCCCCCTGGGGGAGCTGACCAAGGCCCAGGTCCGGGAAAGCGCCGCGGAACTGGGATTCGTCAACGCGGAAAAGCCGGACAGCCAGGATATTTGCTTTGTTCCCGACGGAGATTACGGCGGTTTTATGGAACGGTGGACCGGAAAGACCTACCCGCCGGGCAATATCGTAGACGGAACCGGGAAAGTCCTGGGGAGGCACCGGGGCATCGTCCGCTACACCGCCGGGCAGCGGCGGGGCCTGGGGGTGGCGGCGAAGGGGCGGCTCTATGTGGCCGCCAAGGATCTAGAGGCCAACACCGTTACCCTGGGGCCGGAGGCGGACCTGTATTCAAAGACCCTGACGGCGGTAAACATTAACCTTATCGCCCTCCCCCGGCTGGAACGGCCGGCGCGGGTCCGGGTAAAGACCAGGTACCTTCAGGTTGAGCAGTGGGCCACGGCGGAGCAGACCGGCGAGGACCGCATCAGAATAGAATTTGACGAGCCCCAGCGGGCCCTGACGGCGGGGCAGGCGGCGGTGATGTACGACGGGGACCTCGTGCTGGGGGGCGGGACCATCGCGGGGGGCGGCTGAACCGAGCCAAAAATCCGGGAGGCGGCCGGCAGGTTTAGACATTGCCGCCTATCGAGTCCCTTTTGGGCGCATTTTTGGCGCTCCGCGCCAAAAACCGGGCTATCCGCTCCAATTCCCCGGCCCCGCCGGGGCCGGGGAATTCCGCTTCTATCCCTTGCGCGGGCGGGCATCCGCATCCCTGCGGATGTCCGCCTTCCGAGTTGCCGCGTTCCGCGCGGCAACTTACAGATGTCGCCCGCCGCCGTTTTTGAGCCTGGGGGTTTGCGAAGAAAACCCCCAGGGGTTTAACCGCGCCGGCCTCCATGCCGGCGGCTTTGATATGAAAACCCGCAAAGAACCGGGAAACCCGCGGATCCTGAGTTTCGCGGAGCGAAACTCCATGGGGCGGGTAGACTCCACTGTGCAGTATTAGTGTTCCTTGCATATTCATTCCCCTTAAAGCATAGCCGGATCGCGGCATTGGAGTTTTCCGAAACCCGCAGTTTCAGACTACAGGTTCCGGACAAAACCGTTTAAAATTATTTCCGTATTCTTATACAGTTCCATGAAAGGGATTTAACGACAGAAGACGCCCTGCCGTTCTCAAAATTCGCGGATTCCGCCTTGACAGGTTTAATGGGCTGGCTGTCCCAGGTATTTGCCGTGTTTATATCATCGGTCCGCATTTCTGTATGTTCTATCAGTTTGTATCCCTCAAAGCCGCGCAGATCAAGATCGACAGGAATAGCCTCTTTCTGATTCTTGTTTATCAGGAAAAGGCTTAATTCCTCTTCTTCTTCGTTAAATACGGCCGCTCCCTCGATATCCTGAACTCTTTCGAAGGCGGGATACTGGTGCCAAGTATCCATCCATGATTGTTCGACATTATGAACAGGACCGTCAATAACCGGCATCAATGATATTCCCCGGCCGTACTTGTTAAGCTGTTCGTAGGCGTAGTAAGCAGGCGTTTTCCAGGTATGGTTTTCGTCTATTTGCAGGGCCTGTTGCAAGAATCCGGTCATACATCCTATTTTAACCCGATCCGCGTTTCTTATAAGCGCCAGGGTAATCGAATTAAGGGCCAGCGCGTCAAGCATCTGCGATGATCCATGCCCGTTTTCTTCCCCGTTGTATTTATAAGAATCATAACGAACAAAGGGGCGCGAGTTATTTGCATCCGAAAATTCCATCAAATTCTCACGTGCGGCATCGTACCAGCAAACGGGCTCGGAAGGACGAGAAAAAGAAGCGCCGTACTCATCCAGGGCGATCATCATCGTCTTTCTGGCGCGTTTAATAGCCTTCATGTAATCGCAGGCTGCAATAAGCGTTTTGATGAAACCGTCAAAGACCAAAGAGGCGTTCAGCAGGAGGTCTGTATTCCCCGGCGGAGCGGTGTAATAATGGTGCATGGAAATATAATCAACGCTTTCATAGCATTGTTCGAGAACTTCCGAGTCCCAGCGGGGAAAAGTCGTGGTATAACTTGAACCGCAAGCAACGGCCTCACAGTCTTTGTTTATCCATTTAATCAGTTTGGCAATTTCATGGGCTTTTATCGCATAGCCCCTGGGATCCTTTTCCCAGGACGCAATCTGCCATGGGCCGTCCATCTCATTGCCCAGACACCATGTTTTTACATTATACGGTTCCGCGCGGCCATGCTTTTTTCTCAGATCCGACCAATAAGTCCCGCCTGGATGCATGGTATAATCAAGGCAATGGAAGGCGCTTTTCAGATCGGCGCTGCCTAAATTTAGCGTATAAATAGGATCTATACCCGCCCGCTCCGACCATTCCAGATATTCATCGTGTCCGATGATATTTGGTTCGTATTGACGCCACGCCAAATCCAACTGCGTCTTCCGTTGCTCCAGCGGTCCGATGGAATTTTCCCATTCCCAGCCGGAAATCCAATTGCCGCCCGGTAGACGCACCGTACTGAGTCCAAAACTCTTTATTAGTTCCAGCACATCATTTCTGAAACCCCTGCTGTCGGCGCCGGGATGTTTTGGATTCCAGATGTTTCCATAAACCCAACGGCGGATCGGCTCAAGAAAGGCGCCAAAGAGTCTCTTATCCACTTTTCCAATTCTATAATCGGGATAAACTGC
>JAIRSD010000254.1 GCA_031255615.1 Treponema sp. | reverse complement strand
GAAGGGGAGCCCCGCCGCGGAAAAGGCCGGTTCCCCGGCGGAGGATTCCCCGGACTCCGCGGAGTTCCCGGATATTCCGGGCCCGGGGGAGCTTTCCCCGAAGCGCCCCGAACATTCGGCGGCCCTTCATGACGAGGAAAGGGCCCTCCCCCTGTCCCCGGCAGGGATCACCCAGGATCCCGCCGGCGGATTCGCGCTGTCGGGTCAGGAGGATCCCTCCGGCCTCTCCCCGGCCCTGGGGCGGGCGCGGGAGGAGCGGGGGGCGGAAAATCCCCGGGAAGGCCGGGGGAACAGTCGGCGCAGGGTGGAACTGCGGGATTACCGGGAGAAATCCCCGGAATCGTCCCTTGCCCCGTCCCTGAACCCCGCCGGGCCGCCGGATCCGGCGCTGCACCGGGAAGGTCTTTCCCCGGATCTCCTGTCCGGGGATCCGGGCCCCCGCAACGGCGGGGAAGGGGCCGCCGCCGGGGGGGAGGATGCCGCAACCCCCGCCGGGACCTTCGAGGATCTTCTGTCCCGGGAACTCCGGCAGCATTTGAACAGCGGCATCGTCCGCCATGCCCAGGTGGTGCTTCGGGACAAGGGGGAAGGGCTTATCCGGCTTTCCTTGAAGCCGGAATCCCTGGGGCATGTAAAGATACATTTGGAATTAACCGAAAACAAGATCGCGGGGCGCATCATCGTTGAAAGCGGCGAAGCCCTGCGGGCCTTCGAGCGGGAGATTGCTTCCCTGGAACAGGCGTTTCGGGATTCGGGCTACGAAAGCGCGGAACTCAACACCTTCCTGGCCCAGGACGGCCAGGGTTCCGGGGGATTCCAGGGGGAGGATCGGCCATTCTATTCTTCCCGGCTGGCCGCGGACAAGGCGGCCTCCCGTTACGATGAGGCAGTGGAAAGAACGGATACTTCCTTTCCGGGTTTACCCGGAGACGGTTTCGGGCCAGGGAACGGGCATATTCAAGTCAACATACTGGTATAAGGAGCTCAACCTATGGCGCTTCAATCGGTGCTGAACGCGGGGGAAAGGGCCGAACGGGAACAACTGGTCCGGGACCTGAACCTTACGCTCAATCAGGGAAAAGTCCCGCGGCAGCAGCTTGGGCAGGACGATTTCCTCAAGATTCTCATTACCCAGCTCGCCCATCAGGACCCCACCGCCCCTATGGAGGACAAGGAATTCATCGCCCAGATGGCCCAGTTTTCCAGCCTGGAGCAGATGACCGGCATGGCGGGAAATTTCGCCCGGCTTACGGAGATGCTGACCAACACGGAGGCCTCCTCCGCCCTGGGCAAACAGGTGGAACTGGCGGTGGCGGTTCCGGGGGAGGAAAAGGAACAGGTCGTCCAGGGCCTCGTCCGGGCGGTTACCCGGGGAAGCGAGCCCCAGGTCCTGGTGAACGGAACCTATTACGGCTGGGATCAGGTCGTCAAAGTTTTTGAATAAGAGGAGACCGCCTGCCGGCGGCCCTATGACAGGAGAGATAGCGTTATGATGCGGTCATTATTTTCCGGCGTTTCGGGGCTTCAAAACCATCAAACCCGTATGGACGTAGTTGGCAATAACATTGCCAATATCAACACCACCGGGTTCAAGCGGAACCGGGTGAATTTCCAGGACATCCTGTACCAGCAGCTCCAGGGCGCGTCCCATCCCACCGAAGATCTGGGGGGGGTGAATCCCAAGGAAGTGGGCCTGGGCATGTCCATCGCCTCGATAGATACGATCCATATCCAGGGCAGCCTTCAGACTACCGGGGTGGGGACGGACCTGGCAATCTCCGGAACCGGCTTCTTCGTGCTGCGGGACGGGGAACAGACCATGTATACCCGGGCCGGGGCCTTCAGCGTTGACGAAGATGGCCTTATGGTGAACCCCGCCAACGGCATGCGGGTTCAGGGCTGGATGGCCCGGGAAGCCGGGGGGGAAACCTATATCGACGTATCCCGGCAGGTGGAGGACCTCGTCATCCCCGTGGGGGGCAAAGACGCCGCCCGGGCTACCACCACGGTGAATTTCGCCTGCAATCTGGATAAGCGGCTTCCCGAACTTCCCGAGAACCCCACAGAGGCCCAGATCAACCGGAGCACCTGGACCACGGCGATCAAAATATACGATTCCTTCGGCCAGGATCACATCCTCGAACTCCAATTTACCCGGGTTCCCGGAGAAAACAACTCCTGGAACGCCGCGGTGGTGGTTGACCCGGAAACGGAGGACCCCGTCAATACGGCGGTGGGTCTGGGAGAGGCCGCCCCCGCGCCGGGGGATCCGCCGGTCTTTACGGTGAACTTTTCCAACGACGGGACCCTGCTTTCCGCCGTAGACGGGGCGGGGAACATCTCCGGCCCCGCCGGCCAGGTATTGATGAATGTGGCCTTCGACGTGCTGGGGGCCGTCCCCGGCGACGACGGCGCGCCGGTACGGCAGGAATTCGCCCTGGATCTGGGGACCGTGGGGGGCCTTACCAACACGATCACCCAGTATTCGGAGGCCAGTTCCATGAAGGCCTTTAGCCAGGACGGCTACACCATGGGGTATCTGGACAGCTTCAGGATAGACCAGAGCGGAATCATCGCCGGAGTGTATTCCAACGGGAACACCCGGATGCTGGGCCAGGTGGCCCTGGCGAGCTTCCCCAACCAGGGGGGCCTCGAAAAGGCGGGGGACAACAACTTCACGGCCTCCAACAACTCAGGAATCGCCAATATCGGGCCCTCGGGGATCGCCGGCAAGGGGAAGATCGTTTCCGGTGCCCTGGAAATGTCCAATGTTGACATGGCGGAGCAGTTTGTTGATATGATCGTCACCCAGCGGGGATTCCAGGCCAATTCCCGAACCATCCAAACCGCGGACCAACTGCTCCAGGAAGTCCTCACCCTTAAGAGGTAGACCGGTTGATTCCTTACCGGATATGAAAAATGATTAAAGTAACCAGGCTGGATGGTACGGAATATTACCTTAACCCCCATCAAATCGAATCCATCGAGATTCACCCCGACACTACCCTGGTTATGCTGACGGGGAAAAAACTGATCGTCCGGGAGTCGGTTCAGGAATTGCTCCGGCGGATTGAAGAATATCGCCGCAGAATCTTTCCCAGCATGGGCGAGGAGTAGGCCGCATGGATATATCGAGTTTTATAGGCGTTTTTGGCGCGTTCGGCATGGTGATATTCTCCGTGGTGGTGGGAGGCGGCAAGCTCTCCTCCATCCTGGACTTACCCTCCTTCCTCATGGTGGTTCTGGGCTCCTACTTCGCCCTGCTCCTCAGCTCCTCCCTGGCCGACGGCCTGGGCATCTTCTCCCTGCTGGGCAGGACTTTCCAGGTCCCGGTCTTTAACGAGCAGGGAATCATCACCAAGCTAATGGCCTTCTCCGACAAGGCCCGGCGGGAAGGGCTCTTGGCCCTGGAAGACGAATTGGAGGACCTGGACGACGAATTTATGAAAAAAGGCCTGCGCCTCGTGGTGGACGGCACCGACGCCGCCATCATCCGGGACCTGATGGAACTGGAACTCAGCCAGATGCAGGGCCGCCACGCGGACAAGATCGCCCTGGTCAACCAGTGGGGCGCCCTGGCGCCGGGCTTGGGGATGCTGGGGACCGTCCTCGGGCTTATCGGGATGCTTCAAAACCTGGACGACAAAGCCGCCATCGGCCCCAACATGGCCCTGGCCCTGGTCACCACCCTCTACGGTTCCATGGTGGCGAACCTGTTGATGATCCCCTTCGTCGCCAAGCTGAAAATACACGACAGCAAGGAAACCATGGCCCGGGAAATGGTGATCGAGGGGGTCCTTTCCATCCAGGCCGGGGACAATACCCGGATTCTGGCGATGAAATTGTTAGCCTACCTTAACCCAACGGACCGCAAAGCTGTTGAAGCCGAAGTGATCAAAGACTAAGCTGGGTAGAAGGCAGCTATGGCAAGAAAAAAACGAGAAAACAGCGGCCCCTCCGGGCAGGAGTGGCTGACCACCTATTCGGACATGGTTACCCTGATGCTCTGCTTCTTTGTCATCATGTTTAACCCCGATGAAGGAAGCTCCGCCCAGATACAGCAAATCGTCGCCTCCATGGAAACCCGCAGCATGGGTTCCCTGCCGGGGGGCAGTACCCTCAGCGCGGGCCGCAACGCGGACCTGGGGAACACCGTCATGTCCCTGCCCTCCATGGAAAAGGGCCGCTCCCTGGGCACCGCCCTGCGGAAAGCGGTAAGCCTCTTTAACCCGGAGATCCGCTCCAACAAGGTAAAGGTGACCCACGATGAACGGGGCCTGGTGATCTCCCTGGCGTCGGACGCCTTTTTCAACCCCGCCAGCGCCCGGCTTAACATCGAGGAAACCCGGGATATTTTGCTGCGGCTGGGAACCATGCTGGCCGGGGAGGAACTGCGGGACCGGAAACTCCGCATCGAAGGCCACACCGACAACGAAGCCACGGACCCCAACGGGCCCTGGCAGGACAACTGGGATCTTTCTACCGCCCGTTCTATAAGCGTTCTCCATTACCTTACCGATATAGGTATAGAGGAGAAACGATTCCAGGTGGCCGGTTTCGCGGACACCGTGCCTGTGGCCAGGAACGACACGGCGGAAGGCCGGGCCTATAACCGGCGGGTAGACATTATTATCTTGGACGACGGGCATCTGTAAAGCTGTTGGGGCCCTCGGGCTATTGGGACCGTAAACCGTTGGAACCCTTGGATCTGTAGGAGTTGTTGGAATGGGAGATGTAGAGGATAATCTGGATCTTGAGGACGAAGGCGGCGCGGCGGGAGGAGCGGCGCCGAAGAAAGCATCCGGCATAGGGGCATTGCTTCCCAGCATACTCAAAATTGCCGCCATCGGTTTGGGGGCCCTCATCTTTATCGTCACGGTGGCGGTAATCACCTTTACCATCATGAGCAAGGGAGGCGGCAAGGCCCAGACCTCGGTGGCGGATCCCACCTCCCCCTATGTGGGCCGGCGGCCGGAATACGCCAACTACACCCTTATCGGCCAGGTAACCACCCGCACCAGGGACCCGGTAGTCACCAACGTAACGGTGGAAATGATCCTCCAGTACGATCTAAACAACAACGCCGCCGCCACGGAGCTGACCGCCCGCCAGTACGATCTGCGGGACTTTGTCCGCCAGTATTTCAGCGGCAAATACGCCGTGGACCTGAGCCCGGAAAACGAACTCCGCCTCAAAAACGAGATTCGGGAGATCCTCAACACCCGGCTCCTGGACACCGCCAAGGTTCGAAACGTACTGTTCCTCAAACTGGACGTAATGGAAATGCCCTAGCCAGAGAAAGCGCCCCCATCCGGCAGATCCCCGTTTAGGAACAAGGGCCGGGCCCTGTGTCGTTTTCTTTTGGGCGCATCCCCGGCTTCGCCGGGGACCGGGCTATCCGCTCCAAGTCCCCGCCCCCGCCGGGGGCGGGGAATTCCGCTTCTATCCCTTGCGCGGGCGCGAAAGCCGTGCAAGCACGGTTTTCGCCTTCGCCGTACCCTGCCGTTCCTGGATTGCGCCGGGGGCGGCCTCCCTGCGGCAGCGTTCAGCCGCGGCTGAATGCTGCCGCATTCATGCCGGCGGATTCCCTCCCTGCGGCAGGCCGGGGTTCAACCGGAACCCCCGGCCCCGCAAGGCGGGCCCTTGAGGGAACAGGCCCATTCGTCCTAATATCACCTGTGCGCGGTTCAACACCCGCCCGGCTTTCGGCGGCCCGGCGCATTCCCGGCATGAGCCGCGGGAACCGCGCTTTTTTATAGGCCCAAAACCAGCAGGTTGTTTAGGCTAAAGGAGAATATGCGGACGGAAGAAATTTACCACGAAGGCGAAGAAGGCGCACGAAGGCGGGGATTGAAGGTCCTTTTTCGTTCCTTCGTGTTCCTGGTGAGCCGTAGCTCACCTTTGTGCGCCTTAGTGGTTAACATTCTTATTCCCGGTTTTTTCGCTTATCCGGCGATTTAGTATAATCAAGGTACTAGTGTAGGCAAGGCGCCGGGGTCCCGCGAAACCGGGGTTTTGGAGGGGCCTTACGGCGTTGAAATCCGCCGTACCGCGCAACGCTATCCTTTGGAGTTATCAGATGCCCAAAATCGAAGTAAATGAAGAAATTTTTTACTCCCTGGCGGCGGGATTATCCCCGGAGGGGGGAGATTCCCGCCCCGGGAACCGCGAAATTTGGGAGTCCGACCGGGCGGCCTTCGAGGAGGCCCTCAGTTGCGCCAAGGCGGAACTGGACGAGGATTCCGACAAAAGCCTCCCCTCCGGGGAACGGGTCTTAAAGATCGAACTGAACGATACGAACCGGCCCGATCTCTGGGCCGCCGCGGGCTGCGCCAGGCAGCTCCGGGTCTACCACGGCGGCGCCATACCGGAGTATCCCTTCTTTTCCCGTCCGGGGAATTGCCGCCGGGCCGCCCATAAGGTCCTGGTGGGGGAGGGGGTCAGGAAGGTGCGGCCCTACCTGGCGGGCTTTATCGCCGGCGGCAAGGCCGTTACCGACGCTTCCCTGCGGGACATGATCCAGACCCAGGAAAAACTGGCCTGGAACTACGGCCGCAAACGGCGCAGCGTCTCCATGGGCCTGTACCGGATCTCCATCATCAAGTGGCCCATCATTTACCGGGGGGCGGACCCGGACCGGACCTCCTTTGTGCCCCTCCAGTGGGACGGGCCCCTGACCCTGCGGGAAATCCTGCGGCGGCATCCCAAGGGCAGGGAATACGGCTTTATCCAGGAGCACGAGCCCATCCATCCCCTGCTGGTGGACTCCGGCGGCGCGGTCCTGTCCTACCCGCCGATCATCAATTCCGCCGACCTGGGGGCGGTCCAGGTGGGGGATACGGACCTGTTTGTCGAACTTACCGGCACGGATCAGCCCTCGGTTACCCTCTCCGCCTCCATCATGGCCTGCGATCTGGCGGACCAGGGCTACACCATCGAGCCGGTGGAGGTTGAGTACGCCTACGACACCCCCTTTGGCCGGAACCTGGTGTGCCCCTACTATTTCCAGGAGCCGGTGTTCTGCTCCCTTTCCCGGATAGAAAAATTCCTGGGGGAACCGCTTGACGCCGCCGCCTGCATCACCGCCCTGGAGCGCATGGGGGTCCGGGCGGAGGCCGCCCGGGATCTTGAGCGGGGGGCCCCCCGGGAGGCTTCCCCGGAAGAGGGAATCCGGGCCTGGCCCCCGGCGTACCGGAACGACTTCCTCCACGCCGCCGACCTGATGGAAGACGTGATGATCGGCCGGGGTCTTAAGAATTTCAAACCCCAGCGGCCCCGGGATTTTACCGTGGGCCGCCTGAGCCCCGTTACCCATTTCAGCCGCCGGGTAAGGGACTCGATGATCGGCCTGGGCTATCAGGAAATGATCTACAACTACCTGGGTTCCCGCCGGGACCTGGTGGAGAAGATGCTGGGGGAGGGGGAGCGGATTCTCCGGATCGCCAATCCCATGACGGAAAACTATGAATACGTCCGGGATACGGCGCTGGCGTCCCTTTTGGCGAGCGAGGCCGTTTCCGGGCACGCCGCCTATCCCCACCGGATCTTTGAGCTGGGAAAGGTCGCCTTTAGGGCCCCGGAGGGAGAGGGCTATACCGCCGGCGCCGCCGATACGATTGAAGGCACGGGGAACAGCACCGGGGTCAAGACCCGGCAGTACCTGGGCTTTGTCCATGCCGGCGGGGATGCCAGCTTTAATACCGTAGCGGCCCAAATTCAGACCCTGTTTTACTATCTTTCCCGGGACTACCGGGTGGAGGAGAGCGGGGACCGCCGTTTTATTCCCGGCCGGGCCGCCGCCCTTTTGTATAAGGACGAGGCCGTCGGGGTTTTTGGTGAAATCCATCCCCAGGTTTTGGAAAACTGGGGTATTACCGTGCCCTGCGGCGCCGGGGAGATCGATATCGAGGCCCTGCTCTTGTAAGGGGCCTCCCCAACCCTTCAATCTTGGGGAAACCTCTTCATGTTGAGGATACGAATGGACGACGACATGTTTATAAAAGAGCTGGAAGAAAAACTTTTGTCTTCAGAGGTCCGGAGAAACAGGGAGGAACTGGAACGGCTTATCTCGCCGGACTTTATCGAATACGGTTCCTCCGGGAAGATCTACAATTACTTCGGCACCATCGCGCATCTGCTGGCCAATTCAGGGGATCTCTTTGACTATGCCTTTGTCAATTTTAAGACCCGCCGGCTTTCGGAGGATATTATCCTGGCCCTCTACATCCTGGAGACGGAAAAGAACCGGCGGATTATCATATCCAACCGGTCTTCCCTTTGGCGCTGGGAAGTGAACGCCGCCGGAAAGGACGCGGCCTGGCGGCTCATCTTTCATCAGGGCACCCGGGCCACCAGGTAAGCGGGGCGCTTCCGGGATTCCATGAAAAAAGCAGCCTGGACCGCCTTTTGCGGAGCCCGCGACCGCTACCGGGAGGGGGTGGAAAAATTCCGCCGGGCCTTTCCCGGCCTAAAAACCTTGCAGCAGAGCCTGGCGGACAGCCGCTCCGGTCCGGGTTACACGGTCCGCCGTTCCCTGGTGTACAACCAGGCCTTGGACGAAGTCGCCCCCGCCGACGAGATCCGCCTAATCCTCGTGGGGGACAATCCGGGCCGCCGGGAACAGGAAACCGGCCGCTATCTGGCGGGGCCGTCGGGAAAAATTGCCGAAGGTTTTTTCCATACCGCGGCGGAATTGGGGATCGACCTGCGGAAAAACGTCCTTATCCTGAATAAAACCCCCGTCCACAGCCCCCGGACCGGGGAGCTAAAGGAACTCTGCCGCCTGGGGGGGCCGGATTTCGCCCGCCGCATCGGGGAAACCCAGCGCTTCATGGCCTCCGTGCTCCTGGAATTCCACCGGGCCCTTTCCGCCGGAGGGGCCTGCCCCGCCCTGCCGGTGTGGATCATCGGGTATTCGGAAATGAAGGAGAGGGGAATCTTCGAACCCTACACCAGAGCCCTCGGAGAAGACTGCCCCGGAACCCCCCTGGGGGACTCGCTGTTCCTCTACCGCCACTTCTCCATGAACCAGTTCAGCAGCGATCTCCGCCGGCAGATTCAGGAAGGGGAGGGCCTCCCCGCCGCCCTGGACCGGATTGGCCGCGCCTATCGTAAACGGATCCTCGGCTGGTAGGGCCCCGGCAGCCCGATTTCAACCGGGGCGGTGGTTAGATGCGGTTATTCCGGCAATGCCCAGTTGAGAACACGCCGTATATCGAATGTAGGTTGGGCGCATTTTTTTGCTTCGCAAAAAAACCGGGCTATCCGCTCCAACAAAAACCCTGCGGGTTTTTTGTTGGCCGCTCCTATCCCTTGCGCACTCGCTGTGCCCCGCCCTTCCTGTCTTGTGTCAGGGGCGGCTTCTGCCGCGGCATAAATGCCGAAGCATAAGCCGCCCCTGACAGAGGCAGACCGGGTAAACTGAGACCCGCTGCGTTTTTTCATTCCTTCGTGTTCCTGGCGAGCCGCAGCTCGCCTTGGTGCCCCTTCGTGGCTAACATTCCTGTTCCCGGTTCCTTCGCTTATCCGATGATGCAGTGTAAGCAAGGTATTAGCAGGCTGCTTGGCCTAAAAGATCGGCTATGCGGACGGAAGAAATTTACCACGAAGGCGAAGAAGGCGCACGAAGACCGGGGATTGAAGGCGTTTTTTTTATTCCTTCGTGTTCCTTTGTGCGCCTTCGTGGTTAACATTCTTATTCCCGGTTCCTTTGCTTATCCGGTGATTTAGAATTAACAAAGGTACCAGCAGACTGCTTGGCCTAAAAAAGCAGATATGCGGGCGGAAGAAATTTATCACGAAGGCGAAGAAGGCGCACGAAGACCGGGGATTGGAGGCGTTTTTTCATTCCTTCGTGTTCCTGGCGAGCCGCAGCTCGCCTTGGTGCCCCTTCGTGGCTAACATTCCTGTTCCCGGTTCTTTCGCTTATCCGGTGGTTTAGTGTAAGCAAGGTACTAGGAGGCTGCTTGGCCTAAAAGGCCAGATATGCGGGCGGAAGAAATTTACCACGAAG
>JAIRSD010000229.1 GCA_031255615.1 Treponema sp. | reverse complement strand
CAAACTTTAACAGTAACGCTTCAAATATTTTCATAGTAATTTATTATGACAGGCCTAATGCTTTTTGTCAATCCTTCGCATTTTCTCCTGACATCTGCACGTCTCAATCCGGCCTGTTCCTGACTTTATAGACAGACACTAGATAGAACCGACAGGTCATATTTGATTTTCATCTTCTTCTGGGTATTGAATTACCACATTGATTTCTTGTTGTAAATACAGAAGGACCAAAATACCGCGCCTGACGCTGCCCGGGTGCTACTGCCTCTCCCGCCGCCCCTTGTATATCGAAATGCCGATCAGCGCCAGCAGGGTGAAGATGTTGGGAATGGCGAGGATAAAGTCCGCGCTGACGTGGAAGATACCCTGGGCGTAGTTTGAAAAGGCCTCGGCCAGGCCGAAGATAAAGGCCGCCCCCAATAGCCCCAGGGGCTTCCGGTGGCCCAGAAAAATAACCACCAGGGCGATCCAGCCCTTGCCGGCGGAGATGTTGGGGACAAAGGCCCCAAGGCCTAGGGAGAGGGAGGAGCCGCCGATGCCGCAGCAGAACCCGGCAATGAGGTGGGCGGCGAAGCGGTAGACCCCGGGCCTGAGCCCCAGGGAAACCAGCGCATCGGCGTTGCCGGTATTGGTGACGCAGGACCGCAGCCGGAACCCGAAGGGGGTTTGGTAGAGGATCAGGGCGCTTAGGGCGAGGAGCAGCAGGGAGGCGTAGACATAGGGACTGTGACCCGAAAAGAGATCGGCCAGGATCGGGATCGAGGTAAGGCGCAGTACGGGAAGGGCTTGGAGATCCGGCAGAGTTACTACGCCCCGTTTGCCGAAGAGGCGGGAGGATAAAACAACGGAGAGGCCCCCGGCCAGCAGGTTTACTGCCAGGCCCGCGACAAACACATTGGCGCGGAGTTTAAGAATCACCGCGCTCAGCAGGCAGGACAGGGCCGTGGTGGCGAGGATCCCCGCCGCCAGCCCCCCCGCCAGGCTCCCGGTGTAGTAGGCCCCGGCCGCCGCCGCGAAGGCCCCCGTTAAGAGGAGCCCCTCCAGGGCTATGTTGAGGGTCCCCGCCAGTTCGGTAAAAAGCCCCCCCAGGGCGGCAAAGAGGATGGGGGTCATAATGTTCACCGCGCTGTGCAGCAGGGGAAAACTCACCGGGGCCCGCTCCTTCCAAAGAGGTTCAACAGCACCTGGCTTGTTACCAGCAGCAGTATTACTCCCTGCGCCACGGAGGCCATTTCCAGCATCATATCGGAAAACTGCATGGTCATCCGAGCGCCCGCGCCAATCCAGGCAAAGAAGACCGCCGCCGGAAGAATCAGGGCGGGGCGGAACCGGGCGATAAGGGCCGCGGCCAGGCCGTTCCAGCCGAGGCCGGAGGAGAATTCCTTTATGGTGGCGTAGTAGGTTCCGTATACCGCAAAGCCCCCCGCCAGGCCGTAAAAGGCCCCGCTCAGGAACATGGCGCACATCGTGATCCGCCCCGTTTCTATGCCCCCGTAGCGGGCGAATACTTCATTGCCGCCGGTCATGCGGATCTCGTAGCCCGTCCTGGTCCGGTACAGGAACACTGCGGCCAGGACGATAGCCCCCAGAGTAAAGATAAAACCGGCGTTTAAATTGGAGGGGGGGAGGATCCGGGGAAAGCGGAAGGACTCCGGTATTTTTTCCGTGGAGAGGAGGTTGGTCGCCGGATCCATAAAGGGCCCGGTTACCAGGTAGTCGACGATCAGTACCAGGGAGCCGGAGATAAGAAAACTGGTGATGAGTTCGCTGGTGTTCCACTTGGCCCGGCAAAAACCGGAAACCCAGGCCGTGAGGCCGGAAAAAAGCGCCCCCGTCAGCAGGGCCGCCGCCGCGCCCAGGCAGGAGAGGAGCGGAGAGCCCGCGAAGATCCTCCCCAGGGCAAGGCCGGCCAGGGTGGAGACCAGGGCCCCCGCGTATACCTGGCCCTCGCCCCCCAGGTTAAAATTATTTGCCTTCATGGCAATGGAGACCCCCAGGCCGCCAAGGGCCAGGGGTACCGCGCCGTTGAGCATGTTGCCAAACTGGTAACGATTCCGCAGGGGGCCCAGGAAGAAAAACCACAGCGTCCTGCCGGGGTTTTTGCTAAAAAGAAAAGACAGTATAACTACCAGGACCAGGGAAAGGGCAAGGATAAGCAGCATGCCGGCGGCGGCGCGGAGGCTTGGATACGGGGGGGCCGCCGGGAGCTGCGGCCCCCGGCGGCTTCCCGGAACCTTACGATTACTGTTCATGCCTTCCCCCCCAGCATGTAGGCGCCAATTTTTTCCCGGACATCGGGAATACCGCCGGGGTCCCGCAGTTCCGCCGCCGCGGAACCCCGGTACAGCACGATGATCCGGTCCGCCAGGGAGAGGATCTCCTCCAAATTGGTGGAAATGAGTAGCACCGCCGCCCCCCCGTCCCGGAGCCGCCGTATCTCGCGGTACACGGCGGCGCCGGCCATAATATCCAGACCCCAGGCGGGTTCGGAAAATACCAGGTAATCCCGGAACTGGTCAATCTCCCGGGCCAGGATCAGCTTTTGAATATTGCCCCCCGAAAGGGTCCCCAGGCTCTGCCCCAGGATCCGATCATCGCCGCCGGAAATATTAAAGCGCCGGACAAGGTCCCGGCTGTAGGCGCGCGCCGCCTTTCGGTCAAAAAAAAGACGGGGGGCGAAGTCCCGCCGGCGGTTTATGATTAGGTTCTCCTCCACCGTCGCCCCCGGCGCGGTCCCCACCCGCAGGCGGTCGGCCGGCACATAGGCCAGGCCCTCCCGGCGCAGGCCGGCGCAGCGAAGACGGGAAATATTCCTTCCCCGGTGGTAGATCGCCCCCGAAGCGGGGGACAAAAAGCCCCCCAGCAGGGCCTCCAGAACCCCCAGGCCGTTGCCCCCCACCCCGGCAAAGCCCAGAATTTCCCCCTCCCGCACCGTAAAGCTCAGATGATCCAGGAGATGCTGTTTCTGGCCCCGGCGCGTCACCCTTACCTGGTCGAAGCGCAGAACCTCGGGGCGGGGCCCGGAGCTTCCGCGCCTTGGCGCCGGCCCCTCCCCGGCCTCTTCCCCCTCCCCTATCATCATTCGCGAAAGGCTTGTCAGGTCGAGCCCCGCCGCCTCCAGCGGCCCCCGCAGGACGCCCCGGCGCATCACCGCCACCCGGTCCGCAATTTCCCCAATCTCCGGCAGCTTATGGGTGATAAGGATAATGGACTTCCCCGCGTCCCGGAGCTTCCGCAGGGTGGCAAAGAGGGATACGGTTTCCTGCCGAGTCAGCGCCGCGCTCGGTTCGTCAAGGATAAGAATGTCGGCCCGCCGGTAGAGCAGCTTGAGAATCTCCACCTGCTGCTTCTGCCCCACCGTCAGGTCCCGTACCCGCGCGCCGCCTTGCAGGGAAAAATGGTGGGCCCCGATAAGGGCCTCCACCAGGTCCAGGGCCTTCCGGTGATCGTAGAAGATCCCCCATTTCCGGGGCTCCATGCCCATGACCACGTTCTGGGCCGCCGTCAGATCGGGAAAGAGCATGAAATGCTGGTAGACCATGCCGATACCCAGCCGCTTTGCCGCCAGGGGATTGGCGATTTTTACCCGGTTCCCCCGGATAAAAATTTCCCCTTCGGTGGGCTGTTCCGCCCCGCAGAGGATCTTCATCAGGGTGGTTTTTCCCGCCCCGTTTTCCCCCGCCAGGCACAAAATCTCCGCCGCCTTCAGATCCAGATCGATCCGGTCGTTCACGCGGCGGGCCGCCCCGGGATATACCTTGGTGACGCGGCGCAGCCGTACCGCGTAATCCTCCGCCACGCCGCCCCTCAGCGCAGGGGGGGGACCGTGTAGGCGATCCGGCCGGCGCGGAGATTGTCCACAAACAGGGCAAAGCTGTCCCGAATGTCCTGGGGAAGGGCGGCCAGGTACTCGGGATCGTCGCCGATAAAATCCAGGTAGCCCTCCGCAAAGCCGATGGTGCGGGAGGAGCCGTAGTTTATCCGCCCCGCCAGGGCGTCGGCGAGTATTTCCTCCGTCAGCTTTTTCTGCCCCATAAGGCCGCAGCCCACGATGATCCCCGGGGCGAGTCGGTACTCGTTGGTGTTGTACCACACCATGTAGGCCCCCCGCCCGGCGGCGGCGCGGATCAGCCCCTGGGACGCGCCCCCGGCAATGGAGGCCAGCACGTCCACGCCGGCGTCGATCATGCCCCCGGCAAGTTCCGCGGCCTTGTTGGCGTCGAACCAGTTGCCGATAACCCGGAAGTCGAGCTCCACCGCCGGGTCCGCCAGGCGGGCCCCGTCCAGAAAGCCGGGGACAATATGCCGGTTCAGAATGGGGTACTCCTGGGCGGCGATAAAGCCGATCTTCTTCGCCCCGTTGGCGTGGGGCAGGGAACTGGTGGTCACCAGCCCCGCCAGGTAGCCCAGACAGAGGGACTGCTCGTACTGGTTGTAGAGGTAGGTGCTGATCTGGGGATTGCCCTGAAACTCCGCGTCGGTGATGACGAATTTTTGGCCGGGGAATTTTTCCCCCACGCTCACGCAGATCTCCGGCAGCGAGGGATTGGAGCCGAGGACCAGATCGTAGTCGCCCCCGGCCACCAGGGAGCTAAGCTGCTCCTCCCACTCCGCCTGGTTAAAGCCCGCCTCGTAGACCTTGATCGTAACGTTGGGCCGGGACGCGGCAAAGGCCTGGGCCCCCTCCACCAGGAGTTCGTAGGGGGGGCTGCCGGCCACCACCCCGGTAATGTACACCAGTACCGAAAAATCCGGGGCCGGATCCTTCCCCGCCCCGCCGGCGCCGCGCTCCCCGGTTCCCAGGGCCAAGAGCCGCCCCGCCGTAAGCAGGACCGCAAGCAGCGTTAATCCCCGTTTCATACGTACCTCCACACCAGGATCGCGGGGCCCGCCGGAAGCCCAAAAAAAAGCCCCTAAGGATTGCTCCTCAAGGGCCCTCTTCGGAAATTCAAGATCGCCCGGCGGCGTCCCCGGAGGGCGCTCACAGGCGATCGTCGTTTTCTTCCGTCCGGACTGTACCGTCGGCGCCGGAATTTCACCGGTTCAATCCCGCCCCCGCAGGGGCCGGACTCGCGGGCTTTACCGCCGGTGGGGAATTGCCGGGACCCCGGAAGGTCCGCCGGGCTCACCCCGCCCTGAAAATCTTATCTCCGATCTAAACCCCGGAACG
>JAIRSD010000225.1 GCA_031255615.1 Treponema sp. | reverse complement strand
TTTTGGCGGAGTTTGGGGCGGCGCTCCAAACTCCATATCGGCAGGGATGCCATGCTTTGGAGAGGCGGAAGCCGGGACGGCTTCCGCCCGCGCAAGGGATAGAAGCGGAATTCCCCGCCCCCGCCGGGGGCGGGGAATTGGAGCGGATAGCCCGGTCCCCGCCGGACCGCCAGGGCCGGCGGGGATGCGCCCCAAAAGGAAGGACTCTTTGAATGATGCAAGGTTTTCGCCGCGCTTTGCTTTTTCGGGCGGGGAATTTCGCCGGGTTGGGGGGCGGCCTGATTCCTGCCGTTCCTGTTTTCCGCTATACTTTCGCCATGTCTACGACCAATAGCGAACTGAAGCGGGCGGCGGAGATTGCCGTCCGGGTGTCCCTTAATGTTAAGCCGGGGGAGCAGGTGTTTATCGTGAGCAACCTCGGCCATGAGGTGTCGGTGATTTCCCAGGCGGTGTACGACGCGGTGCTGGAGGCGGGGGGGCGGCCTACCCTGATGTATCAGCCGGTTAAAAGTCAGATGGACTTTGCGGAGGAGACGGTGCTGGCGGCTTTTGGCGCGAGGCCGGAGGTTTTTATTTCCCTGAGTGCGGAGAAGCTGGGTAAGGACGCCGCGGCTATCGCCCGGCCTTATGTCTACGAGGGCCGGGACTACGATCATATTTTCCATCTGCACATGTATGGGGAAAAGACCTGCCGGTCCTTTTGGTCTCCTTCCACCACCATCGATTCCTTTATCCGCACGGTGCCGATTGATTACGCGGAGCTTAAGCGGCGCTGCGCGGGTATTAAGGCGGTTCTGGACCGGGCGGTGTCGCTGCGGGTCGTTGCTCCCGGCGGAACCGATGCCTGTTTCGGTCTGCGGAACCGGCTCGCCTTTTCCGACGACGGGGATTTTTCCCAGGGGGGGAGCGGGGGGAACCTGCCGGCGGGGGAGACCTTTATAAGCCCGGAGAACGGGACCGCTGAGGGGATTATCGTGTTTGACGGGAGCATCAGCCTTTATAAGGGGGACCTGATGATCCGGGAGCCTATCCGCTGCGCTTTGGAAAAGGGTTTTGTTCGGACGATGAGCGGCGGGGAGGAGGCGGAGGCCCTGCGGGCCACCGTGGAGGCCGCGGAGCGGAACGCCCGGGACATGGAACGGGCGGGGAAGCTGCCTCCCGGCCAGGGGGAACTGTACGCCCGGAACGCCCGGAATATCGGGGAAATCGGCATCGGTCTGAATCCCGCCGCCCGCATCACCGGCGGCATGCTGGAGGATGAAAAGGCCTTCCATACCTGCCATTTCGCCATCGGCCTGAACTACGACCACGACGCGCCGGCGCTGATCCACCTGGACGGTCTGGTGAAGAACCCCACGATCACCGCCGTTGACGGGGAGGGGGGGAAAACGGTGATTGAACGGGACGGGGAATTGCAGGAGGGCTTTATCTAAGGGCCCCCCTTCCGCCGCCGGGGAATTGGGGCGGGGCTTGAGTTTTTTGCGGGGAGGCCGCAGATACGCGGCCGCCCCGCGCTCGATACGCGGACTTCCAGGCTGGAATTGCGGGATCCGCCGGCGGATGGTCAGGCGGCGGTCGAGGTTCCCCCTTACAGGGTAACGCCGTTTTTGAACAGGGCGATCTCCCGGCAGCCCTGTTCCTCGCTGCGGGTTTTTCTGCCGGAAGCGACCGCCCCGATGAGCGCCAAGAGATCGGCGCGGACGGAGTCCGCCTCCTCGCTGAGGAGGCGGCCCGCGTCGAAATCCACCCAGCGGGGCTTCCGCCGGGCGAGGGCGGTGTTGCTGGCGATCTTGACGACCGGGACCGGGCCGCCCAGGGGGGTTCCCCGGCCGGTGGTAAAGAGGATGAGCTGGGCCCCCGCCGCGGCCAGGGCGGTGACGGAAACCATGTCGTTCCCCGGCCCTTCAAGGATGCTGAGTCCCGGCCCGCCGGCCCGCTCCCCGTAACGGCACAGTCCCCGGACGGGGGAACGGCCTCCCTTTTGTACACAGCCGCAGGATTTTTCCTCCAGGGTGCTGATGCCCCCGGCCTTGTTCCCCGGCGAGGGGTTCTCGTAGATCCTTTGGCCCTGGGAACGGTAGTAGTCCTTAAAGTCTTCGATCATGGCGAGGGTTTGATCGAAAAGCCCCCGGCTTTCGCAGCGGTCCAGGAGGATCTGTTCCGCCCCGAACATTTCCGGGACCTCGGTAAGGATCGCCCCCGCCCCCCAGCCGCAGAAGGCGTCGGAGACGCGGCCTACCAGGGCGTTGGCGGTGATGCCGGACAGTCCGTCGGAACCGCCGCATTTAAGGCCCAGGATAAGGCCCTCCGGCCCCGCTTCTTCCCGCCGGGCCCGGGCGGCCTGGGCGGCAAGGCGGCCAAGGAGCCGTTTCCCTTCGGCAATTTCGTCTTCACAGTCCTGGCAGCAGAGGAAGGCTATCCGCCCGGCATCATCAGCCCCAGGGCCCAGCGATTCCTTAAAGCTCTGGAGGCTGTTGTTTTCGCAGCCCAGGGAAAGGACCAGCACCGCGCCGGCGTTGGGGTGCAGGGCCAGGCCCCGCAGGATTCTGCGGGTCGCCTCGTGGTCCTCCCCCAGTTGGGAACAGCCGTAGGGGTGGGTCCATGCGTAGATCCCGTCGAGGCCGCCTTCCTCCGGGTCCCCGGCCTTTGCCCGGCATAGTTCCTCCTCCCCCCAGCGGGCCAGAGTCCGGGCAATGTCGTTGACGCAGCCCACGGTGGGGATGATCCAGATTTCGTTGCGGACGCCGATTTTGCCGTCCGGGCGGCGGTACACCCGCAGGCTCGGCGCGTCCGGC
>JAIRSD010000178.1 GCA_031255615.1 Treponema sp. | reverse complement strand
CTTAATAGTGTCTACCTACTGGGGTAAAGTCCAATTCCTACATACCGCCCTTTTTCTCCTACCATTTCTCCGCTCCTTGGTATAAATTAAGGGCCGGGAGCGATTATCTTGTGTTGTGTTACCACCGTACTCCTATACGCTGTCTGCCGGGCCTTCGCCCGGCGCAGCGTTTTTCTTTACGGCGGCCGGTTTCGACTAATCCTCGTGCCGGGGTTCCCCCGGGCAAGCCCGGATTTCCCCCACGCGTAGAATCAACCTGCCGCCGGCTCTCCGGCCCCGTCGGACCAGAGTACCACGCAATCCCGATAATTCAAAATCATAGTATCTTCGTGGTAAATTTCTTCCACCCACATATCCGGTCTTTTAGGCCAAGCAGCCCACGAGTACCTTGATTGCACTACATCACCGAATAAGCGGAAAAACCGGGAATAAGAATGTTGACCACTAAGGCGCACCAAGGAACACGAAGGAATGAAAAAGAGCCTTCAATCCCGGTCTTCGTGCGCCTTCTTCGCCTTCGTGGTAAATTTCTTCCGGCTGCATATCTGATTTTTAGGCCAAGCAGCCTGCCAGGGCTGCCTCGACAGTCCGGTTTTTGCGGCTGCGCCGCACAAAAAACGCGCCAAAAAGGGCTCGATAGCCGGTTTATTTTATGCTTCTAACCTGAGAATTGCGGGAACCGGGGGAGCGGAGCGCCGTCAGACGGAGGAAATTTCCCGTTTGGCGTTTTTCTTTTTTGCCTTTACCAGGGTTTTTATCTTTTTCAGGGTTTCATCGGAAAGGAGGTGTTCCATCTTGCAGGCGTCCTTTTCCGCGATTTCCGGATTCACCCCCACCACATCCTGCAAAAAAACGGTGAGAAGACTATGGCGGTCGCGAATTTCCCGGGCCCGGACAACACCCGCGGGGGTAAGTCTTACAGCGCGGTAGCGTTCATGGTCCAGGTAACCCTGCTGCTCCAGGATTCTAAGGGCGGTGAGGACGGAAGGCTTGCTGACCTTTAGCCGGACGGCGATATCCGTTACCCGGACTTCCCCTTCGTCGGCGAGGAAACTGACCATTTCGAGATAATCTTCCAGAGACTGTGTCATGTATTTATAAGTTTGGGGGAAAAGCGGGGACTTGTCAACGTTTGATTTTCGTGAAATTTTGATAGCGGAGTATAACAATGGACCGGAACGCCGCTTTTGAGCGCTATTACCAGGCCCTTTACGGCGGCCGCTGGGAGGGACTGCGGGAGAGTCTTCTGGCCGAGACCGGGAGCGTTCTCTACAGCGGGGGCCTGGCTAAACCGTACCGGCTGGATTACGCCTCGGTTCTGGCGGCCCGGGCTCTGCGGATTCCCGAGGGCGGCGGGGAAATCCTGGATGCCTGCGCGGCTCCGGGGGGCAAGACTCTCGTCCTGGCGGGCCGGATAGAGGGGGGGCGGATTCTGGCTAACGAATTATCCTCCCAACGGCGCAGGCGGCTGCTGGCGGTGCTGGACGAGCACCTGGGGGCCGAAAAGCGGGCCCTGGTGCGGGTCTCCGGTTTTGACGCCGCCGCCGCGGGGGCCCGGAGAAGCGAATGGGGCCGTTTCGACGGGATCCTCCTGGACGCCCCCTGCTCCAGCGAGCGGCATGTCCTGGGGGATCCCGGGGCCCTCTCCCGGTGGACCGCCGCCCGGCCCCGGACTCTCGCCAAGCGGCAGTGGTCCCTTCTTTCCGCGGCCTTTCTCCTGCTAAAACCCGGCGGTTCCCTGGTTTACGCTACCTGTTCCATAAATCCCGGCGAAAACGACGGGGTGGCCGGGCGGCTGCTGGAAAAATACGAGGGCACCGTCCTGGCCGATCCTCCGGATTTTACGGAGGGGGAAGCCGCCCAATACGGCAGGATCGTCCTCCCCGACCGTGCCGGGGGCAGGGGGCCTATGTATGTGGCCCGGTTCAGGAAACTGCCTTGTTTATGTTAAACTGCGGGATAAGCGAAATAACCGGGAATAGGGAGATAAACCACAAAGGCGCACCATGGAACACGAAGGAATGGATAAATGCTTCCTGTCCCCGGTCTTTGTGCGCCTTCTTCGCCTTAGTGGTTATTTTTTCATCCGCATATCCGGTCTTTTTGTCTAAGCTGCCTTACTGCCTTGTTTACGTTAAACCGTGGATAAGCGAAATAACCGGAAACAGGAAGATAAACCACGAAGGCGCACCACGGAACACGAAGGAATGTTATAGCTGCCTCCTGTCCCCGGTCTTTGTGTGCCTTCCGCATCTTCGCGGTCAATTTCTTGCCTGCATATATTTGGTCTTTTTGTCTAAGCTGCCTTACTGCTTTGTTTATGTTAAACCGTAGGATAAGCGAAATAACCGGAAACAGGGAGATAAACCACGAAGGCGCACCACGGAACACGAAGGAATATATAACCGTCCCCGGTCTTTGTGTGTCTTCCGCATCTTCGCGGTCAATTTCTTGCCTCCATATATTTGGTCCTTTTGTCTAAGCTGCCTTACTGCCTTGTTTACGTTAAACCGTGGATAAGCGAAATAACCGGAAACAGGAAGATAAACCACGAAGGCGCACCACGGGACACGAAGGAATGGATAGCCGCCTCCTGTCCCTGGTCTTTGTGCGCCTTCTTCGCCTTAGTGGTTAATTTTTTTCATCCGCATATCCGGTCCTTTTGTCTAAGCTGCCTTACTGCCTTGTTTATGTTAAACCGTAGGATAAGCGAAATAACCGGGAACAGGAATTTTAACCACGAAGGCGCACCACGGAACACGAAGGAATGTATAACCGCCTCCTGTCCCCGGTCTTTGTGCGCCTTCTTCGCCTTAGTGGTTAATTTTTTTCATCCGCATATCCGGTCCTTTTGTCTAAGCCGCCTTACTGCCTTGTTTGTGTTAAACCGTAGGATAAGCGAAATAACCGGGAACAGGAATTTTAACCACGAAGGCGCACCACGGAACACGAAGGAATGGATAGCCGCAGCTGTTTCCGGTTTATTCCCGGTCCGCCTCCGGGCGGGGAATCTGTCGGTATATAATGCCGCGCCGGCATGGAGGCCGGTGCGAGCAACTTCCTGGGGTTTTGCTTCGCAAAACCCCAGGCTCAAAAACGGCACGGATGCCGGCAGGGATGCCGGTTGTTTCAAAGATGGAGTTGGCGCGCGCCAACTCCGAAAGGCGAAAAACGGCAGGGATGCCGTTTTTCGCCCGCGCAAGGGATAGGAAGGGTGCGGAGCAGCCACGCCGCAGGCGGGGCCGGAGCGAAGCGGAGCCCTGGATAGCCCGGTTTTTTGCGGACCGCCGCAGGCGGGCCGCAAAAAATGCGCCCAAAAGGGGCTTAATATGCAGCCTCTTTTTAACCGGGAATTGCCCCCGCGACCGGGAACATCCGGCCCCCGGCGGACATCAATTCCCGCTCGTTAATATGCAGCCGCCAGGCGGGGATCCCGCTTTGCGAGGGCCCCGGCAAGCCGTTCCAGGGATTCCTCCAGCACCGCCGCCGGGCAGGCCAGGTTGATCCGCTCGTAGCCCCGGCCGTTTTCGCCAAAGATATACCCCTCGTCAAGGAAAAGCCGGGCCTCGTTGATCATGAAGGTTTCCAGCTCCCGGTAATCCATGCCCAGTTCCCTACAGTCCCACCACTGGAGGTAGGTCCCCTCCAAGGGGCATACCTTTATCCGGGGAATACGGCGGGAGATAAATTCCTCCACCAGCCTCCGGTTGCCGTCCAGGACCGTGATAAGTTCAGCCAGCCAGTCCCCGCAGCGGGTATAGGCGATTTCGCAGGCCCGGTAGCCCAAAGTATTCAGCGCGGGGGCTCCCAGGTTCTGGGAAATTTCCTCCAGATATTTTTTTCTTAATTCCCTGTTGGGGATGATAATGTTGGAAGAACGCATGCCCGCCAGATTAAAAGTTTTGCTGGGGGCCGTGCAGACGACCATGTTCTGCGCGTACTCCTCCCCCAGGACAGCGAACAGGGTATGGGTAAAACCGGGCATAATAAGATCAAAATGAATCTCGTCGGAAATAATGGTAACGCCGTGCCGCAGGCAAATATCGCCGACCCTTTTCAACTCCCCGGCCTCCCAAACCCTGCCCACCGGATTATGAGGACTGCAAAAAAGGAGGACCCGGTTATTGGGGTCCCGGGCCTTTTCTTCCAGATCGTCAAAATCGATCTCGTAACGGCCGTTTTTGAAAACCAGATTACTGGCGGCCGTCCGGCGGTTGTTCCGTTCGGCGGCCATAAAAAAGGGATAGTACACCGGCGGCATAAGGATAACCCCCTCGCCGGGGGCGGTAAAAGCCTTGACCGCGCTAAAAAAACCCGCCACCACGCCGTTGGTAAGGACAATCCATTCGTCCTTAATATCCCAGCCGTGGCGGTCCCTCATCCAGAAACGAACCGCGTCGTAGTACCGCTCCGTCGGCCCGGTGTAACCCAGGACAAGGCCGTTCAAAAAATCCTGCAAACCCCTGGTAATCTCCGGGGCCATCTTGAATTCCATGTCCGCCACCGAAAGGGGCACAATATCCCTACCCAGGTCCGGGCTCAGCCGCCGCATAGAATCCCATTTATCCGAGCCGGTTCCGGTCCGGTCAATCCGGGTCGTAAAATCGTACATGCCATCCTCCGGGAAAACTCTAAATCATCAATCAAAAAAAAGATACGCGGAAAAAATTCTCCGCCCTATATCGAGTTCTTTTTGGGCGCATTTTTTACGGCCCGCCTGCGGCGGTCCGCAAAAAACCGGGCTATCCAGGGCTCCGCTTCGCTCCGGCCCCGCCTGCGGCGTGGCTGCTCCGCACCCTTCCTATCCCTTGCGCGGGCGAACATCCGCATCCCTGCGGATGTTCGC
>JAIRSD010000158.1 GCA_031255615.1 Treponema sp. | reverse complement strand
AGGGAATTCCGCCGGTCTCCTTCATCCATGGGATACCTCCGCCGCCAGAACGACATTTTCCAGAAGCATGGCGATAGTCATGGGCCCTACCCCGCCGGGTACCGGCGTAATGTAGGCCGCCTTCTCCGCCACGGGCTCAAAATCCACATCCCCCCGGAGCCGGTAGCCCTTCTTCGCCGAAGGGTCGGGCACCCGGTTCACCCCCACGTCGATCACCACCGCCCCCTCTTTTACCATGCCCGCGCTTACCACGCCCGGCTTCCCCGCCGCGGCGATCAGAATGTCCGCCTGCCGGGTAAGACCGGCAAGATCCTTCGTCCCCGTATGACAGAGGGTTACGGTGGCGTTTACATCCCGCCGGGAGAGGATATTCGCCAGAGGCTTCCCCACTATATTGGATCTTCCCAGCACCACCGCGTGGGCCCCTGAAAGGGGTATCTCCAGATCCCGCAGCAGAACCACTACCCCGTGGGGGGTACAGGGGAGAAAGCCGGGCCGGCCCAGGACTAAGTTCCCCACCGAAACCGGGTGGAAACCGTCCACGTCCTTGGCGGGATCGATGGCGGCGATTACCCGGCCCGGATCGATACGGGCGGGCAGGGGAAGCTGCACCAGGATACCGTGCACCAGGGGATCGGCGTTAAGCCGGGCGATAAGACCGAGGAGTTCCCCCTCCTCCGTCTCCTCGGGAAGCCGTATGTCCCGGCTCCCCATCCCCGCCTCGGCAAGGGCCTTCTCCTTGCCGGCCACATAGGAAAGGCTTGCCGGGTCGTCCCCCAGGAGGACAACCGCCAGGCAGGGGACAATCCCCTTCTCCTTCAACGCGGCAACCCGCAAAGCCGCCGATTCCCGCAGCCTCCGGGCCGCCGCCTTGCCGTCGATTATGACCGCCATTCACGCCTCCGTCATCACCATGAAACGGCCCCGCAGGGCCCTTACCTCAAAGATACCACTTTCGGCCACATTACTCACCCCAATAAAACCCCGGTTCCAGGAAAGACCCGCCAGGGTCCACTTAAGCCCCCGACTCTCCGCCTCCCAGGGGCCCGGCCCCAGAGGAAACACCGAGACTCTTCCTCCCGGGGGGATCTCCAGGCTAAGTTCCCCAGGGGCCTCCAGGGCGCGGACATCCTCCCGGGCGGTAATCCAGCGGGCGGGGAAGCGTTCCCGCTCGAAGAGGGAACGGATACCCAAAAGATGATCCAGCCGCCCTCCGCCGCCGCCCAGGACCCAGGTTTCGGCGCAACCCTTTTCCCAGAGCAGGGAGAGGGCCAGTTCCGTATCAAGAAAATCTTTGTCTCTGGGGTAACGGCGAACCCGTTCAGGAGGGTATTTCTCAAGCCTGGCCGGATCGTCCAGGGAGTCCATATCGCCCACGACCCAGTCCGGGCAGAAACCCGCAGCTTCCGCTGCTATAAGGCCCGAATCGGCGGCAGCGATCAGGAGCCTGCCCGGAACTTCAGCCAAAATACGGCGGCACCGATCCGGGCAGGGCCCCTCTCCGCCGATAAACGCCGCCCCCAGCAGTCCGGGGGAGAGATTGGAAATGTGTGTCATCTTCTCACTTAATAATTCGTATCCGTCCATACTGTAGAAACATTAGGGACTCGTACCGGAGGTCCGCGACTTCCTTAAAAATTCGTTGCGGTATCGGTAATTGTCCCTTGTGTTGTATCTTGTTCGTTATGCCCGTATACTGTCAAGTTGTTTGAATCAACAATCCCGTCCCCAAGGGTCACGGACAGAATTTTTCGATTTTTATTAACCTATCGGGTTAATGAGTATTGACAGGGATCTGTTTTGGATATATCTTTTAACAATAGAAAACTGGAAAAGGAATTCCAGGAAGGGGCCCGGCTTGACAGGGTACACGGAGCTTTGCGGGCCAAGAAAATTCGTCTGAGGATGACTGGATTACGGGCAGCCGCAAACCTTAAGGTCTTTTGGCCGCCTAAAAGCGGGCCGGAGCGATGCCACGAATTGACCGGAGGGAAACGCAAGGGGCAACTTTCAATGGATCTGGATCATCCGTATCGTTTGATTTTTGTTCCCGATCATGATCCGATCCCTGTACACGAAGACGGCGGGTTGGATTGGTTCCGGGTAACCGCCGTAAAAATCGTGGGGATTGAGAATACACATGAGTAATACGTACAATAACTTCGTTCCTGATTACGTGGTTACTCCCGGCGAAGTACTCAATGAGTATCTTGAGGACGCCGTTATGACGCAGGCTGAGCTTGCAGACAGAACAGGCCTGGCGAAGAAGACTATTAACGAAATTATCAATGACAAATCCCCGATTACGCCTGAAACGGCGCTAAAGCTGGAACGCACCCTTGGCCGTCCGGCCTGCTTCTGGAGCAGCCTGGAACGCCAACGCCAGGATGACAAGGCCCGGATCGCCGAAAGAAAACACATGGAATCATACCTGCAATGGCTCGACAATATTCCGGTCGCCAATATGGCAAAGTTGGGGTGGATTCGCAAACTGAAGGATAAAGTAGAGCAACTGGAAGAGGTACTGCGTTTTTTCGGTATAGCCTCACCTGAACAGTGGGACGCCGTATGGTCCAACAATCTCGGGGTTGTCTACCGGCAGACGCAGAAGCAAGACAAGCGTATTGAAATCATATCGGCATGGCTGCGCCGGGGGGAAATTGAAGCGCAGAACGCGCAATGCGCTTTGTATAACAGAAAGGTCTTTCAAGACATTCTCGATAAAATTCGCGGTTTGACAAGGGAAAAAGACCCGGAAGTTTTCGTTCCCAATCTGATAGATCTCTGCGCTTCAGTTGGCGTGCTTGTCATTTTTGTGCCGGCCTTGACTAACCTTGGCATTTATGGCGCGACCCGCTGGATTGGAAACAAACCTGTTATACAGCTCAGTCTGTATCTTAAAAGCAACGACCATCTCTGGTTTACGTTCTTCCATGAGGCGGGGCATATTCTCCTGCATGGACGCAGGGGGGTTTTCCTTGAAGGCAGTCAATTAGACAACAAAAAGGAAGATGAAGCCGACACGTTTGCGCAAGACAAGCTCATCCCGCCCGTACATCTGCAAAGGCTGATACAAAATGGTAAGCCTTCACTGGCGGACATTGAACGTTTTGCAGAATCCATTAACATAGCGCCCGGCGTTGTGGTAGGCAGATTACAATGGAGCAAAATTCTCCCCAGGGATACAGGAAATCACCTCAAGGTTTTTTACCACTGGTAACAGTTCCGGGCTCATGATGAATATCCATCCCCTGCTTAAAGAGATCGCGCTGTTCTTCGCCCAGGAAGGAAAACAGCTCTACCTGGTGGGAGGCGCGGTACGGGATCGGTTCCGGGGCAGGAAGGC
>JAIRSD010000120.1 GCA_031255615.1 Treponema sp. | reverse complement strand
ATTCGGCCCCAAAAAAACTAAGCTCCCCATAATCCTTAAAAATAAGCAAACGCATAATCCCTCCGGCCCGCGTCAGCGGAAAAATTCAACACACCCCCACAGGGCGCGATACTTCCCAGCATAAAAAAATAGTAGAGCGGACTTATTCAATAACCCGGTTGGTTATGAACAAGCCCTGCGCTTCGTTTTCAAGCGGTTGTTGTTCAGAAACTTCAGTTTCTGAACAACTCTCGTACCTTGATTATACACCACCGGATAAGCGAAGGAACCGGGAATAAGAATGTTAACCACGAAGGGGCACAAAGGCGAACCACGGCTCGCCGGGAACACGAAGGACTGAAAAAGCACCCCCAATCCCCGCCCTTCCTGCGCCTTTCCCCGCCTTCGTGGTAAATTTCTTCCGTCCACATATCCGGTCTTTTAGGCTAAGCAGCCTCTCGGACCTTGATTATACTACACCACCGGATAAGCGAAGGAACCGGGAACATGAATGTTAACCACGAGGGCGCACAAAGGCGAACCACGGCTCGCCGGGAACACGAAGGAACGAAAAACGCCTCCAATCCCCGCCCTTCCTACGCCTTCCCCGCCTTCGTGGTAAATTTCTTCCACCATGCCGCACTCCGCCGGAACTCCGCCCGCCGCGGACCAGGCTAAGCAGCCTCTCGTACCTTGATTATACTACACCACCGGATAAGCGAAGGAACCGGGAATAAGAATGTTAACCACGAAGGGGCACAAAGGCGAACCACGGCCCGCCAGGAACACGAAGGAACAAAAAAGCACCCCCAATCCCCACCTTCCTCGCCTTCGTGGTAAATTTCTTCCATCCACATATCCGGTCTTTTAGGCTAAGCAGCCTACTCGTACCTTGATTATACTACATCACCGGATAAGCGAAGAAACCGGGAACAGGAATGTTAACCACGAAGGGACACCAAGGAACACGAAGGAATGAAAAAGCACCTTCAATCCCCGCCCTTCATGCGCCTTCCTCGCCTTCGTGGTAAATTTCTTCCACAATGCCGCACTCCGCCGGAACTCCGCCCGCCGCGGACCAGGCTAAGCAGCCTCTCGTACCTTGATTATACATCACCGGATAAGCGAAGGAACCGGGAACAGAAATGTTAACCACGAAGGGACACCAAGGAACACGAAGGAACGAAAAAACGCCTTCAATCCCCGCCCTTCCTGCGCCTTCCCCGCCTTCGTGGTAAATTTCTTCCACAATGCCGCGCTCCGCCGGAACTCCGCCCGCCGCGGACCAGGCTAAGAACCGCCCGCCGGGGCGGCATCCCCCCGGCTCCCCGCCGATCCGGGGGGAACCCGTTTTTTGATAAGACCCCCGCAGAGAACCGCCAGAATCCGAAAATCCGAGTCGATAACCGCCAAATCCGCGTCGTAGCCGGGAATAATAGCCCCCTTCCGGGAATAGCGCATCACCTGGGCGGGGTTGGCGCTGGCGGTTTTGATAGCCTCTTCCAGGCTGTACCCAAATTTCACCAGATTCGCCACCCCCCGGATCATGGTCAGGGCGGAACCGGCGATCACCCCGTCGGTCTTGCGGCGGAAGATCCCGTCAACAAAATCCACCTCCTCCCCGTTGGCCAAAAGGGGGCCGGACTCCTGCCCCGCCGGCTTCAATGCGTCGGTTATCAGGACGATTTTCTCCACCGGCTTATCCCGGAGCAGCAGCTTCAACAGATCGGGATGCACATGGAACCCGTCGGCGATAATCTCGCAGGACATTTCAGGATGGATAAGCACCGCCCCCACCGCGTTGGGATTCCGGTGATCCATCCGGCTCATGGCGTTGAAAAGATGGGTGGCGTGCAGTATGCCAACCTGCATCCCCTCCACCATGTTTTCGTATTTCGCGTCCGTATGGCCCGCCTGAAGGACGATCCCCTTTTTCAGACAGAAAAGGGCCAGCTCCCGCATACCCTTCATCTCCGGGGCCACGGTCATGTTCACGATCCGCCCCTCCGCGGCCTCCCAGAGCTTTTCCATAAGGGGAATATCCACGGAACGGAGGGACTCCGGCCTCATGATCCCCCGTTTATCCGGGGAAAGGAAGGGCCCCTCCAGGTGGAGGCCCATGATCCGGGCCCCCTCCTCCCTGCCGACCGCATTGGTTACCGCCGACACGGCCTTGAGCATTTCCTCCGGCTCCGAGGGGTAGATAGTGGGATTGAAGGCGGTAACCCCGTACTGCACCAGATGCCGGGACATCTGCAGCACCGAGGCGGTCCCCTCCGGGCCGGAGGCGTTGTCGGTGCCGAAGCCCCCAAAACCGTGGATATGGGTATCAATAAAGCCCGGAACAATAAAGTTTCCCCCCACGTCGATAATCTCCGTGCCGGGAGGATAGCGCTTTTGTTCGAAACGCCTTTCAGAAAACACGTCGGCAATCCGGTCATCCTCGACAAGGACCGCGCAGTGCTCCATCAAGGTATAACCGGTCATCACGGTGCCGTTATGAAGACATACAAAAGACATATCCTGATTATACGAAGGAAAAGACAAAAAGTGTAAATTTTTTAAATCCCGGACCCCAGGAAACCCAGGGGGCCTTGTTACCGCTTAAGAATCGATACAACCCTCTCAAGGACCTTCTTCCGATCCAGCGGCTTCACAATGTAGCTTTTTGCCCCCATCAGCAGGGACTTTTTGACCACATCTTCCTTTCCCAGGGCGCTCACCATGACGACACTGGCGCCCTTGTCGAATTCCAGAATCTTCTCCAGGGCGGAAACCCCATCCATCACCGGCATAGTTATATCCATGGTCACCAGGTCAACATTGGGATGCAACTCCTTATACTTTTCCACCCCCTGGGCCCCGTCGCCGGCGGTAGCCGCGACCTCAAACCCCTCGGAACTGAAAATTTGACCAAGCTGTTTCGCGATAAACATGGAATCATCGACTATTAACACCCGATACGGATTGCCATCCGGCTTAATCCCCTCCGGGGGTTTTTCATTGAGGTTAGGAATATTATCCTTCGCTGTCATGCGGTACACTCCTCTTTAGTATACTGTATGTGAAAGACCGTGATTCGTCAAGTAAGCGGCGAGCGGCAACAGCAATTCCCGGTTTGGAATATGCCGCGTATCGAAGGCAGGTTGGGCGCATCCCCGCCTGCGGCGGGGACCGGGCTATCCGCTCTAACAAAAACCCTGCGGGTTTTTATTCCGCTCCTATCCCTTGCGCGCTCGCGAAAGCCGTGGACACGGCTTTCGCCCTCGCTGTGCCCCGCCCTTTTGGGCAGCAGGGAGGGAAGGGCGTCCCCAATGCGGGACGGCCAGGGGCCGCTCCCCGCGCCTTCATTTTTTCTTTCATTGGGCATAGATTCCTCCCATGGACGCCCTCTTTTCCCTGGCCCCCATGGCCGAAATAAGCCATCGGGCCCTCAGGGAACTTATCCTGGAATATGACCGGGACCCGGCTTCCCCCGCCGGGCCCCGGACCGAATTCTTTACGGAGATGCTGAGCGCCGCCGCCCTCCTGGGGGGCGGCCCCTTTGAAAAGTGGTACCTCGACGCCGAACCCTGTCCTGCACAGACGGTATACCAGCTTGTAGGGGCCGATCCCGGGCAGCTTGAACGGGCGGCGGCCCTGCTGGACGGGCTGGACTGTCTGGGTATCGACATCAACATGGGCTGCGCCGCCCCGGCGATCCGCCGAATCGGCGCGGGGGTGGCCTGGACAAGGGATATAGACAAGGCAAGGGACATGATCGGCCGGGTGCGCTCCGCGGTCAAAAGGAAGCGGCTCAGCGTCAAACTGCGCTGCCCGGCGCCGCCGGAATCGGGGGCCCCCGGGGCGGATGAGGGGATGCTTGCGTATCTGGTCCGTTTTTGCCGGGCCCTGGAGGGGGAAGGGGTCCAGCTTATCACCCTGCACCCCCGCCTGGCGGGGGAAAAGTTTAAGCGTCCGGCCCGCTGGGACTATGTGGAACGGCTGCGGGAGGAGTTAGGGATTCCCGTGACGGGAAACGGGGATATTGTCTCCGGGGCGGGGCTTGCCGCCCGCTCCCGGGAAGGCAGGGCCATGGTAGGCCGGGGGGCGGTCCGGCGGCCCTGGATATTCGCGGAGGCCCGGCTGTTCCTTGCCGGCGCTGAAACGGGGGGCCCCGTCGATCTGGAGGAGGGGGGGCTCCGGTTCCTGGAGCTCTTGGCCCGGCACCAGCCCCCGGAGTTCCATCTCAGCCGGGCCCGGCGTTTCTTCAACTACTTCTGCGGCAACCTGACCTGGGGGACCTATGTAAAAAACCTGCTTAACCGGGAGCAGAGCCTCGCCGGCATCGAGGAGGCCTGGCGGAGCTACTTCGCCTCCCACCCGGAAGAAAAACGGTGAACGGAAGGGGGTCCCTAAAACCGCCGGGCCCGGCGGGAGCCGGTTCAGCCCAGAGCCACATCCAGGGCCATCATAACGGCAAAACCCAGGATCAGACCCGTAGTGGCAATGTGATCGTTCCCTTCGCGATAGGCTTCGGGGATAAGCTCCTCGGCGACCACGAAAATCATGGCCCCGGCGGCAAAGGAAAGGACGTAGGGAAGCAGGGGCCGCAGGGAGAGGACAAGGAGGGCCCCCAGAACGCCGGCGATGGGTTCCACGATCCCCGAGGCCTGGCCGATCCAGAAGCATTTCCGGCGGCTGAGGCCTTCCCGGCGGAGGGGGATGGAGACCGCGGCCCCTTCGGGAAAATTTTGAAGCCCTATGCCAAAGGCTAACGAGAGGGCCCCGGCAAAACTGGCGGCGGGATCAACCGACACGGCCCCGAATCCGACCCCCACGGCCAACCCTTCGGGAATATTGTGGAGGGTGATAGCCAAAACCAGGAGCAAGGAGCGGCTCCAGGATGTTTTGATCCCCTCGTCTTCCTTGCCCCCCACATGGTGATGGGGAAGGAGGAAATCGGAGAGGCGGAGAAAAAGTCCGCCCAGGATAAAGCCCAGGACCGCCGCCGCCCAGGGGGGCAGCCCTTTTCCCAGGGCCCAGGCGGCCTCCGCCATTTCGATAGCCGGGGCCAAAAGGGAAAAAAAGCTGGCGGCGATCATGATTCCGCCGGAGAATCCCAGCATCCCGTCCAGCACCCGCCGGTTGATGGTTTTGAAGAAAAAGACCGTGGCCGCCCCCAGGGCCGTAAGGGCGTAGGTAAAAAGGGTAGCGCAAAGGGCCTGGACGACCACGGGGAGATTAACGAACCAGCTCACAGTTTATCCCGGCCCCCGTAATGTTAAAGCCCCAGGGCCTTTTTAAAATTTTCCACCACCTGATCCACCGGGGGGCTGGCGTCCACATCGACCAGGATCCCCTTTCCCCGGTAAAAATCGATGAGGGGGGCGGTTTGGGCCCGGTACACCTCAAGCCGCTTTTGCACCGCCTCCGGCCTGTCGTCGTCGCGGGTGTAGATTTCGCCGCCGCAGTAATCGCAGATTCCCTCCTGTTTCGGCCGGTCAAAGAGGGTATGGAAATTATGGCCGCAGCCGCGGCAGACCCGCCGCCCCCCCAGCCGTTCCAGTACGCCGGAGTCGGGGATATCGAAGTTCAGGGCCCGGTCTACCGGGGAAAAACCGGCCAGGGCTTCCGCCTGGGGGATGGTCCGGGGGAAGCCGTCCAGAATGTAGCCCCCCCGGGCGTCCTCCCGGGCCAGCCGCTCCCGTACCAGTTCGATAGTGGTCTCGTCGTCCACCAGCCTTCCCGAATCCAGAATGGCCTTGACCTTGAGGCCCAGGGGGCTTTGTTCCGCGATGGCGGAGCGGAAGATCGCCCCGGTGCTGATATGGGGGTGGGCCGCCCCCAGGACTTCTTTAAGAATCTCCACCGCCCTGGCGGCCAGGGTGCCCTTCCCCGCCCCGGGGGGGCCTAAAAAAATCAATTTCACGCGATTCCCCCTTGTATGATTGCTTGTTTCAAAACCGGGCCGGCCCGGAAACTCCGTTCCCCCCGGGAAGAAAGGATTCATCTTCTCCCGGTCCCTGTCAATGGACTTACCGATGGTCCGGCGATTCCGATTGTAACGCAAAACGGCGCGGCTGGCCTCCCCTCAGCGGCGGGACGCGGGCCGGGGCGGCGGGGATGCGCCCAACAGAGGCTCGATGCGCGGCCTTTGCCGGACGGGAATCGCCGAAAAATTTGGTCCGGGGCTTGTAAATGGTTTATAAAAAGAGTTTTAATGAAAGTTGTGCTAAAATTTTTTGGAATTTGTTCCCCGGGTGGGGCGGGAATTCCGCCCCGGAACGAATTCCTTTAGCGCATTGGGCTGCCTGGTTTATCGAGAGGTTTCTATGTCTCAGGTTGGTTGGCTTTGGAATTATATGAAGGGGAACCGCGCCCGTTTCGCGGCGGGGATCCTCTTTTCGGCCCTTACTTCAGCGGTGATGATCATCAACCCCATGCTTTCCCAGAGGCTGATTGATGACGTGATAACCCCGGGGAACACCAAACCCCTTATCCCCCTGCTGGTAACGATGTTTATTGTTCAGACGACCAGGCTCTGCATGCGCTACGTTATGCACAATGTGTTCCTGGAGCCTATGAGCAGCACCACAATGACAGTGCTGCGGCGGGATATGTACGAGATGGTCCAAAATCAGGACTTCCGGTTTCTCCACAAATTCCCCACGGGGAATCTTATGACCCGGATGACCCAGGACCTGGACATGGTCCGCCATGTGGTGGCCTGGATTTCCTTTGCCTTTGTGGATTCGGTGATCCTTTTTATCTTCGCCTTTAGTTTTCTTCTTCTGGTGAACTGGCAGCTTACCCTCTGCCTGGCGGCGGTAACCCCCCTTATCCTCCTGTTGAGCTACCGGTTTATCAAGATTATCCGGCCCCGGTTCATGCTTTTGCGGCAGAAACTTACCAGCCTGGGGACGGTGGTAACCGAGAATATCGACGGAAACCGGGTGGTTAAGGCCTTTGCCCGGGAAGATTACGAGATACAAAACTTTGAAAAGCATAACGCGGAATTTCGGGATGTAAGCTGCGGCAACGCCCTTATCGCCGCCCGGTACCAGCCCCTGTTGGAACTGTTGAGCAACCTGCTGGTCATCATCACCCTGGTGGCGGGGGGAATTTTTTTGATACAGGACCGTATAAGCGCCGGTCAGTACCTGGCATTTTCTTCCCTGACCTGGGCGCTGGCGAATCCCCTGCGGATGCTGGCGGTGATCCTGGCGGATTTGCAGCGTTTCAACGCCACCGCCGCCATGATCCGGGAGGTGGTGGAGGCTCCCCAGGGATTCCACGACAAGCCGGGGGCGGAAGAAATTACCGGCCGGCCCGCGGGGGGCATCGAATTCCGGCATGTGAACCTTACGATAAACGAGAATCCCATCCTCCGGGATGTAAGTTTTAAGGCCGGGCCGGGGGAAACCATCGGCATTCTGGGGAGCACCGGATCGGGGAAGACCTCCCTGGTCAACCTGTTGACTCATTTTTACGAGCCGGATTCCGGGGAGATGCTCCTGGACGGCAGGGATCTGCGGGACTACACCATATCTTCCCTGCGGCGGCACATAGGCCTTGCCATGCAGGATGTGTTTCTTTTTTCCGATTCGGTGAAGGGCAACATCGCCTACGGCAGGCCGGAACTGGACGACGAAACCATCCAGAAGCGGGCGGCCCAGGCGGACGCCCATAGCTTTATCAGCGGGATGGCGGAGGGCTACGAGACCCTGGTAGGGGAACGGGGGGTGGGGCTCTCCGGCGGCCAGCGGCAGCGTATCGCCCTGGCCCGGGCCCTGGCGATGGAGCCGTCGATCCTGGTGCTTGACGATACCACCTCCGCGGTGGACAGCGAGACCGAACAGTATATTCAGAACCAACTGCGGAGTCTGGATTTTCCCTGCACCAAGATCATCATCGCCCAGCGGATTTCATCCTTCCGGGGGGCGAATCAGATTCTTGTTATGGACAAGGGCAGGATCGTGGAACGGGGCACCCATGAGGAACTTTTGGCGAACCGGGGCTTTTACCATCATATTTGGAGCCTCCAATACAACATGGACCAGGAAGTCCATCAAAGCCCGGAGGGGGCGCCCCCTTCCGGCGGGGGGTTGAACTAAGATGGCCAGGAAACCGCAAAGCCAGAAGACCGGGGCAAACCGGAATCGCTACGATGTGGACGAGTACCTGGACGAGAAGGTTAGTCTTTTTAATATTCGCCGCTGCCTCCGCTATTTGGCCAGGGCGAAGGCCGGCCTGGGTACGGCCCTGGGGCTCTCCATCCTGGGGAATCTCTCCAGTTTGATGGGGCCCCTCTTTATTCAGCGGGCCATCGATGTGGCGGTCCCCGCCAAGGATGTGAAGCTCCTCCTGCAAATGGCCCTGTTCCTCGGTATTTCCATCGTAACGGCCATAGCCCTGGGGGCCGTCCGCAACGTCCTGGTGGCCAGGGCGGGGGCCAACATCATCCACGACATCCGCTTCGACCTCTTTTCCCATTTGCAGAAGCTGGGTTTTTGGTTCTACGACAGCCGGCCCCACGGCAAGATCTTTGTCCGGGTGGTTCCTTATGTGAACAGCGTTTCCGACGCACTGTCCAACGGAATCATCAACTTTATTATCGAAGTGCTGAACATCGTCTTTATCGTGTTCTTCATGTTCCGGGTGAGTCCCCAACTGGCGACCGTCACCGTCCTGGGCCTGCCGATCCTGGCTCTCTTTATCTGGACCATCAAACCCGCCCAGCGCCGGGCCTGGCAGCGGGTTTCCAACAAAAATTCCAACCTTAACGCCTATATCCAGGAATCCATCGACGGGGTAAAGGTGACCCAGGCCTTTGACCGGCAGAAACGGAACAGCGGCATCATGGAGGGCCTGACGAAGGAGCGGAACAGGGAATGGATGCGGGCCCAGTACATCTCCAATACCACCTGGTTCAGCACCGAAACCATCAGCCAGATCGTTTTTTCATTCGTCTACATCGTGGGGGTCTACAAGATGCAGCCCATGGTCAGTTTCGGCATGCTCCTGGCGATGGGGAACTATACCTGGCGGTTCTGGCAGCCGATCATCAACCTGGCGAATATTTACAACACCTTTATTACCGCCATGTCCTACCTGGACCGGATTTTCGACACCATCGCCGAACCGGTGCGGATAAAGGACGCGGAGGGGGCGGCGGCCTTTCCCTTTGTCCGGGGCCATGTGGAATTTAAGGACGTAAGTTTCAGCTACGACGGGACCCGCAAGGTGTTGAACCACGTCTCCTTTGACGGCCACCCGGGGGAGAGCGTCGCCCTGGTGGGACCCACCGGCGCGGGGAAAACCACCATCGTCAACCTCCTTTCCCGGTTCTACAACATCGAGGAAGGGCAGGTCTGTGTAGACGGCCAGGATATTATGAAGGTGACCCTGAAATCCCTGCGAAGCCAAATGGGAATCATGCTCCAGGACAGCTTCCTTTTTACCGGCACCATCGCGGACAATATCCGCTACGGCAAGCTGGACGCCAGTCTGGAGGAGATCAAGGCCGCGGCCCGGCTTATCGGCGCGGATAGTTTTATCGAAAAACTGCCCCAGGGTTACGATACCCCCATCACCGAGCGGGGGGGCGGCATCAGCCAGGGGGAGCGCCAGCTTTTGGCCTTTTGCAGAACCCTTATATCCGATCCCCGGATCCTCATCCTTGACGAAGCCACCAGCAGCATCGATACGGGCACCGAGCAGCTTGTCCAGGACGGCATCCGCACCCTGATGAAGGGCCGGACCTCCTTTATCATCGCCCACCGGCTTTCTACTATCCGGGACTGCTCCCGGATCATGTATATCAAAGACGGGGGTATCGCGGAGATTGGGACCCACGACGAACTCATGGAAAAGAGGGGGCTCTACTACCAGCTTTACTGGACCCAGCACGCGGAAGCGATCACCGTATAGGGGCCGCCGTGAAGGTGTTTATCGTTTACGCCCATCCGTCGGATGATTCCCTTACCCGCCATGTTCGGGATCGTTTTATCGCGGGGCTGGAAAGGGCGGGCCACGGCTATACTGTTTCCGATTTATACCGGATGAATTTTTGCGGCGACATGACGGAAGCCGAATACCAGCGGGAAGCCTGCTACCGTCTCGACATTCCCGTACCGGAAGACGCGGTCCGGGAACAGGAAAAGATAAATGCCAGCGACGCCATCGTTTTTATTTACCCCCTTTTCTGGTCCGATGTTCCCGCAAAATTAAAGGGCTGGTTTGACCGGGTTTGGACCTATGGTTTTGCCTACGGCCTTCAACCGGGAAAAACGCCGGATTCCGGCGGCGGAAGGGGCATGAAACAACTGGAAAAGGGGCTGGTTATCTGTTCCGCGGGAAATACCCTGGACTATTTCCGCCGCACCGGGCTCCTGGAAAGCATGGAGCGGGTCATGCTGGGGGACCGGCTCTTTGACCGGGTCAAAACCAGGGAGATGGTGATTCTGGAAGGGACAAGCCGGGAATTGGCGAGCCGGGAGGAACGCTGGCAGAGCTACCTGGACCGGGCTTTTAACCTGGGGGTAAATTTCTAAAACCCCGCGGAACCGGAGATTCCGGTGTTCCTGGTTATGTTGGATATGCGCCAGTTTCCCTTGTGGAGGACGAGGTTAAGCTCGTCGGTAAAGGGATAGCCCCGGGGGGGGATAAATTCCTCCGGCCCGCCCGCCGCCATGGGGGCAAGCCCCGTCCCCGCCGGCTGTTCCTGCGCCGGGCCGGGGACCGCGATAATCGGGACCGAATCTTCCCCGCCGTCTTCCCCAGGACCGGGGATCCAGAGTATGTATTCCACCCGGTAATTCAATGCTCCGGCATCCTCATGCCCCGCGGTTCGGGCGATGCTCAGGTCCGTTACCCCGAAAATCGGAAGCCCCGTGGGGGGGGCCCCCATGTCGAACCAGTCCTTGGCGTCGATAACCGCGACCGTTGTGTATTCGTAGGCCTGCCGGACCTTGCTGGTAACAAAGTACCGGGCCACCATATCAATATCCCCCTTCCCGGCCTTGTTGAGAACGCAGGCCTCCATAAGGGTATGATCCATCTTGCCAAAGGCGCCGTAGTAGGTTTCCACCACCTGTAGGGAGTCCATCCCCGCGGTGGTAGGCAGGTTCCGCCGGGAAACGATCATGCTGTTGACGATGATGAGGACAAAGACCAGGGCCGCAAGGACGCCGGCGAGGATGGCGGAATTCCGGACCACAAAACGCCGGGTCCCCACCGTCAATCCCCGCTTTTTTTCAAATCGCCGCCGTTCTTCTTCCAGCTTTTCCGCCTCCGCGCCCTCCAGTTCCCGGAAAAAGGTGGGGCCGCCGGGCTTTTCCAGAATCCTGGCAAAGGCCGCCAGCGGGGGCCGGGGCGGCTGGCCCTTAAGACCCGCAAGGGCCTGATCCACCAGTCCCGCCGCCTCCGGGTCCAGCCCCGGCGCGGCAAGCCGCAGGGGAAGGAACACCCCCTCCCGCATATCCTGGTGAAGCAGATCCTGGTTCCGGGCGGGGAAAGGGAGGGCCGGCGGCGCGTCCTTCCCGTCAAGCCGGGCGGCGCCCTTTTCCGCGGCCAGGATCCGGTAAAGCATGGCCCCGGCGGTAAAGGACGCGGCGGCTTCGCCGTCAAGGTCCCGGCACACCAGGGATTCCCCGCCGTTCAGCCAGACTTCCTCCCCTTCGGCCTGAACAGCCCGGAGACGGAGTCCTTCGGGGGGGAAAAAGACGGTCCCCGCCGGATAGGGCCCGCCTTCCGTAGAGGGAGGGGCGACAAGCGCCCCCGCGGGCCAAAGGCTTCCCCCGCCGGGATAGGCGGCGATCCAGCGGCCCAGGGCCCACAGGGCCTTGCGCCGGGCCTCCGGCGTTTCCAACGCGGCGGGGGCCACGAGGCGATCCAGCCGTTCCCCGTCAAAATCGGGGCCCCAGACCACCATGGTTCCCTGCCGCTCCTCCACCCCGCCGGGCTGCCAGCGTTGTATCGTTCCGCCGGGCAGGACAATGAAGCCTTCCTGGATGATAAACTGGGCCAGCTTCGCCTGGGCAAAGGCCTGGGGGGAAAGGCCGGTATCAAAGCCCAGCCGCTTTTTGCCTTCAATTTCAAGGTGCAGTATTCGTTCAACCATCATTGTACCCGGCGCCTCCGGAATTAAAACCACCGACTGTAAAAATAGACACGGAAAACCGCTTAAAGAACGACGAAAAACGCGGATTCCCTTGAGGAATCTACGTTTTTCGCGGAACTTGTTCAATGGACTTGTTCAATAACCCGGTTGGTTATTGAACAAGTCTTGCGAAAAACATGGGTTTCCTGAGGAAACCCATGTTGTTCTTCTTTATGTAAGCGGTTGTTGTTCAGAAACTTCAGTTTCTGAACAACTCTAATGAGCAGCCGGGGTATTGCGGCGGTTCCCGGTTTACCCCCGGCTGTCTCCGGGAGGCGCAGCCCAGGAAGGGCAGGGCACAGGGAAGGCGAAAGTCCTGCCGGCACGGAGGCCGGCGGGGGATAAGTTCCAGCCCGCGAAAACGGCAGGGAGGCCGTTTTCGCGGGCCGCGCAAGGGATAGGAGCGGCCAACAAAAACCCGCAGGGTTTTTGTTAGAGCGGATAGCCCGGTTTTTTGCGGCGGAGCCGCAAAAAATGCGCCCAAAATACACAGGATATGCGATTATTACAACTGGACGCTGCCGGGTATTGAACAAGTCCAATACCCGCGAAAACGCCGGCGGCTACCGCGCCGTGGGGGAATACAGGTACTTAAAGTACTCCATGTCCGTGGAAAGGGTCTTGTCGAAGCGCGGCAGGGTGCTCCGGTAGGACTCCACGGCCCGCCAAAAGTCAAAAAAGCTCCGGTCCCTGCTGTAGGCCTCCGCGTAGATCCGGGCCGCCTCCGCGTCGCCCTCTCCCCGGATAGTTTCCGCCCGTTCATAGGCCTCCGAAAGGATGGAACGCCGCTCCCGGTCCATCCGGCCCTGCCAATCGGCCTTTTTCCCTTCCCCTTCGGACCGAAAGGCCTGGGCAATCTGGTTCCGTTCCTTGATCATCCGGGCGTAAACGCTCTGGGTAAGTTCATCGGAATAACGGATCTGCCGGGTAACCACGTCGATCAATTCGATGCCGTATTCGGGGACCATGCGCCGGGACCGGGCCAGGATTTCCTCCGCCATCTGGCGGCGGCCCTTCATGATGGGCTCATAGCTGGTTTCCGGCTGGATGGACGCCTGGATTAGCCCCGGGTCGATGTTATCTCCCAGGCCCAGGGATTCCGGGCTCAGGGGCCTGTCCATGATAATATTGGAATTCCGCACGGATTCCCGCAGATAATTTTCCGCCACCACGGTCCGCACCTCCGAATCAATGACCTCCGCCAGTTTGGCGTAGGCCGCGTCAACGGTCTTTATCGATTCGTAGAATTTCGCCGGATCCGAAATTTTCCAGCGGGCGGTTATGTCCACCCAGATATACTGCTTTTCCCTGGTGGGCATGCTTTTCTGTTCCCCGTCCATGGCCATGATTCTCTTGGGATAACGGACCACCTCATCGATAAAGGGAACCTTAAGGTGGAATCCCGCATCGGTGATCACCTTCACCAGTTTCCCCATTTGGACGATCACCGCCTGTTCTCCTTCATCAATCACGAAAAAGGGACCCGCCGCGGCAATGCCGACAAGAACAACGGCAACTACAACCGTAAGGGTAATAAATTTTTTCATCACCGCCCCTCCGCCGCACGGGAAGAATCCAGGTTGCGGATGGGCAGGAAGTTGTCGAAATTCCGGTCCAGAATCACCGTTCCCTCCCCGTCTTGGAAAACTTCTTCCACCATTTCATAATAAAGCCGTTGCCGGGTAACTTCCGGGGCCAGGCGGTACTCGTCGTACACCACGTTGAACCGGGCCACATCCCCGTTGGCCTTGTTGATCCGCTCGGTCTTGTAGCCCTGGGCTTCCTGGATGATCCGCTCCCGTTCCCCCCGGGCCTTGGGGATCTCCGCATTGTAAACCTGCTGGCCCTCGTTGATAAGGCGGTTCATGTCCTGCTCCGCCTTGTTTACATCGTCAAAGGCCTCCTGGACCCCCGCGGGGGGATCGATGTTCTGGAGTTTTACGGCGATCACGTCGATCCCCAGGCCGTAGCTGCGGAAGGTTTCGTTCATAAACTCCGTCCCGGCGCTCTCGATGGCGCTCCGTTCCGGCCCCATGATGTCCATGATGGCCCGGTCCCCCACCAGCATGTTGATGGCCGACCGGGAAACGTCCTTGATGGTGCGGCTCTGTTCCATCACGTTGAAAACCCAGGCCCGAGGGTCCACGATACGGTACTGGATGATCCATTCCACATCGATGATGTTAAGATCCCCGGTGAGCATGGTCGACTCGCTGGTCTGATTGGCGTAGGACGAAACAATCCCGCTTGTGAGGGTCCGGAATCCGAACTGCTCGGTCTGAACGGTTTTAACGTTTACCGTGTACTGCCTATCGATCCCAAAGGGGATCTTGAACTGGAGGCCCGGCCCCTTGGTGGTAAGGTAGCGTCCAAAACGGGTTACCACCGCTTCCTCGGTTTGATCCACGATGTAGACGCTGGTACCCAGCAGAACGGCCGCCGCAATTCCGGCCAGCACCAGCAGCATCATTGCCGGGCTGAACCATTTTCCTAATTTACCTGCCGTGTTTGCCATGTTACCTCCGATTGTATAACAGGATCGCCGAAAAACCGAAATTTTTCGCGGCCTTTGCGGCCTTTCCTGCCCTTCTTTTTAAAATTTCCGCCTTAAAACCGGCGGCCTGGTTCTCCCGGCGCCTTGGTTTTAAGGGCCCCGGGCTTGAACCCGGTTCAGCCCCGCCTGGGCTTCTCTATGGTTGGGGTCCAAACGGAGGACCCGCTGATAGGCCGGGATCGCGTTTATGTAATCCCCGGCGGATTCCCGCACCAAAGCGAGGCGGTACCACCAAAGGACAACCTCCGGCGACAGCCGCAGGGCGGCGGTATAGGCAATATCAGCGTGAAAATACTGGTTCCGAAGCCGGTAGATCTCCGCGATAAAAAAATAGGCCACCGAAGTCCGTTCCCCCTGGGGTACGGCGTTGGTATAACGCTGCATATACTCCAGGGAACGATCATAGTCGTCCAGGTAAAAGTACGCCTCCCCCATGGTTTCCACAATCCGGTAATCGTCGGCGAAAATCTGCAAGCCCCGATTCCCCCAGGAGACAACGTCCCTGTACTTTTTCTGCCGCTGGAGGCTCCAGGTAATGGCGGCGTAGGTATCCCGGTTTGCCGTATTCCGGGAAACCTGATCCAGACATTGGCGGACGGCCTCGTTGTAATACCGGTCCGCCTCCTCCTGGCGGCCGTCGGCTTCCAGATCCCGGCCAATCCGGTAGTTCTGGACCGCCGTAAGGGCGGCGCCGGGAGTTTGGGCATACGACAGGCCTTCCTGGAGAACCAAGATGGCGCAGACGGCAAAAAACCGCAGAGAAAGATTTTTCATACCCGCAGAATCATGCAAGAATCCGGTTAATCGCGGCGGCGGCCCGGCGGCCTTCCCCCATAGCAAGAATCACCGTAGCGGCCCCTAACACAATGTCCCCCCCGGCGTAGACCCTGTCCAGGGAGGTCTTCTGGTTTTCATCGACAACAATCCGGCCCCGTTTATCAACGGCCAAACCGGGGGTGCTTCGGGTAAGCAGGGGGTTGGACTCGTTCCCCAGGGCTACGATCACCATGTCGCAATCGAAGTTATACTCCGAACCGGGGATTGCCACGGGGCTGCGCCGCCCCGACTGATCCGGTTCCCCAAGGCGGAACTGCTGCAGCTCCATACCGGTCACCAAGCCCTTGTCGCTGCCGAGAATTTTATTGGGATTCCGCAGGAAGTCAAAAATGATCCCCTCTTCCATGGCATGTTCCACTTCTTCCGCCCGGGCGGGCATCTCCTCCCTGGTGCGGCGGTAAATCACGTGGACCTCCTCCGCGCCCAGCCGCAGGGCCATGCGGGCGGCGTCCATGGCCACGTTCCCCCCGCCGACCACCGCCGTTATGCGGGAACTAAAGATGGGAGTCGCCGCCCGTTCCGTGTCGTAGGCCTTCATCAAATTGGCCCGGGTAAGGTACTCGTTGGCGCTCTGAACCCCCACGTAGTTTTCTCCGGGGATGTTGAGGAATTTGGGAAGCCCCGCCCCAACCCCGGCAAAGACCGCGTCGTAATGATCCTCCTCCAGGAGTTCCCCGATGGTCCGGGTGCGGCCGGCCAGGTAGTTGGTTTCAAAACGGACCCCCATGCGGGCAAGCCCGTCCACGTCGGCCTGGACAATCCGCTTGGGAAGCCGGAATTCGGGGATGCCGTAAACCATGACCCCCCCGGTCTTGTGGAAGGCCTCGAATACGGTAACCTCGTGGCCCTCCCGGGCGGTATCGACGGCTACCGTCAGCCCCGCCGGCCCCGATCCGATGACGGCCACCTTCTTTCCCGTGGAAGGCTTTACCGGGGGGGTGCCCGCAACCCCCTGCTCCCGCTCCCAATCCGCCGCGAACCGTTCCAGCCTGCCGATGGCCACGGCCTTGTCCACGCTTTTCAGGCTCTTGCCCAGGGTGCATTCCGCCTGGCACTGCTTTTCCTGGGGGCAGACCCTGCCGCAGACCGCGGGGAGTAGGTTGGTCTCCTTGATAATATCCACGGCGGCCTTAAAAGCGCCCCGCTGCATCGCCGCAACAAAGCGGGGGATGGGGACCCCCACGGGGCAGCCCTTGACGCAGGGTTCGTTTTTGCAGCCGAGGCAGCGTTCCGCCTCCAGCCGGGCCTGGTTCTCCCCGTAGCCCCGGGCCACTTCTTCCATGTTGCCGCGGCGGACCCGGCTTTCCTGGACAGGCATCTCCTGGGGGGGAATCCCCATCCGATCCCGGGGGCTTAACGCCTCTCCCCGGCTTTTTCTCTCCAGCAGGGGGGCCAGAAGATCCCGGGCCCTCCGTTCCAGGTCGTCCCGAATATTTTCATCGACTCGAATATTTCTATCATGATCGTTTCTATGTTCACCCATCACCCTACGCCTCTCTTTCCGTTGTGATGCCGCCGCCTCCGGGGCAGGGACGCGCCCCTATGCCAGCCCCAGGGCCAGATGGCAGCGGTGGTGGTCCCGGTCCTCCCGCTCCTTAAAGGTCCGCATACGGATCATCATATTCTCAAAATCCACCAGGCTGCCGTCGAATTCCGGGCCGTCCACGCAGACAAACTTTGTCTGCCCCCCCACGTTCACCCGGCAGCCGCCGCACATGCCGGTTCCGTCGATCATGATGGTATTCAGGGACACCATGATGGGCACCCCGCATTCCCCGGCGGTTTGAGTGCAGAATTTCATCATAATCGGGGGGCCGATGGCCACCGCCATATCCGGCCTGGGGTTAAGGCCGCAGAACTCTTTTAGGGGCGCGGTAACCAGGGCCTTGCGCCCGTAGGAACCGTCATCGGTAACGACGACCAGTTCATCCGCGTATTCCCGCATCCGGTCCTCGAAAATTATCAATTCCTTGCTGCGGGCGCCGATAACGGCCAGAACCCGGTTCCCCGCAGCCTTCATCGCCTGCACAATGGGGAAAAGGGGCGCCGCGCCGATCCCTCCCCCCACGCAGACCACGGTCCCGAATTTTTCGATATGGGTAGGGTTCCCCAGGGGACCCAGAATATTTTCCACAAACTGGCCCGGTTCCTTCTGGGCAAGCAGGTGGGTGCTGGCCCCCACCGTCTGAAACACCAGGGTAAGAGTCCCCCCGGCGCTGTCCGCATCGGCAATGGTCAGGGGAATCCGCTCCCCCCACTCGTTGTCGATCTGGACAATCAAAAACTGTCCCGCCTTCCGGGCCCTGGCAATAAGGGGAGCTTCCACCACCATCTCGAACACTTCCGCCGAAAGCTGCCTTTTTGCGATGATTTTATTCAAACATGGCCTCCATTCATCTTCTATAAAGCCGCCATCCAGGTTACTGTGCAATATTTGGGAGATATATGCAATGGAGCGCATCGCGGGTATGACGGGCGCATTTTTTGCGGCGGAGCCGCAAAAAACCGGGCTATCCAGGGCTGCGGCTTCGCCTCCGGCCCCGCCTGCGGCGTGGCTGCTCCGCACCCTTCCTATCCCTTGCGCGGGCGAAAAACGGCATCCCTGCCGTTTTTCGCCTTTCGGAATGGGCGCGCGGAGCGCGCCAATTCCAACTATGGAAACAGCCGGCCTCCTGCCGGCTGTCCGCCCGTTGCGTTTCGCGGTCCGTCGCGAAACGCCGCAAAAACCAAAAGGCAGAGCCCCGCGGACTTCGGCCAGGGCAGAAATGCCGCCGGCAAAATTGCCGCCGGCAGGGATGCCGGCCCTTTCCGCTACGGGAACCGGCAGGCCATAAACGCGGCGGCTTCGAAGACGGGAAAGGGCAGGGACGCCGAGCCAAAACGCGCAACATTTCGGTTGGCCTCGCCCGCGCAAGGGATAGGAGCGGAATAAAAACCCGCAGGGTTTTTGTTAGAGCGGATAGCCCGGTCCCCGGCGCGAAGCGCCGGGGATGCGCCCAAAAAAACGCGGCATAGATTCACCGGCCGCTGACTAACCCGGCGGACGAACTTGACAAAGACCCGGGGGCGGGCTTCCATGGTTTCAGCCCTATGGAACTATGGCGCGTCGGACAACTCCGGGTGGAGGTCGAATACAAACAGGTAAAGACTCTGCGGATGACTCTGTATCCGCCCGGAACGCCGGGCGCCGCGGGGGAGCGGATACATATCTCGGCCCCCCTCAACACTCCCCGGCAGATTATTCAGGATTTTGTGGTTTCCCGGACGGCCTGGATTGAAAAGCACCGGGCGCGGTTTCGCGGGAGGGGGGCGGCGCTGCCGGAGGAGGGGGAAATTTTCCACGTCTGGGGGATTCCCCACCGGCTGGAGCTGGCGGAGCGGCCGGGGCGGCCGCGGATCACCCTGAAAGAGGGGCGGATGCTGCTGCTCGTCCCTCCCGGGGGAGGAGTTGAGGCGAGGCAGAAGGTCCTGGACCGCTGGTACCGCGGGGTTTTGAAGGAGGCGGCCGTCCGGCTGGTCCCTCCGCTGGCGGCCCGGGTCGGGGTTGCCGTGCGGCGGATCTTCTACCGGAAGATGAAGACCCACTGGGGAAGCTGCAACTACACCCGGCAAAGCATCCGGCTGAACACGGAGCTGGCGAAAAAGCCCCTCCAATGTCTGGAATACGTGATCCTCCACGAGCTTATCCACATCCTTGAGCCCTCCCATAACCGGAACTTCTACCGCCTTATGGACAGGCACCTTCCGGGCTGGAAGCTGATCCGCCGGCGCATGAACCGGGGGGAGCTGTGAGCCCCTCCGCCCGCCCGGTGGGGCCTGTGGAGAAGGGGGTGGATGCCGCGTCCGGCGGGAGGACGGGAAAGGGCGGGGGTTCGGACGGGGTCTGGGAACGGGTGGAAATGCCCCCGAATCGCAAAATATCCCCCGGAGCCGCTTGACAGGACAATATTTTTCGGATATGAATAAAAAACGTGCGGGAATAGCTCAGTGGTAGAGCGCGACCTTGCCAAGGTCGATGTCGCGGGTCCGACTCCCGTTTCCCGCTTTAGCCGGTCCATCATGGTGCAAAGGCGCGGTCCGCAGGGAGCGGAGGCTATAACCCGCCCGCGGGCCGGGCGGCCTTCAAGGGCGGAACTCCCAATCCGGCGAATCTTCCCCATGCCGGTTGAAAAACCGGAATTCTTTTATCCTTTACAAAAATATGCGGCCTCAACCGCGGTTCGCTGCGCCGGTAAATTCGCCCCGGCCTGGGAACAGAAGTCGGGGAAAGGGCTGCATGCGGAGTTTCGCCTGGGCGCATCAGCCCCCGGCGGATGAGATATAGGGCCAGTACCTTGCTTATACTAAATCACCGGATAAGCGAAACGACCGGGAATAATAGTATTAACCACAAAGGCGAGCTGCGGCTCGCCGGGAACACGAAGGAATGAATATACGCTTCCAATCCCCGGTCTTCGTGCGCCTTCCTCGCCTTCGCGGTAAAATTCTTCCGTCCGCATATCCGATTTTTTAGGCAAAGCAGCCTAAAAGAAACACGAAGGAATGAAAAAGCACTTTCTGTCCCCGCCGCAAGCGGCGGGCTGTCTTGCAGGGGCTGCATTGTTTACGAACTCCGTTCTGCAAGGAAATTATGCAACTGTGGGGTCTACCATCATTTTTTTGCAGGGGTTGCCAATTCTCCAGATGCCCAAAGGGGCGGGGTATGAGCCCCATATGCGTTTATAGTCGTTCTGCTTTACAATGCCGAAATATATGCTATACTAAGAGGTATGGCATACGATAAAGTATTTAGAAAGCGTGTAATTGAATATAAAGACGCGGGGCATACGTTTAAGG
>JAIRSD010000094.1 GCA_031255615.1 Treponema sp. | reverse complement strand
TCACGATATGCAGGGCTTTCCCCCCTCCCTTGAAATGCCCCCGCACCGTCTTCCCGTCTGTCGCGATAATTTCACGCTCATAGTCCTTCTTCACCGCCCGCACCCAGTTCATAAAACATTGTTCTATTTCTTTCGGCTTTATCCGGCCCATCACCCGCCGGTATACGTCATGACGGGGTATCCCGTGTTCCAGACTCAGAAACTTCCCCAGCCAGGCCCGTTTCGCTTTCCCGTACCGTTCAATGTCTTCCCAGCCCTGGGCCAAAACTCATCGGTTATTTCCCATGAATGACGCTGTTTCACTGCTTTCCCCCCCCTGTCCATTTATCGGAGGTATTCGGCTTTCTATATTAGACATAGGCCCTAAGTCGCCAGCGGCGTCATTGCCGGTGATTGTCCTTCTTCCCTCCCTCCCCGTAAAACCATGCCAAGGTATACCGCTTTCCCCCGTTTATATGCCCATGCCCCCCGGTGGTGTAAGATTCCGCCTTACGGTATATTTAAAAAGGTAGGGGCTTCCCCAAAACTTCAGTTTTTTGGAAGGCAGCCTTAAAATTCGCGGTTTTGCAAGGCTGAAAGCCTGAAAAACCGCAAGAACCTGTCCCAAAACCGTGCGCGTAGCGCACAGTCAATTAGTTTTGGGACAGGCTCGGTATTAAACCACTAGGCTGATTAGTCTAAAAGGTAGGATATGCGGATGGAAGAAATTTACCACGAAGGCGAAGAAGGCGCACGAAAGGCGGGGATTGAAGGCGCTTTTTTATTCCTTTGTGTTCCTGGCGAGCCGCAGCTCACCTTGGTGCGCCTTAGTGGTAAAAATTCTTATTCCCGGTTTTTTCGCTTATCTGGTGATTTAGTATAATCAAGGTACTACGATGAATTGGGGATTGCCGCGGCGTTTTTGTTTTCAGGGCCTTTTTTTCGCCGCGGTATTGATGTTCCGCCTTTTTTCCCTCCCTCCCTCTCCCGCCCAGGCCCGGGCAGCCGCGGATTCCCCGGACCCTCCCGGCCCCCCGGATGAGGGCGGGAGGAATACCCGGTGTTCCTCCCCTCGTGAGTCCCCCGGCCCCGATGCCGCCCAGACCGCGGCCCCCAGGGCGCGGCTTCAATCCCGGAGGGGGCCGGGGAGCGCACCCCCCGCCGGCGCCGGTAAAGGAGCGCAACGGCGGACGGCAGGTGGGTTCCGGCGGGGAAACGCACCAACCGCCGCGGCTGGCCTGGACCGGTTTCCTCTAAATCCCCGGAACCGCGGCGCCGCCCGGCTCCCTGCATTGCGGCGGAGGATCCAATCAGCGTTATGAATGTCAACCGGCGCGGGAAGGCCCTGCGCCGGATCCCGGTTCTGCTTTTCCTCCTCACCCTTCTCCCCGTCCCTTTCCGCCGGGCCGCGGCGGAGGGCTTCTCCCGGGAAAGCCCGGCGGTTTTCTCCGGGCTTTCCGGCGCGTTTCCCCTGTCCGCTCGCCGAGGGAATCTCGCCCTCCTTGCCTGGCGGGAATCGGCATCCAGGGATGGGGCCGCCCCCGTTTCTGCCCCCGTTCATACCGGATCCGCCGAATGGCGTATCAATCATGCCGCCGGGGCCTCCTTCTTGGGATCTCCCCCCCCGGCGATTCCTTCCCTCCCTTCTCCAAAGCTGCCGGCGTCCTCCAACAGCCAGATCGGCGGGCTTTGGGGCTTTTCCGCTCCCGCCGCGGGTCGGATGGGGACCCTGGCCCCCCCCTCCCGACTGATCGTTCAAGCTAACAGGAAAGCCAAAAGCCGCCTCCCCCAAAGCACCGCCGCCATGGTCGGCGCATTCCTTAACGAACAGGGAATCCCCGCCCTGCGGATCCTGGGCCCGGGCTTCTCCCGGGAAAGCCCGGCGGCAAGCCGGATCTTCCTGGATCGGGACGGGGAACATCCCTTCGACCGGGAATTTTTCCTCTCCCGGGGGGGCTGCCGGGTCCTCCCGGAGTGGGGAAAAAATATGTCCCCCATTGGGAACGGAGAACCAGGGCAGTACCGGCTGGGACAGGATCAGCCCCTCCGGGGAATCGCCCCGGCGGAAAAACAAATCGGAATCGAATCCGGGGGGGCCGTAAAATTCGAAACCCCCCCGGAGATCTGGACCCCCTCCCGGCATATCAGGAATACCCGCCCCTATGCCGTCAACCTTGATACCCCGGTCCTGGCCGCCGTCCTTGTCCTTTGCCTGGCGGGTATTATCGCCGCCCTGCGGGGTATCTCCCATGCCATAGCCGAGGCCCGGACGGCTCAAGTCGAAGTTCTCGCCCTGATGAGAGGAGATGCTATGCCCATAGAAAAAAAGAAATACAGGGCCGCGGTGAAACGCCAGGGCCTGGGACTCCGTTTCAAACTTGCCGCCTTTACAATCGTGCTGGTCCTCCTGGTAGTCTCCATGGTCTCCGCCCCCCTCTACCTCGTGGTGACCCGCACCCAGGAATCAACCCTCCTCCGGGGGCTCAAAGACCGTTCCCGGGTCTTCCTGGACGGCTTGGCCACCAGCGTCCGGGCGTATCTCCCCGAAAAAAACGTCCTCCAGTTAGGCTTCCTCCCCCACCAGATCGCCGCCATACCGGAGGCCTGCTACGTCACCATTACCGGCAGCGGCGGGGGAGAAACGGCCTTCGCCGACCATGTATGGGCCACCAACGATCCGGACATCCTTTCCAAAATCGACACGGCGGAATTTCAACCCGGAGTTTCCCGGCTCCAGGACATGCTTAGCCCCCGGCTGGAGGAGATCAGCCGGGATCTGAACCAGGCCGCCAGAAACCGGGTGGGGGATCTTTCCCGGGCAATCGCCGGCCTTGCCGGGGAAGGGCTTTCCATTGCCGATTCCCCGGACCCGGAAAGCCAACGGCGTTTCGCGGACATCCAGGTCAGCGCCCGGTCCCTGGAAACCAGAGTTGCCGAGGAACTGGCGAAGATCGACCGGGAAATCGGTTCGGAACCCGCCTTTCGCACGGACCGGATAAACAGGGATGCGGAGCGCTTCATCTTCTTCAAACCCGTGCTCTACCGCCAGGGGGAGGAGGATCGGTACTTCCGGGCCCTCATCCGGCTGGAGGTTTCCCTGGATTCAATCCATGATCAAATCGTCCGGGATCAGGTAGGAATCCTGCGGATCATCCTCCTGGTAGCCCTCGCGGCCCTGGCCATCGGAACCATGGGGGCCCTGACCCTTTCCTCCCTCATCATCCGCCCCATCCGCAGACTGGTCAGCCATGTGGAACAGATTCGGGATACGGAGGATAAGTCAAAACTTGCCGGCCTGGAGATCAACATCAAAACCCGCGACGAGATCGCCGTCCTGGGGGAAACGGTCAACGACATGACCCACGGCCTGGTCAAGGCCGCCCTCGCCGCGTCGGACCTCTCCATCGGCAAGGAGGTCCAAAAAAAATTCATCCCCCTGGAACTTGACGATCAGGGAAACAAACTCAGCACCGGTTTCCAGGAAACCACATACGCCGAATTTTTCGGCTACTACGAGGGGGCCAAGGGAGTCTCGGGCGATTATTTTGATTACCAGGACCTGGACGGCCGCTACTTCGCCGTCATCAAATGCGATGTGGCCGGCAAGGGAATCCCCGCGGCCCTCATCATGATTCAGGTGGCCACCATGTTCCTCAACCACTTTAAGCAGTGGAAACCCGACGACCGGGGCATGCGCATCGAGGAACTGGTGTACAGCATCAATGATTTCATCGAGACCCTCGGCTTCAAAGACCGTTTCGCCGCCTTTACCCTCTGCCTCTTCGATTCCTGGACCGGACTTCTCCGTTTCTGCAACGCCGGGGATAACATCGTCCGCTTTTTTGACGCGTCGGAGGGGAAGATGAAAACCCTTACCCTGCGGGAAGCCCCCGCCACCGGAGTGCTCCCCAACCGCATGGTTCAGAGCAAGGGGGGTTATGCGGTCCAAACGGTGAATTTGGACAAGGAGGATATACTGTTTCTCTACACCGACGGCATTGAGGAATCGAAACGCCGCTTTCGGAACAGGGAATTCCGGGAGACCGCCTGTTCCCAGGCCCCCAACGGCAAGGCCCACGGAAACCACGTCGGAGGCCAGGCGGACGAAGAAATGGGGGCGGACCGGGTGGAAACGATCATCAACGCGGTGATGAACCGGAAAACCTACAGCCTCCACAAGTGGCATAACCCCGAAGGGCGGCACGGGGCGGATCTTACCTTTGATTTTACCGGCTGCCAGGGCAGGGTGGAGGAAGCCGTCATGGCCCTGGTGTCGGTGGAAAAGATCTTCCGCTGCTACAAAAATCCCCAGGCGGGGGAGGACAACCGGGTCCTGGTGGACAAGAAGCTGGACGCCTTCCTCAAAACCCACTTCCTCCAGTACCGGAACTACTGTTCCCGGACCCGGGAGAACCCTGGCAACAATTCCTATATGTACTATACTCACCTCAACGAGGATGAGCAGTACGACGACTTAACCATCCTGGGAATCAAGAGGAAGGCGTAAAGGGGCGGCAGCTCTCAGTTTAACAGATGCCCTATGCCGTATATCGAGGGTAGGTTGGGCGCATCCCCGCCTCCGGCGGGGACCGGGCTATCCGCTCTAACAAAAACCCTGCGGGTTTTTGTTCCGCTCCTATCCCTTGCGCGGGCGAAAGCCGCGGGGCGCGGCTTTCGCCTTCGCCGTGCTCTGCCCTTCCCGGGTTGCGCCGGGGCGGCATGCGGCGGATTCCCCGCCGGCGGCAGACTGAGAACCGCCGGTAAAAAGCGGAGGCATATATGGCGAAGCATGCGGTATACATCGACGGCGCTTCCGGCACCACGGGTCTTCAGATACAGGATCGTCTCGAAAGCCGGGAAGAGATCGAACTCATCGTCCTCGACGGGGATCGGCGGAAGGATCTTTCCCGCCGCCTGGAGGCCCTGAGCCGGGCGGAGATCGGGATACTCTGCCTCCCCGACGCCGCCGCCCGGGAAATCGCCGCCGCGGCCCCCCCGGAATCCCGGATTATCGACGCCAGCACCGCCCACCGCGTTCAGCCCGGGTGGGTATACGGTTTCCCCGAACTACGGACCGCCGCGAATCAAGCCCGGCGGCGGGAGGCCCTCGGCGGCGCCCGCCGGGTCGCGGTCCCCGGCTGCCACGCCACCGGCTTCCTCGCCCTGGCGCTCCCCCTCATCCAGACAGGGCTCATTGCCCCTTCCCGCCGCTTTCACTGCCATTCGCTCACCGGCTATTCCGGCGGAGGCAACACCATGATAGCCGCCTACCAGGACCCCCGGCGGCCCCCGGATTACTCCTCCCCCCGGCAATACGGCCTCAACCTGGAACATAAACACCTGCCGGAGATGCAAAGCATAGGCGGACTGGAACGCCCCCCCCTCTTTTGCCCCATCGTAGACGACTTTTATCAGGGCATGCTGGTCTCGCTCAGCCTGGGACTGGAGGAATTCGCCAACCCCGGCCCCCCGCCCTCAATCGAGGCCCTCCGCGCCGTCTTCGCCGATTACTACCGGGACGAACCGCTCATCCATACGGCGGAAGGGATCCCCCGGGACGGAACCATGGCCTCCAATACCCTGGCCGGCAGGGACGACCTTGAAATATGGATCACCGGCGGCGGGGACCAGCGCCTCCTCATGGCCCGCTTCGACAACCTGGGAAAAGGAGCCTCCGGAGCCGCCGTACAGTGCCTCAACCTCATGCTGGGCCTGCCGGAATACCAGGGCCTGCGCTTCAGGAAGGGCCCCGATGCCGCAGCCTGACCCGGAGTCGGAGGAACCGGGAACAGGAATGTTAGCCACAAGGGCGCACCAAGGCGAACTACGGCTCACCAGAACACAAAGGAATGAAAAGCGCCTACAATCCCCGCCCTTCTTCGCCTTGGCGGCAAATTTCTTCCCGCATATCCGGTTTTTTAGGCCAAGCAGCCTTCTCGTACCTTGCTTACACTCCATCGCCGGATAAGCGAAAGAACCGGGAACAAGAATGTTAACCACGAAGGACCACAAAGGTACACGAAGGAATGAAAAAGGGCCTTCAATCCCCGTCTTTCGTGCGCCTTCTTCGCCTTGGCGGCAAATTTCTTCCATCCGCATATCCTGCCTTTTAGACTAAGCGGCCTGCTTTTGTGGTACGGCTTGAACAAGCCCCGGATTGGCCTTAATCTATGATGCAATCTGGAATATAGTTCCGGTTTGTCTATTTGTGCGGGGGGAATGTATGACCTTTAGCGACAGGATGAAAGGTTTATTGGATCAGGGGGCCCAGGCTTCCAAAGAATTTCTCAGCAAGGCCGGCGCCAAGGCCCAGG
>JAIRSD010000050.1 GCA_031255615.1 Treponema sp. | reverse complement strand
CCCCTGGCCGGGGCCCTTAGTCCCGGTTGACAATCCCCAGCAGGGCCTGGACCGTAAAGCCCAGATGGGCCGCCGCCTTGGGGCCGGGGCCGGAAACGCCGAAGCGGTCCACCGAAAGGATGTCCTCCGGCTTGGCCCAGCGTTCCCAGCCGCTCCTAACTCCCGCTTCGCAGCAGACAACCCGCGTTCCGGGGGGAACTATCGCATCCCGGACCGGGGCGGGCTGGGATTCAAAGAGTTCCCGGCTTACCATGGAGACCACTCGGACCCGCCTGCCCCCCTGTTCCGCCTGCTTCGCCGCATCCAGGGCCATCCCCACCTCGGAGCCGGTGGCGATGATCAGGACAAGGGGCCCCGAACCGGGGGCTTCCTTCTTCACCACATAGGCCCCGGTGCGGATGGTGTTCCGCCATTCGCCGTCTTCCTTGCCGAAAACGGCGATATTCTGCCGGGACAGGACCAGCGCCGTGGGGCCCGCCGTGTTTTCCAGGGCCATGATCCAGGCTTCCACCGTTTCCTCCGCATCCGCCGGACGGAGGAGGAGGAGCTTGGGAATTGCCCGCAGGGAGGCCAGATGCTCCACCGGCTGGTGGGTGGGGCCGTCCTCCCCCACAAAGATAGAATCGTGGGTCAGCACATAGATCACCGGCTGGTCCATGAGGGCGGAAAGCCGCAGGGCGGGCCGCAGATAATCGGAAAATACCATAAAGGTAGCGCAGAAGGCCCGCAGCCCGCCGTGAAGCTGAATCCCGTTGGAAACGGCGGCCATGGCGAATTCCCGGATGCCGAAGTGGATGTAACGGCCCCGCCGGTCCTGGGGGCTGTAGGCCGCCGCGGGGAAACCCACCGCGTTGGGCCCCTTGAGGTCCGCCGCCCCCCCCACCAGGTTGGGCCGCAGGGCGGAAAGGACCCCCAGGGCCTTGTTCCCCGCGCTGCGGGTGGCGACGGAATCCCCGGCCTTAAACTGGGGCAGCCCGGAAAGGCCGCCGCCGGAAGCGCCGCCCCCCGGCGCGCCGCCGTAGAAACGGTCCCATTCTTCCCGCAGCCCCGGATTCTCCTTCGACCAACGCTCAAATTCCGCTTCCCAGCTTTCCCTGGCCTGTTTCCATTCCCGCCGCTTCGCCGCGAAATATTCCAGAGCCTCCGGGGCGGTGTAAAAATCCCCCTCCGCGGGGATGCCCAGAAGGGCCCGGGCCGCGGCAAGCTCCTCCGGCCCCAGGGGAACCCCGTGGATATCGGCGGTATTCTGCTTGTTGGGGGCCCCCTTCCCGATGACGGACTCCAGGATGATCAGACTCGGTTTGGACCCTTCCTCCCTGGCCTGGGCGGTAAGCCGGGCCATTTCCTCAAAATCGTACATGGAGCCCCGAAGAACCTGCCAGCCGTAGGCCTCGTAACGTTTCCCCACATCCTCGGTAAAGGCCAGATCGGTGCCGCCGTCGATAGTGATATGGTTGGAATCGTAAAAGACGATAAGTTTCCCCAACGCCTGCCTGCCCGCCAGGGAACTGGCCTCGGCGGAAACCCCCTCCATAAGACAGCCGTCCCCCGCCAGCACATAGGTGTAGTGATCGATAATCCGGCGGGCCGCCGTGTTGAACCGGGCCGCCAGCATCGTCTCCGCCATCGCGAAGCCCACCGCCATGGCAAGCCCCTGCCCCAGCGGACCGGAAGTCGCCTCAATGCCCCCGGCCAGACCGTACTCCGGGTGCCCCGCCGCACGGGAACCCACCTGCCGGAAACTCTTTATATCGTCCAGCGTCATCTCCGGGTAGCCCGCCAGGTAGAGCAGGGAGTAGAGGAACATGGAACCGTGGCCCGCGGAAAGGATAAAACGGTCCCGATCCGCCCAGCCGGGCTTTTCAGGATCGTGGCGCAGGAATTCCCCGTAAAGAAGGGCCCCCAATTCCGCCGCCCCCAGGGGCAGACCCGGATGGCCCGAATTGGCCTTCTGAATGGCGTCCATACTCAGGGCCCGGATACTCAGGGCGGTTTTTTCCAAGGCGGTAATATTCATCATAACTCCTTTTGATCGCGAAAGCCCCCGACCCAGCCGGTTCGGGCCGCCTCCTGTCCAGGAAAATATATCATTCGTAAGTATACCAGCATTTCCATGAAAGACAAGGATTCGCGTTTCGTGTCTTGGTTTTTTGGGCGCATCCCCGCCTCCGGCGGGGACCGGGCTATCCGCTCCAATTCCCCGCCCCTCCGGGCCGGGGAATTCCGCTCCTATCCCTTGCGCGGGCGCGAAAGCCGCGGGCGCGGCTTTCGCCCTCCGAAGCCCCGGCCCACAGGCCGGCGTTCCCCCCGTTTCCGGGGGATTGAAAGGCCCTAAAAAAGCGATTAGAGTTATTCAGAAACTTCAGTTTCTGAACAGCAACTGCTTAAAAACGAAGCGCACGGTTTGTTCAATAACCAACCGGGTCATTGAACACGTCCATTATCTTTGTCCGATTGTTCAACGATTATTCGGTATGGCTGAACAGGTCCGGCGCCGCCCGGATTGCGGCGGACAATCCCGCCGCGGCCCCGAAGGAATCCGGGCGGTATATGAAAACTTTTTCCAGGGAGATCACATGAAAAAAATCATCTATTACGCTGCGGGCATCCTGGTTTTTTTGTGCCTCAACGGCTGCAAGAACGAACCCGCCGCCCCCCCTCCGCCGTCGCTGGTTTGCCTGGGGGATAGCCTTACCGCCGGATTTGGAGCGGCTGCCCCCGGGAGAGAGGACAGAACAAAATCATACCCCGCCTATTTACAGAAAAAAGTAAACCTCCCCGTTATAAACGCGGGGCAAAGCGGCGACACTACTTCAAACGCCCGCTCCCGCATACGGACCGGTGTTCTCGCGAAGAATCCCCGCATTGTGGTAATCGAACTTGGGGCGAACGATTTTCTTCTTGCAAATGATCCCCCGGCAGCTACCCAAAACAATCTTCAGGAAATTATAAGGGCGATTGATAACGGGGAAAGGAAAATATACCTGGCGAAATTCTATACAAAAGAAGTCGTGGAATCAATGCCTGGCCTAGGCGATCCGGCGGCGCTGATGAGCCAATATGACGCCATGTTTGAATACCTCGCATCGTTGTCCAGCAATATCGAATTGATCGAAGATATCTGGAGCGGCGTATGGGGAATATATATGTCGGACTCCGTTCATCCGAACGCAAAGGGATACGAAATAATGGCGGATAATTATTATAGGGCCATGGAACCCTACCTGCGGGAGCATGGTTTTATACAGTAGAGTTGTTCAGAAACTTCAGTTTCTGAACAACAACCGCTTGAAAACGGAGAAAAGCGAGGGTTTCCTCGGGAAATGCGCGTTTTTCGCGAGACTTGTTCAATAATCAACCGGGTTATTGGACAAGTCCAGTTTCTCTTTATATTCCAGCCCTGCTTTCTCTTAATAATTCTACAATTTCCTGTGTC
>JAIRSD010000273.1 GCA_031255615.1 Treponema sp. | reverse complement strand
TTCGATGCATTTTCGTTCGTAATCCTCTCCGAGCAACGGCAGCAACTGGGCTATCGATGGCATACTACAAACCTCCGGCATGTTTTATAGTATACCGTTAACCCAACGATTTGTCACTAGTAAGTTAGTGCACATGGGTCTCCGCCCCAAACTCAGAAAACCGCCGGAAGCCGTATTCCTTCACTTTGTGCTGCACCCGCTGGGTACTGCATCTCCCCGCCAGGACCGCGTCCCTTCGCTCGGTGCCACACCCGCTGGGTGCCGCATCCCTTCGCTCTGTGCTGCATCCGCTGGGCTTTCACATCTCCCCCCGCCGGATGCCGCATCCTCTCGCTCGGTGTTACATCCGCTGGGTGCCGCATCTCCCCGCCGGACGCTGCACCCGCCGGGGCTGCGCTCCCTCGCTCTGTGCTGTACCCGTTGGGTGCAGCATCTCCCCGCCAGATGCCACACCCGCTGGGCACCGCATCTCCTCGCTGGGCACCGCATCTCCTCGCTGGGCACCACGTCCCTTCGCTGGCTGCTACATCCGCTGGGTACTGCATCTCCCCGCCAGGACCGCATTCCTTCTACACCCGCCGGATACCGCATCCTCTCGCTGGGTGTTACATCCGCCAGGATCCGCATTCCTTCACTTTGTGCTGCACCCGCTGGGTGTTACATCCGCTGGGCTTTCACATCTCCCCGCCAGGTGCTACATCCGCTGGGTGCCGCATCTCCCCGCCGGACGCTGCACCCGCCGGGGCTGCGTTCCCTCGCTCTGTGCTGTACCCGTTGGGTGCAGCATCTCCCCGCCAGATGCCACACCCGCTGGGCTTTCGCGTCTCCCCGCCGGACGCCGCATTCCTTCGCTCTGTGCTGCATCCGCTGGGTACTGCATCTCCCCGCCAGGACCGCATTCCTTCGCTGGGTGCTACACCCGCCGGATGCCGCATCCTCTCGCTGGGTGTTACAACCGCTGGGCACCGCATTCCTTCGCTCTGTGTTACGTCCGCTGGCTGCTGCATCTCCCCGCCGGACGCTGCACCCGCCGGATGCCGCATTCCTTCGCTCGGCGTTGCACCCGCAGGGTGCTACGTCCGCTGGGCTTTTCGCGTCTCCCCGCCGGACGCTGCACCCGCTGGACGCCGCATTCCTTCGCTCTGTGCTACATCCGCTGGGTGCCGTTTCTCTCCGCCAAATGCCGCACCCGCCGGGGCCGCGCTCCTTCGCTGGGTACAGCACCCGCTGGGCTTTCCCATCTCCTCGCTGGGCACCGCGTCTCCTCGCTGGGTGTTACACCCGCCGGGCTGTCCCATGCTGGGCGCCGCATCCCCCCGCAGGCCGTTGCGGACAAATCCGAGGATATTGCCCGGAAACACCAGGTCCGGTATAAATAGAGTCCGTCCATAAAGCGGCTCTGTCCTACGGCGGCCGGCTTTGCGGACAAGAGGGTTGTTGGGAAACTTCAGTTTCCCAACAACAACCGCCTGCAAACAACGAAAATACGGATTCCTCAAGGAACCCGCGTTTTTGCGGGGCTTGTTCAGGAAGCAGCCGGGTTGTTGAACAGGCCCAATATACCGGACAAGTCCGCCGCACACAAACGGAAGGGGATGTGGAAATTTCAAACCTTGAAGATCGACTGCGGGATCTTGAAATAGCGGCGAAAAAGGCGAGCCTCCTGGTAAGGCTTCACGCGGAGATGTATGCGGATCTTTCGTTCCCCGGACAGGCCGGCCAGGACCTGCTGGCCTACCTCTATTTTCGGGGAAGGCGTTCCGGTTTTTTTCTGGATATCGGCGCCCACGACGGCAGGACCTACAGCAACAGCTACATCTTCGAGCGGCTTGGATGGCGGGGGGCCTGTGTGGAGCCCCTGCCCGGCGTTTTCGACCAGCTCCGCCATAACCGCCGCTGCGACTGCTATCAGGCGGCCCTGGCGGGGTCCAGCAGCCCCCGGGCGGGATTCATCCACGCCGTGGGGGTGGACACCCTCAGCGGCCTGGAATCGGAAATGGCGGAGGGCCACGAAGACTGGATCGTCCAGGAAGGAGGACGGCCGGAGCGCATCACGGTAAGGACCATGACCTTCTCCGAACTCATGGACCGCTACCCGCAGGTGCGGACCATCGACTTCCTCTCCCTCGACGTGGAAGGGGCGGAGATGAGCATCCTCCGGACCATCGACTTTGAAAAGTACGATTTCGGCCTTATTGCCGTGGAATGTATCGAAGAAAAGGCCGGGGAAGGGGCGGAATTACGGGCCTTCATGGCCGCCAGGGGCTACGGAGTCCTGGCGGACCTGGGGCTGGACCTGATCTTCGTCCCCCAGTCCCGGGTCGAAGTGGGGGAATTCCCCGGCAAACCGGTCCACGTCATCCCCCCTCCCCGGATTCCGAACGGGGCCCCGGCCCCTCAGGGCTCCTCCTGAAGAATCCGGTAGCGGAGGTAGAGCTCTTCCAGGGTGTGGGAAGGGCCCATGGCGGCGGATCGCTGGCGGAATTTGGCCGTTGCCTGGCGGTCGGTGTAAAAATCGAAGATGCTCCGTACATTATCGCTGTCCACGGCGGTAAAACCCGGTTTGCGCCCCAGGTAGGTCCTTACCTCGTCATAGTTCACCGCGCTGATTCGAAAACGCAGAAGCCGGGAGCGGACCTGCTGGATCTCCTCGAAGGAAAGGCCGAAAAGAAACTCCTCCAGGGCCCAGCGGATTTCGCTGCTGGTGGAGCCGGCGGTCAAAAAATCCCGCCAGTCCGGACCCATCTCGATGGAAAGGCGGAAAAGCTCGCTGTTGCCGTCCATGGTGCCGAAGGCGGGGGGCGTCTCCTCCCGGGCGGCCCACAGGGATTCCAGGGCGGGAAGATGGCGGTTCGTCCGGGGGTCGGCGCCGCGATCCCACAGGGAAATAAGGTCGTCGGCTATCCCCATTTTCAGGTTCAGGGGAAAAGAAGGGTCCTCCAGGCAGGAAAAATACACCATCTCCGCCATCAAAGTGCTGATCACCTGGAAGGCGGATCGTTTAAAGGGCCGGGAATACCGGATATCGCCGTCCGCCAGGGTATAGAGCATGGAATAATAGTGAAATCTCGCCACCAGAAAGCTGCGAATCGCCAGCACCTTCGTGGGAATATGGAGCAAATGGTCGGTGGAAGAAAAGGAACAGAGGGACTGGATCAACTGGGCCTCGTCCCGCTCCTCCCCCATAAGACGCTGGGATTCCCGGAGCGAAGGAAACCGGGAAACCGCCTTCCCCATGTCCCTTAAACATTCAAGCCGCTCCCGCATCCCGTAAAAGTCCTGCGAATTGGTCTTGGCAAGGGCCTCCTCCAATTCGACAACCAGCTCCATTTCCCCGTCCTCGAGGACCAGCAGCTCTTGGCTTTCCCGCGGTACCATAACTTTCAGGCTACATTGGGAAAGCCGATAAATCAAGCAAGTCTAAAAGAGGGCAAGCCCCTTATGCCGCTTTTTTAGGGCGCATCCCCGCCTCCGGCGGGGACCGGGCTATCCGCTCCAACAAAAACCCTGCGGGTTTTTGTTCCGCTTCTATCCCTTGCGCGGGCTGCGCCCCCGGCTGAAACCAAAACGCCGGGCGTTTTGGCCCGCCCCCCCTTCGCTTCGCTCCATCCGGATTTGGGGGCGAAAACCCGCGGAGCCTCCGCGGCGCTTCGCTTCGTTCTTTCGGCAGGCGGAGGCCGGCCGGTTCCCCGGCCCCGGAGCTTGAACAGAAGTTTCGGCATACCCGTTGACCCGATCCGGGGCCGGCGTTATACTCAGATTGACTGCCATCCGGGGGTGTTCCGGTTTCGACTGGTGCGATTCGGGGTGCAGGCTGCAGGTGGAGTGCCTAGCTCCTGATTAGGCAAAACTTTAACTGCCAACTACGACAGTTACGATTACGCCTTAGCTGCGTAACCGCGTGGAACCCTTCCGCCGCCTTGAGGAAGGGCTTCCGCGTCGCAATCAAGGCTGGCCGCGTCCCCGGCGCCGGACGGACCGCGGTAAGATTCAGACGGATACGGACGGGCCGCGCGCCGTTTAGCCAAGCCCGCCCCGACAAAACGATAAACGGCTAAACCTGTAGAGGCTTGTATTTCGCGCATTAGGACGCGGGTCCGACTCCCGCCACCTCCATCTCCGTTACTGATCCTCGTACATTTCCACCTCGTCGTGGATGTATTCGAGCTTTATTCCCGCTATCTTAAACATGGCCTCCGAATCTGCGGCGTCATGGTAGCGGCGCTGGCAGACGACCCGAACGATGCCGCAGTTGATAATCAGCATGGCGCAGGTGCGGCAGGGGGTCATACGGCAGTAAAGGGTTCCCCCCTCAATGGATATGCCCCGCTTGGCCGCCTGGCAGATGGCGTTTTGCTCCGCATGGACGGTGCGGACGCAGTGGGTAGTGGCGCTGCCGTCTTCATGGAGCATCTTTTTGAACAGGTGCCCCGCCTCGTCGCAGTGGGGAAGCCCCGCGGGGGCCCCCACATAGCCGGTAACCAGAATCTGGTTGTCCCTGGCGACTACACAGCCGGAACGGCCCCTGTCGCAGGTAGCCCGTTTGGAGATGGCGTCGCAGACTTCCATGAAATATTCGTCCCAACTCGGCCTTTTATAGTTGCCCATAGATACCTCAATACCGCATTATGGAGATGATGGATTGTTTTCGCAACCACGGAATCCTTCATTCGGAATTCTGTTGTAGTAAATAACATCAATTAGGACAATTTTATGACAATCGAAACTGGTTTCGTAAAAAATATTGTAAAAAGGAGGTCCGGGGCGTCATATTAACCATAGAAGGAATGGTGAATCCGGATGGGCGGCATATCGTTGTTTTTGTTCATCCGCCATACGAAAGGGGAGGTAAGATGCCGAAAATTAAATGTTATGGACCTTCGAAGGGGCTTGATCGGCGCATTGTTGTTTCTGATATCCTGGGCTTTTCTTCTTCAGCGGCTTCCGGCGGCGGAAGACCCGATCCATGTTGTGCGGAAGGGAGAGACGATCTACTCGATAGCCCGTCTGTTCAACATCGATCCCGGCGATCTTATGCGCTCAAACAGTATCAGCGATGCCTCAAGACTCCAGGAGGGAAAACGGCTCAGGATACCCCTGAATCCCCTGGAAAATTCCCTTCCCCCTCCGGAATCCCCGGCGCCGTATCAGGAACGGCGGGTGCTGCGGAACGAGACCTTGTACAGTATAGCCAGAAACAGCAGCACCACGGTCCAGATCTTGAGGGAAATCAATGGTTTTTCCTTAAACCATGTACTTAAAGAAGGGGAGCTTATAAAGATACCCCTGTCCGCCCCGGCGGCTGCCGAAGATTCGTCTTCCGCTGTAACCTCCGATGCCCCAACAGGGTCTCTTAGTGGGGCGCGGCAGACCACGACAAGAGAGGTTGACCGGAACCTGCGCTGGCCGGTTGCGGCGAAGGAGATTGTATACCTGGAAGGAAAGCTGCCGGGGGTTATGGTAACCGGGGAACGGAGGGAGCCGGTGCGGAGCCTTACCCAGGGGACGGTGATTTCCGCCGGCCCCTACCGGGGCTTTGGGAGGGTCGCGATAGTACAGGCAACAGGAGGCTATCTGTATGTTTACGGGGGCTGTGAAAGCCTATCGGTAGCGGAAGGAGATCGGATAAGGGCGGGAACGGAGATTGGAAAATTGGGGATCGACGCGGTTTCAGGAAAACCCCAGTTGTTTTTCCTGGTATTCCTAAAGGACGAACCGGTCGATCCCTCCAAGGCGCCTCGGACATAGAATTGAACCTGCTTGACAAGCCGGCCGGCTGTTGAACGGGTCCGCCGGAAACGCGGATTTCACGAGAAGCTCCGCGTTTTATGCCCTTTTAAGCCGGTTGCTGTCGGGAATTTGAGGTTTCGGACAACATTATTACAAAACACGGGAGGTTTTTATGGCAAAAACATCGACGCTGCAAAGAGAAGGAACCAGTCATTTTGGACCGGTACGGGTATCGAAGAAAGTAAAACGGACGAGAACTTTCAAGGAAACGGATCCCTTGGCCCTGTATTTTAAACAGATTTCCCGCTACGCCCTGCTTACGGTAGAGGAAGAACGGCATATAGGAGAAAAGATAGAAAACTTACGGCAGGAAATTTTCCGGCTGGAAAATGACGGAGATGACAGAGAGAAAAAACGGGAGGAGAAGGGAAGGCTTGATTCTTTGCTCTTGAGCTACAAGAACAAGATGATCAACGCCAACCTGCGGCTGGTGGTTTCCATCGCGAAAAATTACCAGCACCGGGGCCTTTCCCTTCTGGACCTTATAGACGAGGGCAATATCGGCCTCATCGAGGCGGTGGAACGCTTCGATTATACCCGGGGCTGTAGATTCTCCACCTACGGCACCTGGTGGATCAGACAGGCGATCATCAAGAGCATTGCCGACAAGGGGCGGGTCATCCGCATCCCCAACTACATGCTCAATACGATAAAAAAATGCTACTTTGTAGCAAAACAGCTCACCCAGGATCTGGGCCGGGACCCCAGCAACGAGGAGCTTTCCGATTATTTGGGGGTGCCGGTCTCCAAGGTAAAGGAAATAGTAAAACTGTCCCAGGAAACCACCAGCCTTGACATCATCGTTGACGACGCCAACCTGACCCGGCTGGCGGATCTTATCAAGGACGAAAACCTCGCGGAACCCTTTGAAATGGTTTTTTCCATGACCATTCAGGAGACCATGGGGAATATCCTTTCCCAGCTCTCGGAGCGGGAGATGAAGATCATCCAACTCCGCTACGGTCTTACGGGCCAGGAACCCCTTACCCTGGAGGAGACGGGAAAACTCCTGGGGATTACCCGGGAAAGGGTCCGCCAGATCCAGGAAAAGGCCACCTTTAAGCTGCGGGGCATCAGGGAACTCCACGAGTTACGGGGAAACGCGTAACGCAGGCGGGGGAGGAGGGGGGCGGGCCGTGAACGGCGGCCCTTCCTCGCGCCTCTGCCCTCTTTTCCACGCTCCCCGGCCCTTTACGGGAAGCGGCGGGTCAACATAAGCCTCAGAAATACCCGGTCAGGAAGGGGGAGAGGAAGGGCAGGTAGGTTACCAGCATGACTACGGCGAATTGGATGGCCAGGAAGGGGAACACATGGCGGCAGATCTCCACAAAGGGCTTTTCGAAACGGTAGGAGGCAAGAAATAGATTGAGCCCCACCGGAGGGGTCAAAAAGCCCAGTTCCAGGTTGATAATAAAAATAACCCCCAGATGCACCGGATCGATGCCGTAGGCCGCCCCCAGGGGGACGATAAGGGGCAGGACGATGAGGATGGCGGAAAAGATGTCCATCAGGCAGCCCACCACCAGAAGCGCCATGTTCAAGAGCAGCAGGAACACATACCGGGATTGGATTGCTTCCCGCATCCAATTCGCCAGATTCACCGGGGCGTTGGTATCGACGATATAATACGAAAGGGTCTGGGAAAGGGCCAGGATCGCCAGAATCCCGCCGATGATAGGGACCGCCTTTAGAAAGACCCGGAGCGTATGCTTAAGGGGAATGTCCCGGTGCACCAGGACCTCGACGATGAAGATATAGATCACCGCCGCCGCGCCGATTTCCACCAGGGAAAGGATCCCCGTAAAATATCCGGCCACCAGGAGGAAGGGGAGGAGGATTTCCGGGATTGAATCCTTAACCGACGCCAGGGCGGGGGAAAGCCTGAAGGGTTCCACGGGGATCTTAATCTTGACGGAAACAGCGATGCCGAAGGCGATCACCGACAGCACCAGAATGACTCCGGGAATAAAGCCGCCGGCGAGCATGCGGAATATATCGGTTCCCGTCAAGGCTCCTACCAGGATAAGGGGAAGGCTGGGAGGAAAGAGGAGGCCGATGCTCCCCACGCTGGTTAAAAGGCCGATGGAAAATTTCTGCGGGTACCCCACATGCTCGGCAAGGATGGAATAGAGAATACCCCCCAGCGCCAGAATCGTTACGCCGGAAGCGCCGGTAAAGGAGGTAAAGAAGGCGCAGATGATCACCGTGGCGATAACCATCCCCCCGGGGATCCAGGAAAAAAGGGAACGGAAGGCCGCCACCAGCCGTTCCCCCGCCCTGCTCTCGGAAAGGAAAAACCCTACCAGGGTAAAGAGGGGGATAGCGATAATACTGTCGTTGGTCAGGGCGGAATAAATGTCCGTGGCCACCACGTCAACCGGAATACCGGAGGACTCAAGCAGCAGCAGTACTAATCCTCCCATCACCACGAAGATGGGGAGCCCCCCCAGGGCGCAGATCAGCAGGAAGATTACCGCGGGGGTTTTTATTGCCAGGGACAGGGCGTGGAGAAGATCGCAGAAACTCCGCGCCCAGGGGGGAATATCGTATTCCCAGATAAATTTGGCTATCGAGGGGAAACTCAATACGACGCCGAGCGCCACGGCCAGGACGGGGAAGATCCTTTTCCAGCCCTCGAAACCGGTCTGCCGGGCAAAGCGGAGGGCGATGACCAGGTAACCGATTGGAATGATCAGGGCGAAGACCCGGTCCGGGATAAAACCAACCATATCCCCGGTCAGGCCGATCCTGATAAACGCGGGCCCGCAGCATCCGATAGCGGTAACGATAAGGGCGGCCATCAGATTGGCGGCGCGGTGGAGACCCCGCTTCAAACGGGGCCGCGAGAAGTACTGCACCAGGGCGATGGAAAGATGGTCCCCGCCCCGGGCGGCGATCATTCCCGCCAGCATCCCCCCCAGGAGGAGCAGGTGGATCAGAAAGCCCGAAGATTCGGGGATGCCGCTGCTAAAAAAGATGCGAACCGCCGCTTCCGCGGCGGAAAGCAGGGTCATAATAGCGAACGAAAGGAAACAGGCCCATTCTTCCACCCGGTAAAGAAGGGACCCCCTTTGTCCGGGGCCGGAGGATTGCCGTCCCTCAGCCATCAACGGGATCCCCGATACCTTTGCAGTATGTCCCGAATTCTTTCATACATGGCTTTGTCAAAGACATTCCTGTCCACCAGACCCGGAATCCGGGCGCTGATGTCGTCAAGCCAGATCTGTTCTTCCCGGGGGCTTATGTTGTTGTAGATGATCCCTTCCCTTCTCATGATCGCTATGGACTCCGCTTCCCGGCGCTGGAAGGAGGATTCAAACTGTTCTCCCGCCTCGCGGACAATCTTCTGCAAGCGATCCCGGTGGCGTTCGGGGATGCTCGCCCAGCCCTGCCTGTTCATCAGAATGCCTCCCATGAAGGGGGCCAAATCAATGGAAAGCAGATGGTTGGCCATCTTGTAGAGGGAACTGGTCTGGGCCGCGATGGGGCTTTGGTATATGGCGTCGATGCGGCCGGAATTAAGGAAGGCCGGAATGTCGGACAGGGAGACTCCGACAAGCTGAAAACCCATAGCCTTAAAGGCGTCGGAAAATTTCTTGTCCGAAGGGTTGGTGGCCAGTTTTATCCTTCGCAGATCGTCCGGAACCATCACCCGGGAGCGGGAGAAAATTTTAATCCACCCCGCCTTGGCCCAGGCCAGATTCTTGTAGCCCCGTTCCTCAATCTTGCTGTCCAGGATGGGCCGCACTTCCGCCAGCACCGCGTCGAATTCGTCGTTATTCCTGATAAGAAAGGGGATGGAGAGGGCCATGATCTCCGGCGCCACGTTGTTAAGGGCGCTGGAGGTAAAGACCGCGGCCTGGAAACGATTTTGTCTGAGCCACTGGAGGTACTGTTCCTCCGTACCGGCCCGTTGATGGGCCACACTCAGGGTAACTTCCCCGCCGGATGCCTGGTACCATTCGGCGGCGATGCGATCCAGGATGATCCCCCAGTCCGAATTGGCGGGCAGGGAAGAGGCCAGCTTGATTTCCACCGCCGACGCGGGAAATACGGCCAGGATAAGGACCGCCGCCGCCAGGGCCCTCGATATTTTGGCGTTTCCTTTACGGCAGGCAAGACGCAAAGGCATGAACGGGAGCATCAACACCACCTCCTTAATTGGACCGGGGGATTCCAAAAAACAGGCGGCCGGCCCGGTTATCGCGCAAGTCCCCCCCGCGCGGACCGCCGCCATTATTCGTCATCCCCATCATATTAAACAAGTCTCGCGACAGACGTGGATTTCCCGGGGAAACCCGCGTTTTTCTTCGTTTTTAAGCGGCTGCTGTTCAAAAACTTCAGTTTCTGAACAACGCTATTCAAATTCAGGATCCTGGTAGGCCTCCATATCCAATTCCCCGTCTTCGTTCAGGAAAAAATAGTCTCCCGCCCGGTTCAACAGCTCCCTGGCCTTCCTTTGGGCGAGAATATTTGCCAGACGGTTCGGCGGATCGGCGTCGAGGTCGATTTCCAGGGCCTGTTGGAGATTGGAACGGAAGGCGGCGTAGTTTTGGGCGGGAAGGGCCGCCGCCTGGGCGTAGGAAACGTAGGGTCCCGCCAGTTTTCCCCCGGATCGTTCCAGGGACTTTGCGAAATGGAATTCCGCCCGGGAAGGATCGCCCCCCATGGCCGGGGGCAGGGAAGCGTAGGCCAGGATATAGATGTCGTCCAGGGCCCCGGAGTTAAAACCGGGATCCAGTTCGTAGGCCCTGGCGATGTAGGCCATACATCTGGGCGTCTCCCTGCCCAGGGAATAATCAAAGGGATCCAGGGAGAAGGCCGAAAGAGTCCCCGCGGCGGTCCAGTAGAGCAGGGGCACGTCCTGTTTTTTTAGCTTCCCCAGATAGGAGGCAAGCTCCTCCTCCGGCGCGTCGTTTATACCGGGATACTTTATTTCAAGGCCCCGCCGGAGGATGGCGATACCCCGGATGTAAAGTTTTTTGGCCCGCTCCCGGGCGGTCCGGCGCTCCTCGTAGCGGAAGGAGGGAAGAAATTCCGCGGGCCCCTGGACAAAGGCGTTGGCGTACATCACCAGGAGGGATCCGGTGCTGAGGATCAGCCCCTGATGATCCGGCGACTGTTCCAGGAGGGCCTCGTACATCTTAATGGCGAAGGGCATGGCGTCCCCCACCAGTTGGGGATCGTTGTCGCCGGTAAAGACCGTGGAAGCCCCCGCCCCCGTAAGGGCGTCCGCCGCCGCCCGGAGGGCCAGACGATTCACCGAACAGGAGGAACCAAACAGGATAAACGCGGCAAGGGCGCACTGGATCAGTTTCATTACATTCAATGTAACATATCCCCTTAATATTGGCTATTTGTCAATCGAATCCGCCAATTCTTATTGGGAAACCCCTCCTGTGGAGTGTATGCGGGGCGCGTTTTTGCCGCCGCGAAAAACCGGGCCGCCAAGGCAGCCGCGGGATCCGCTGCGGCCCCCGCCGGGTTTTGGCGGCCCCCTGGATCCGCCTCCCTGTGTAAACAAACGCTCCTATTTGTCGATTGCCGCCTTAATATCTTTGCTGAGGGCGTCGAGTTTCCGGGCCGCCTCCTTGCGGGCGGCCTCCAAACCTTCGGCCCCCACGGGGGCGCGGCAGCTGGCGTAGAACTTTATCTTGGGCTCCGTACCGCTGGGCCGGGCGCTTACCACCGTGCCGTCCTCCAGATAGAACTGGAGGACGTCGCTTTTGGGCAGGCTGAGGGACTCCCCCTTCCGGACTCCGCCCCCGGCCTGGGGATAGAGCCAGCAGCCCTCCTTAATGTCCCGGACCTTCTCCACGACCGCGCCCCCCAGACGGGCGGGGGGATTCTTCCGGTATGCCTCCATGATGCCCGCCATCACCGCCGGCCCTTCGGGACCCTGGAAATATTTGGAAATGCCCAATTCCTCCCAGTAGCCGTTTATCTTGTACAGTTCTTCCAGCCGGTCCAGAAGGCTTTTCCCCCGGGACCGCCAGTAGAGGGTCATTTCCGCGGTCAGGGCGGCGGCGGAAACCCCGTCCTTGTCCCGGACGTCATTTTCCACCAGGTAGCCGTAACTCTCCTCGGTGCCGAAGACGATTCTTTTGTTCAATTCCCCCGTATCGCAGCGGCGCATAATATCGGCGATCCATTTGAAACCCGTCAGGCACTCAAGGCATTCGACCCCGTAGGAGGCGGCTATCCGGGCCTGCATGCCGGTGGTAACGATGGAATTCACCATGGCGGCGTTGGGGGGGAGTCTTCCCAGCTCTTTTAGGGACAGGAAGATATAATCCGCCAGCAGGGCCCCCATCTGGTTCCCCGTTACCAGGGTGTACTCCTCCCCCAGGGCCTTTCCCTTGGCGGGAACGGCGACGCCGAAACGGTCCGCGTCCGGGTCCGTGGCCATCACCACGTCCGCCTTTTCGGCCTTGCCCAGGTCGATGGCCATTTTAAGGGCCGGCGCTTCCTCCGGGTTGGGGAACTGGACCGTGGGGAAGTCCCCGTCGCCTTCCCGCTGCTCCGGCACGGTAATCACCTTGAGCCCCAGGTCCCCCAGAACCTTTTCCACATGGAAGGCCCCCGTACCGTGGAGGGGGGTGTAGACGATTTTTACCTCCCCCGCCTTTTCCTTGATAAGCTGGGGCCGGAACAGGGCGGCCTTTACCATGGCCTGGTAGGGTTCGTCGATTTCTTTATCAATAATCACCAGGAGTCCCTTGTCCAGAGCTTCCTCCCGGCTTATCTCCTTAACGGCGGCCACCCTGGCCACCTCGTCGATGATTCCCCCGTCATGGGGGGGGATTACCTGGGAACCGTCGTTCCAGTAGGCCTTGTATCCGTTGTACTGGGGAGGGTTATGGCTCGCGGTAACCACCACCCCCGTATCGCAGCCCAGTCTGCGGATCGCGAAGGAAAGCTCCGGCGTGGGCCGCAGGCTGGAAAAAAGATAGGCCCTGATTCCGTTGGCCGCGAAGATCAGGGCCGCGGCTTCGGCGAATTCCGCGGAATAACGGCGGCTGTCATAGGCCAGGGCCGCGGAAAGGGCCCCCGCCCTGGCTTTGTGGGGAAAAGTTTTTATCAGGTAAGCGGCAAGACCCTGGGTGGCGCTCTTAACCACCAGGGTGTTCATCCGGTTGTAACCGCCGCCGATTACCCCCCGCAGCCCGCCGGTGCCGAATTCCAGATTCCGGTAGAACCGATCCTGGAGTTCCCTCTCCCCGGCGGGGGAAGAATCGGCTAACAGATCCTCTACTTCTTTCCGGAAAAGAGGATCCCGTTCCCGGAGGATATAATCCTTCGCCCTATTAACGCAAACAATTCTTTCCATGCATCCCATTATGAACGAAAGTTTTATAAAGGCAAAGGCCGGAACAGCCGCCCGGCCAGGCCGGCGCGACGAGTGAATTCCCTGGATTTCGGCGCGGAGCGCCGAAACCCGAAAGGCGAAAAACGGCAGGAGGGCGTTGCTTTAGGCCGGCCCGGAGGCCGGCTGTTTCCATTTCCTGGGGTTTTGCGAAGCAAAAACCCCAGGTCCAAAATCCGCATGGATGGCCGACAGGATGTCGGCTGTAACCAATTCTTGGAGTTTGTGCGGAGCGCAAACTCCGAAAGGCGAAAAAACGGCAGGGATGCCGTTGCTTTAGGCCGACAGGATGTCGGCTGTTTCCATTTCCTGGGGTTTTGCGAAGCAAAACCCCAAGCTCAAAATCCGCATGGATGCGGATTTTGAGCAGCGCAAGGGATAGGAGGGGTGCGGAGCAGCCACGGCGCGGAGCGCCGGGGCCGGAGCGAAGCGGAGCCCCGCATAGCCCGGTCCCCGGCCCGCAGGGCCGGGGATGCGCCC
>JAIRSD010000045.1 GCA_031255615.1 Treponema sp. | reverse complement strand
CGGGGAAAACGGCCACCAGAGCGCCGCCCTGTACCTTCACACCGACCGGCCCGGGGCCCTGGGCAACATGGAGCAGCTTCACGGCAAGGAACTGGGCTACAACAATATCCGGGACCTGGACCTGGCCTGGAAGGCGGTCTGCGCCTTCGGCCTTCCGGCGGATCAATGCCCGCCCCTGGGGGAGGAGGATATCCGGGCCCTGGGGATCCTCGGGGACCCCGCCCCGGACACGGCCCGGACCCTTCCAGCGGACCCGTCCGGGGAGGACAACGCATTCGCGTCCGCATCCGGTTCCGGCAAGGCCGGGCCGGGGCGGATCTGCTGCGCGGCGGTGAAGCACAACACCCCCTGCGGGATCGCCCTGGGGGATACCCTGCTGGGGGCCTATGAGAAGACCTACGCCTGCGACCCGGTTTCGATCTTCGGCGGCATCGTGGCGGCCAACGCCAAACTGGACGCGGCCACCGCGGAAAGGCTGGGGGAGCTGTTTCTGGAGATCGTCATCGCCCCGGACTTTGAGGATGAGGCCCTGGCAATCCTAAAAAGGAAAAAGAACCTGCGGATCCTCCGGGCCCGCCGGGCCCCCCGGGAAACCCACGAGTACAGCGCCGTGGACGGGGGCCTCCTGGTCCAGCGGACGGACCGGAAGCTCTTTGAAAAATGGGAACCCGTCACCAAAGCCCGGCCCGGGGTCCGGGATATACGGGACATGATCTTCGGGATGCGGGCGGTAACTTTTGTAAAATCCAACGCCATCATGATCGTCAAGGACGAGGCCGCGGCGGGCATCGGTGGGGGAGAGGTCAACCGGATCTGGCCCGCCCGCCAGGCCCTGGAGCGGGCGGCGGAAGCCCTGGGGGCGGCGGCCAAGGCCGCGGCCGCCCGGTCCGCCGGCGCCTATGCCGACGGCGAAGCGGCCCGGGTCCTGGCAAGCGACGCATTCTTCCCCTTCGCCGAGGTGGTAGAGGAGGCCGCCGCCGCGGGGATCAAAGCCATCATCCAGCCCGGGGGCTCGGTGAACGACAAACTTTCTATCGAAGCCTGCGACCGGCACGGCATCGCCATGGTCTTCACGGGGACCCGGCATTTTAAGCATTAGGCCCCTGCCGGGGCTGGGATGACCGCCCCGGCACACCAAGGCAAGGCCGCCGGTATCGGGGGGGGTCCGGGGGGCCCTCAGCCCCTCTGCGGGGGCGTTGCGGGGGCGGCGCCCCCGCAGAGGGGGGGAGCGGAAAAGCCGCAGGCTTTGGAGCGCGGGGGGAGGCTTCCCCCCTCATGAATATCCTGGATGGTGCGAAGCTGTACTGGCCGCGCCCTCAGCAGGCGGCGGTGAGGATGTTCTTCCTGAACACCTCGGCCAGGGCGTCGATGTCCTCCGCGGAGGGCATGCGGCTGCCGAAGGGCCCCTCCGGGGAGGCGTTCCCTGCGGGGATGCCGTAGATCCGGTCGAACAGGGCCTTAATGCCCGGCAGGGAGCCGATGCCGGGCCGGTTGTAGCATTCCACCACCTCGTTGGCCCGGTATTGAAGCTCCCTGGCTTCCCGGTAGTTCCCCTCCAGGAATTTCCGCCGCATCACCTGGTAGTGGTAGCAGGTGATGCCCTGCAAGGCGCCGATATTCCCGTCGGCCCCGAAGTACTGGGCCAGCACCGCCATCTCGTCCACGCCGGTAAGGATGGTAAGGTCGGGGCGATATTTCTTGAAGCGGTCCAGCATGAAAAAGTTGGTGTCCGTAAATTTGATTCCCCGGAAGGTGGGCACCTTGTCCAGGACTTCCAGAATATCCGCCGCCGCCATGTCCCTGCCGCCGGTAAGGGTCTTGCCCTGGGAAACCCAGTAGATAAAGAAGGGGGTCCGGGGGGCCGCCGCGGAAATCCGCTTGAAGTACGCCGCGTTGTCCTCCAGGCTCGCCTCCTCCCCAATGCCCACGGAGGCCACCGCAAAGGCGCCGTGTTCCTCCGCGTGCCGGGCCAGTTCCACCGAGTCGTCCAGATTCTTGTTGTAGCCCACATGGATGACGATGGGAATCTTGTCCTTCCCGTAATCCAGAACGGCCTGGGCCCACTGCTTCCGCTTTTCCGGCGCCAGGTGGGCCCCCTCTCCGGTCCAGCCCAGGGCGTAAAGGCCGTCGGCCTTTTCCCGCAGGTACATATCGACGATGGGCTCCGCCAAATGGGTCAGCACGTTCCCCTGCTTGTCCAGGGGAGTAATCAAGGCGGGAACCACCCCGCTTATCAAGGGTCTATCCATGCGCGTCTCCTTGGAAAAATTTCGCCGCCGCCCCGCCCTTCCTTCCCGTCTTTTTCCTCTACTTCCCCTTATCTTCCCGCTATCTTATCCCGCCGTCAATCATTTTCCGTACAGTATTGCTTCCACATCCCTGCCGCCCACGATTGATGCGACGCGCAGCCCCTCAGTTTTTGTCCACATCTATCACAACCCCCCGCCGTGTCTTTTACTTTGTATCTTTTCCCGCACCCCAATCAGCGCGTAAAAATCGGGATAAGGGGAAATTTATTCTTTTTTTGGGCGCATTTTTTGCGGCTCTCGCCTGCGGCGGGCCGCAAAAAACCGGGCTATCCGCTCCAATTCCCCGCCCCCTCCGGGGGCGGGGAATTCCGCTTCTATCCCTTGCGCGGGCGCA
>JAIRSD010000105.1 GCA_031255615.1 Treponema sp. | reverse complement strand
ACGATTATCGCAAGCTGCGGTACCTGCCTGGATTTTTACGGGATCAAGGACAAGCTGGCCGTGGGCAGCGTTACCAATATGTACGCCATTGCCTCCGCCATGGGGGAAGCGGCGCGGCTGATCAACCTGTAGGGATGGTCGGTGAAACCCCGGCTCACGGGCTCCTTTAGCGGATAAACAGGGGAGAATCGGGGCGTTGCGGGGCCCCCGGCGACCGGCCCCTGCCCCGCAGGGGGGGTAGGCCAAGACCGCCGCCGTCCTCCCCAGGGGGCGACGCCATAACAACGGGGCGGCCCCCTCCGCGGGGAGAGATATGACGCCCCAGGGGGGCGGCGGCGGGCTGGGCCGAGGGGGGGGCTCCCCCCTTTAGCCCTTACCCCCGCCCCCGATGGGCCGGAAACGCCGTCTACTTGGCGGTTTTGCCCCTGCCCACCCTTTTTACGGGCTTTTTTACAGGCTTTTTGGCGGCCCTGGCGGGAGTTTTGGCTTTGGCTTTGGCCTTGGCCTTGGCCTTGGCCGGGGATTTCGGCTCCATCTTTTTGGCCTTGGGAACGGCCTTGTAGAGGGCGGCGAACTCGGGGTCCTTGACCGTTTGCGCCAGATCGTAGGTGTTTTGCAGGTCAATCCAGTACTCCGGTTTGTTGCCGAAATACCTGGAAAGCCGCAGGGCGATGGGCACGGAAATTTTCAGTTTGCCCGCGATCAAAAGACGGATACTGGACTGACTCAGCTTGATGTCTTCGGCGACTTTGGCCGCCGTAAGATTGTACTGGTCCACGAAAGACTTGAATACCGCGCCGGGATTCTGTTCTTTTGCCATGAATTACTCCTTCAGTAATTATTTTACCACAAAAGATACTATAGTTTTTTTGGTAATGCAAGATCTTTGCAAGAAAATTTACAAGAAAATTACGAAAAAGCGCCCGATTCTGCCAGAAACACTGTTGCTCACCCGCCTTCACCCGTGCGCGGACCCCCGTCGGTCGCGCACAGGCCGGTTAGATAAAATGCCGGGGGTTTTTGTCTTCCTGAAAACCGTTGATCCGGGCGATAACAAAGGACGCGAAGACGCTAATCATGGTGTCAATGAAGGCTCCGATGGTGATGAGGTAGAAGGCCAGGGGTTTAAGGAGCAGGTATCCTGCTTCGTAGCCCCGGCCGTAGCCCAGGCAGATTACAGCCAGGGCGGTATAGGCCCCGTTGCCGGGGTGGCCGCCCAGGAAAAAGGAGATCACCAGGGCCCGCAGTCCGATTGCCAGGGAATCCGCCAGGGTAATGTCCAGCCGGGAGTAAGACTTAATGATGAGGATGAAGGCGACCGCCGCCGTCATGGCGCTGCCGGCCCTGCCGAAGGTGTTGAACAGGGCCAGCGTAAGGGTGTTGGATCGCCGCCGGACGCCGAAATTTTCCTTTTCGTGGCGCAGCGACACGGGCAGGGTAAAGTTGATGTCCCCGGAAAACCAGGCGGTAATGGCGGGGCCCAGGGCGCCGTAGATCAGCATCCAGGGGTTTACCCTGGGCCTGAAGATATAGAAAAACAGGGGCAGAATGACGAAACAGAGGATCAGGCTGAACAGGGCAAGCATGATGATAAAATCGTTGTAGGCCTCTTCCCGCAGGACTCCCCGAAACCGCAGCGCCCAATAGGCCGCCAGGGCCATTATGGCCAGACCCAGGATTTCAGAGAAAAATACTACCACATGGTAAAAGATCCTCGATAAGGAATCGATAAGGGTGATGACAGGTTTAGTGAAACTGCGGTCGTAGGAGAGCCCCATGCCCAGGAAAAAGGCGAACACGCAGACCGGGAACAGATACACGGTGTCGCTTACCAGGACCTGCAGCATATTGGAGGGGAACAGCGCAAGGATATTACCGGGGGCGTCCAGGGACAGGGTCCCCAGTTCTTCTTCTACCCGGATGGGTATGGGGCCCGGGGGGAAAAGCTGGACGGCCACGACTCCCGCGGTAATGACAAAGACCGCGGCGATGACGATAACCGCGAAGGAATGGAACACCATGCGCCAAAAGCGGCCTTCCTGGCGGAGTTCGTGGACAGCGATACTAAGGGAAAAGACCAGGAGGGGAATAAGGGCGTAGCGGCCGATCCGCAGGATAAGATTCTCCAGCCATTCCATAACCGCCATGATCCGTCCGTCATCCTGGGGCAGAAAACGCGCCAGGACCACGCCCGCCAGAACGCCCAGGAGCATTTTTATCCAAACTTTCATGGTACGAGGGTTCTCCTTAACTCAGATGAACTTAGATGCCTGTCCGGAATCTCCGGTTTGCGAAGGGCAGCCGTTGATCCGCCGTTGCACCGTTGATACAGGCGATAAACATTCGCGGTACTAGGGGCCTTCAAAATACCGCCGGGCGTTTCGGAACGAAATATCCCGGACCATGCCGCCCAGGAGTTCGAAATCCTCGGGAACTTCCCCCGCCTCCGCCCAGCCCCCCAAAAGGGCGCAGAGGATCCGGCGGAAATACTCGTGCCGCGGGTAGGAAAGGAAGCTGCGGGAATCGGTCAGCATCCCCACAAAACGGGACAGGAGCCCCAGGTTCCCCAGGGTCCGCAGCTGGGATTCCATGCCGTCCCGGTGATCCAGGAACCACCAGGCGGATCCAAGCTGCATGGTTCCGGGGGAGGGG
>JAIRSD010000053.1 GCA_031255615.1 Treponema sp. | reverse complement strand
CGCCGCTGTTCGGTCTGCGGCAGTTTTACCGAAACCGACCCCTGCCCGGTTTGCGGCGATCCGGGCCGCGACGGTTCAATTATCTGCGTGGTGGAAAGGGCCCAGGATGTACGGGTTATTGAAGAATCCTTTGGGAACGGCGCTTCCGCCGAATTCAGGGGCCGTTTCCACGTACTCGGCGGCCTTATCGCCCCCCTGGACGGCATCGGCCCGGACAAGCTCTCCATCGGGCAACTCCTTTCCAGAATCCGTTCAGGCGCCGTAAAGGAGTTAATCCTCGCGCTTAATCCCACCGTTGAAGGGGATACCACAGCCCTCTATTTACAGAAGATCCTGAAGGACTACCCCGTGGAAGTCAGCCGCCTTGCCTCCGGCCTTCCCGTGGGAGGAGATCTTGAATACGCCGACCGCCTCACCCTCTCCCGGAGTTTCCGGGGACGGGTAAAGGTTTAATTTCAATATTGGCCGGCGGTTAAATTCCTGGAATTTGGCCGTGTTTTTTTGCGGCGCGTCATAAACAAAAATTAAACATTACAAGAAATTAACTATAGGGGTGGCAGAGTATAATACCCGGTGTTACCCGCGCAAGGGATTGGAGGGGTGCGGCAACCGTAGGTTGCCTGGCAGCCGCGACGCGCGGCGGCGCGGCCGGAGCCCCGCAAAGCCCGGTTTTTTGCGGTACGCCGCAAAAAATGCGCCCAAATTTCATAGAAAAATCGTTGTAATGTTAAGCCGCCGCCTCAGGCGTCCGGTGTATTGACAATTCAGACATTTAAGGTATAAAATAGTCTGAATTTATTATTTTCGGTAAGGGGCGCATCATGTGGATACTTTATTTTATCCTTCCTCTTGCCGGGTTAACCTTGGGCTGGACTATTAGATGGCTGTACGCCAGATATCAACTTACGGCATCGGAGCAGCGCGCCGAACGTATAAAACAGGATGCGATAAAGGAAGCTGAGGCCAAAAAGAAGGAACTCCTTCTGGAGGCAAAAGATCAGATTATTCGCGACAGAAACCAGCAGGAGAAGGAAACCCGGGAACGAAGGGCAGAATTACAGCGGTATGAACGCCGCGTTTCGCAGAAAGAAGAAGCTATTGACAAGAAATCGGCCCAGATCGAAAAGACTGAAAAGGCCCTGGCGGACAAGGAACGGTCCTTTGCCGAGCGGGAAGAAGCCTTGGGCCAGGAGGAAGAACGCTACCGGGCGGAATTGGTCCGCATCTCCGGCTTGAGTGTGGAGGATGCCAAGGCCCTCATCATTCAAAGCATGGAGAATGAGGCCAGGCACGATGCCCAGGCGCTGATCAACAAGATCGAGCTGGACGCGAACCTGGCGGGGGAGAAAAAGGCCCGGGACATTCTGGTCGCCACCATTCAGCGGGTCGCTACGGAGGTTACCGGGGATGTGACCGTTACCTCCGTTACCCTGCCCAACGACGAGATGAAGGGCCGGATCATCGGCCGGGAGGGGCGGAATATCCGCACCCTGGAAACCCTTACCGGGGTGGACATCATCATCGACGACACGCCGGAGGCGGTGGTTATCTCCTGTTTCGATCCGGTGCGCCGGGAAATCGCCAAGGTCAGCCTGGAACGGCTTATCACCGACGGCCGTATCCACCCCGCCCGGATTGAGGAGATCGTCGGCAAGGTAAGCCGGGATATTTCCCAGCGGATCTTCGAGGAGGGGGAAAAGGTCCTCTTCGATCTGGGGATCCACAACATCAAGCAGGAGGCTATTCAGGCCCTGGGGCGGCTCCATTACCGCACCAGCTTTGGGCAGAATGTTCTTCAGCACTCCCGGGAAGTGGCGATCATTGCGGGGATTCTGGCGGCGGAGATCGGCGGCTGCAACCGGGAATTGGCCAAACGGGCGGCCCTGCTCCACGACATCGGCAAGGGGGTAGAGTCCGATTCGGATCTGAACCATGCGGAAATCGGCATGGACATGGCCCGAAAGATGGGAGAGGATCCCCGGATTGTCAACGCCATTGGGAGCCACCACAACGACATAGAGCCTACCTGCGTCGAATCCGTGCTGGTTCAGATAGCGGACGCCATATCCGCCGCCCGGCCCGGGGCCCGGAAGGAAACCCTGGACAATTACATCAAGCGGCTTGAGAATCTGGAGAGCGTGGCCACCGGCTTTAACGGGGTGGAAAAGGCCTTCGCCATTCAGGCGGGCCGGGAATTGCGGGTCGTCGTCAACAACGAATCGGTGAGCGACGATCAGTCCCGGGATCTGGTCAAACAGATTGCCAAAAAGATCGAAAACGATCTCCGGTACCCCGGCCGCATCAAGGTAACGATCATTCGGGAAACCCGGATTACCGAGTACGCCCGCTAACCTTTGTCCGGGTTTCGCGCCGGAGCGCGAAACCCACGGGGCGGATAGATTCCTTGCGTTTTGGCGCTTCGCGCCAAAACGCGGAAGGCGCGAAGCGGCAGGGATGCCGAACCAAAACGCGCGGCGTTTTGGTTAGCCGCCTCCGCGCAAGGAATAGGAGGGCTGCGGAGCAGCCGCGCCGCAGGCGAAGCCTTGGCAGCCGGAGGTTGCCTTGATAGCCCGGTTTTTTGTGCGGCTCCGCCGCAAAAAATGCGCCTAAAAGAAACTTATCCCCCGGTTTTTCGGGCCCTTGCCCCGCTAAACGCCGGTTTGAATCCGCTTGGTGAAGATCTCGAGGGCCTGGATGCCCAGGGACGCCGCCGCGGTAACGATGATTCCCGCGCAGACTACCCCCAGAATCACCGCCAGGAGGGTGCGGCCTTTGCGGATTCCCAGGACCCACGCCCCCAGGGTTCCGGTCCAGGCGCCGGTGAAGGGCAGGGGGACGGCTACGAAGGCCGCTACCGCCAGCCAGCCCCATTTTTCCACGCCCCCCTGGAGTTTTTTCCGGGACCGCTCCACAAAGCGGTCGAAGAAGCGCCCGTACCAGGGCATGCGTAAAAACAGCCGGTGCAGGGTGGAAAGGAAAAGCCAGCACACCGGCGCCACCAGGGCGTTTAGCGCCGCCGCGTAGGGGTAAGCCGCATACCAGGGGACCCCGTGGGCGAGGGCGAAGGGGATTGCCCCCCGCAGTTCCGAAATGGGGAGAAAAGCCAGAAAGGCAGTCCAGAAAAAAACCGCCGGTCCTTCCATCGCCGCTCCTATTTTACGGGGAGGGAGGCCGGGCGGGCCAGGATGAGTTCCCAGTAGCCCACGTCCAGCCATTCCCCCAGTTTGAAACCGATTTCATTGAATTGACCGGTCTTTTTGAAGCCCAGTGCTTCGTGGAGCCCCACGCTCGCCGGGTTCGGTACGGTTATTGCCGCCATCAACACATGGAGTTCCTTTTTTCGCAATTCCTCTATCACTTGTTCGAGGAGCCTCCTGCCTATGCCCCGCCCTTCCCAGCCGGGCTTTAGATAGATCGAGTCCTCCGCCGTATAACGGTAAGCCTGCCGCTGGTGCCAGGCGTGGGCGTAGGCGTAACCCGCGATTTCCCCCTCCGCCTCCCAGACAAACCAGGGATACCGGGAAATCACCCCCCGGATTCGGTCTTCCATGGCCTTTAGCTCCAGGATTTCCTCCTCGAAGGTGATCGCCGTATGGGTTATGTAGTGGTTGTAGATCCCGGCAATGCCGGGGGCGTCCGCCGGGACCGCCGGCCGCAGGATCCCCGGGGTCTTCATAGCTGCTTCCCCGTCGCCAATTTCGCCTCGAAGCGTTCCAATTTTTTGCCTTCCAGAGCCCCCGCCGTCCTTCCCGCCGCCCCCGCGGGGCCTCCGTCTTTCTCCGCCGGGCCCCCCGCATCCGCCGCCAGGCGGCGCCGCAATTCCGTGAATTCCTCCCGGGAAAAACTTACCGCCCCCAGGACATGCCGTTCAAAGGAATCGCAGCACCGGGGGGCCGCCTTCCGGGTAATGTCCAGCACAACCTGGGCGTAAAGCCGGATCTCCCTTTGGGCATGTTCGTCCAGCCTCAGAGACAGGAAATGAAACAGGTTGTGCAGATCGATCTGCCAGTACCATTCGGTGTAGAGGGAAAGGGGCAGGTTAATCCGGGCAAGCTCCCGGGCGATACCCTGGTCTATCAGGGCATCGTAATCCCGGTAGGCCCCCCGCTGGCCCTGCGCCAGGTCCTCCCGCAGCTTCGCCGCCAGAGCCGGTTCCAGGGACTCTTCCCGCCTGCCCTGCCTGTTGCAGTCGCTTTGCAGGGCCAGATCCGCCGCCTCGGGGAGGTAGAATTCGTCCTTCATCACCGAATAACGGCCGGAAACCTCGTTTACCCGGGCGGTCCGGTGGCGAATCCACTGGCGGGCGACAAAGATAGGGAGCTTTACATGAAAAGTCAGAACCACCTGTTCAAAGGGGCTCGTATGCCGGTGCCGCAAAAGATAATCAATGAGCCCCGCGTCCTCCCGGTAACTCTTGGTCCCTCCGCCGTAAGAAACCCGGGCCGCCTGGACTACCCGCTCATCCCCCCCCAGGTAATCCACCAGCCTGACAAACCCCTTATCCAGGACGGGGAATTCCTTATCCAAAATAGCTTCCGCCTCGGGAACCACACAATGGGCCATGCCGCCTCCACACACAGAGATCCCGCCGGGACCGGCCCTGCGCCGGCGCCGCAACGGGTGTTGATCTTAATATGTACCAGGGCGGCGGGGTTTTCAAGCCGCGGGACTTCGGCCCGGGAAGCCCCCGGCGCGGAATTCCCCAGGGCGGAACGGCTAAACCGAAAGGTAATACCCGGATGTCGAGTTTTTAGGGCGCATCCCCGGCCCGAGGCCGGGGACCGGGCTATCCGCTCCAATTCCCCGCCCCCTCCGGGGGCGGGGAATTCCGCTTCTATCCCTTGCGCGGGCGCGAAAGCCCTGCGCGCAGGGCTTTCGCCTTCGCTGTTCCCTGCCCTTTTGGGCCGTAGGGAGGGAACGGCATCCCCGATGTG
>JAIRSD010000127.1 GCA_031255615.1 Treponema sp. | reverse complement strand
GGGGGGGTACGGGTTAGTTCAAGTTTTTGCATTTTATCTTTCTACCTTTTAATCCGGCTTTTTACCGTACCGGGTTTTTTGTCCGAGGCGTCTTCCGCAAAGCAAATCTTTCTGTTTTTTCTTAAAGGCATCCGCCAATTTTTCATCAGGCTTTTCAAATATTACGGGGCCATGCAAGGGGATAACGCGGTTTATTATTGAACCATCGCGGTCAAAATTGAAAAAAATAATATTTAGTCCTATTGGACTTTGTATTCGTTGCCTTTGCGCGGTTTGAGGATTCAAAATATCAGCGCTTTTTAATTTACCGGGATCAGGGGAATTTGATGTTATTCTTAAACCAAAATCATATTCATGGGAATACTCTTTCAAATAATGATTAGCATGACCAAGTCTTAATGCGAAAAACCTGCTGTTTACAGGTACAAACGCCATGGCTCCTTTAAGTGATTGTTTGCTCTCTTGTTTGATCCCCCGGTAAGCTTTCCGCCAGGGCGAGTAAAACGCTGAATCTAACAAATATAATTTCGATCCAGGAGGCAGGTTAGATGCCGGAACTGGCTTCCCTGACGGATGTTCATCTTTGAGAGAATCGTCTGCCGTATATTGGGGTTTTAATAAGTATATCGAGAATGATCTACTTCCCACTATACACTCCATTCATGAATCAATCGAATTCCTCCCCCGCGCAAGGGATAGAAGCGGAAATCCTTTTGCGAAGCAAAAGATTGGAGCGGATAGCCCGGTTCCCGGCGCAGCCGGGAATGCGCCCAAAATCGTATTACCCCCTCTATCACTTGGCCTCCGCCGGGCTTCGGGCAGCGTTTCCCTAATATACCCCGCCTTGGGTTTTGCTTCAATATTCCCGGGCAGCTTGTCCCCGCGCTCCCCTAAACGCGGCGGCTTAGGACCCCGAGGAGGTGTAGCGCCGAACCCCCGCGCGCCAGACCGCGAGGCAGGGCAGGAGGAAGAGGATGCCCGCCAGGGGGGCCAGCATGGAGAGGAGGGGGCGGTCCCCGGCCCGGCCGGTGAGGTACATGAGGGGCAGGTAGTTTACGCAGCCAAAGGGGATAATAAACGTGAAGAAGCGCCGGATCCGCCGGCCGTAGACCGTCAGGGGGTAGGAGGCCAGTTCCCGGCCCCCGTCGGTAAAGATATTGATAATCTCCAGCCCTTCCAGGGTGAAGAAGCAGACCGTGGCCCCCAGGATAAAGATGCCGGTAAAAAGCGCCGCCCCGCCCAGGATCATCAGGACCAGGGTAAGGACCTTGCCGGCGCTCCAGGCTATGCCGGTCCGGGGGATCACCATGGCGAGGACGATGAGGGCCTGGACCAGCCGGCCTATGCGGGTGATTTCGGTCCGGGCCCCCAGAACCTGCATGACGGTGTTCCGGGGCCGCAGCAGGATCCGGTCAAAGTCGCCCCGGATGACCATGCCCGAAAAGGAATCGAAGCCCTTGGCAAAGCACTCGCTGAGGGAAAAGGCGATGTTGGTGACGGCGAAGCAGAGGCCCGCCTCCGCGAAGCTAAAGCCCGCGATGCCGCCGAAGCGCCGGAAGAGGAGGCCGATGCTGGCGAACCAGGAAAAGGCGGTAAGGAACTGGCCCAGGGCGGTAAGGGCGGCGGAGAGGCGGTACTCCAGGAGGGCCCGCAGGTTCATGGCCAGGTATTTGACGTAGAGCATCAGCCCCCCTGAATGACGACCCGCCTCTGGATCGCCCGGAAAGAGAGGAGCCCCCCGGCGACGAGGAGGACGATCCAGAGACATTGCAGGGCCAGGCCGGTCAGGGCCTCCCTCCCGGCAATGTGGCCGCTGTAGAGGCGGAAGGGAAAGTCCGCGGTGTAGCGGAAGGGGAGCCAGTCCAGGACCCGCTGCATGGCCGGGGGCATAAAGGGGATGGGGATAAGGGCGCCCATGAGGAATTCCCCCAGGGTTCCAAAGAAGAGCCGGGCCCCGGAGGGGTTGAGGGAGAGAAAGGTAAGGACGCAGGTAAACATGCACAGGGCCGTCACCAAAAGGGCCGCCAGGCAGAGGGAGGGGATGAAGAGCAGGGCCGCCGCCGGGTCCGGGGGCAGGTGGAAGCGCCAGGGTTCGGGGAGGAAGGAGGCGACGATCAGGATGGGGGCGCAGCGGAGCAGTGTCCGGGAGATCCGCAGGGCCAGGATGCGGCAGAACCAGAAGGCGTAGAGGCTTAGGGGGCGGCAGAGTTCGTAGGCCAGGTTCCCCCCGGCGATCAGTTCCAGGATCTCGTTGTCCATGCTCCAGAGCATCACCAGGGCGAGAAAGGCCTGGCGCAGCCAGACCAGGTCCGCCAGCTGGCCGAAGTCCATGGGGCCGCCGCCGGCTTCAAGGCCCGCGCTTTGGTAAAAGGCGGCGAAGACCAGAAGGCTGATGCCGCCCCAGAAAAACTGGGTGGCCACCCCGGCCCAGGCCGCGGCCCGGTACTGCAGGCCCGCGATCAGCTTCATCCGGAACATGCCGGCGTAGGGCGCGCCGGCGGGGGACGCGGCCCTAGCCAAGGCCGCCCTCCTGGTACAGGGAGGCGATGATCTCCTCGATGGGCCGGCTTCCGGCGCTCATGTCCGTGATGTCCAGCCCCTCCCCCAGGACCCGCAGGGCGGCGGACACGCCGATGACCCCGGTATCCAGCTCCCAGACCCCGTGGGACTCCCCCCGGGAAAGCAGCCGGGTTCCCGGCGGTTCCGGCAAATCCGGGGGCGCCCCGCCGGCAAAGCTCAGTTCCAGCCGCCGCCGGCGGTCAAAGCGCTCCCGGAGCTTCCTCAGGGGCCCGTCGTAGAGGATCTTCCCCTTGCCGATAAGGAGGATCCGGTCCGTCAGGGCCTCGATGTCGTCCATGTCGTGGGATGTCAGGATCACCGTCACCCGCCGGATCCGGTTCAGTTCCCCGATAACCCGGCGGACCGCCAGTTTCGACACCGCGTCCAGGCCGATGGTGGGCTCGTCCAGAAAGAGGATCTCCGGGTCGTGGATCAGGGACGCGGCGATCTCGCAGCGCATCCGCTGGCCCAGGCTAAGCTGCCGCAGGGGAACGGGAAGCAGGGGCCCCAGGTCCAGGAGTTCCGCCAGCTCCCCCAAGTTCTCCCGGAAGCGGCCCTCCGGTACCCGGTAGATGTCCCGCAGCAGGTCCAGGGAATCCCGCACCGGCACGTCCCACCAGAGCTGGGTCCGCTGGCCGAAGACCACCCCGATATGGCCCACGTAGTG
>JAIRSD010000086.1 GCA_031255615.1 Treponema sp. | reverse complement strand
AGCCGGTGCCCCCCCAGGTTTATCAGGGCCGAGGCGGCGGCCTCCTTAACAAAACGGGCCTCGATTTCCTTCCGTTTTTCCGCGTCCCCTTCCCGTGATACAAAGGGGATGTTCATAAGGCTGCGGAAGGGCTTTTCCACCGGGGACCGGAAATGGGGGGACTGTTCCAGATAATCATAAAGAAGCCCCGCCTTTTCCTGGTTGAGGGCAGCCGCGGCTTTTACCCCCCCCAGTCCTTTAAGCCATTCCAGGACCAGGCCGATGATGTAGATCCCGTAGCAGGGGGGGGTGTTGTACATGGATCCTTCTTCGGCGTGGATGTCGTAGCGGAGCATGGCCGGGGTCCAGGAGGGGGCGCGGCCAATAAGATCTTCCCGGATAATGACCACCGTGGTCCCCGCGGGCCCCAGATTCTTCTGGGCCCCGGCGTAGAGGATGCCGAATTTTGACGCCTCCAGGGGTTCCGACAGGATGCAGCTTGAAATATCCGCCGCCAGGGGTACGGCCCCGGTCTCGGGAAGGGCCGTCCATTTGGTGCCGACGATGGTGTTGTTCAGGGTGATATGGTAGTAGGCGTCGCCGGCCTCCGGAGAAGGGGCTTCGGGGATGTAGGTATAATTTTTATCCCTGGAACTGGCCCGGATCACCGGTTCCGCGTATTTGGCGGCCTCCTCGGCGGCCTTTTTTGCCCATATACCGGTCTCGATATAGGCGGCCCGCTTCACGGGGGCCCCCGGCTCCCCCGCCGCCAGGTTAAGGGGAATCATGGAAAATTGGAGGGAGGCGCCGCCCTGGAGGAAAAGGACCTTGTAGTTGGCGGGGATGCCCATTAGTTCCCTGAGCAGAGACTCCGCCCTTTCGATAATGAGCTTAAATTCCCGGGACCGGTGGCTCATCTCCATGACCGACTGGGCTGAACTGTTGGCGTCGGTCATTTCCCTGGCGGCCCGCTCCAAAACGGGCAGGGGCAGAACCGAAGGTCCGGGGGAAAAGTTGTAAACACGCATGACATCCTCCTTCCGCATTTTTTCAAGCTATACATTGGACCTGTTCAATGACCCGGTTGGTTATTGAACAGGTCCTGCGAAAAACCCGAGGTTCCCGGGGAAACCCGTGTTTTTTTCGTTTTTAAGCGGTTGTTGTTCAGAAACTGAAGTTTCTGGACAACCCTGTTTGGATCTGTTCCAACGCTCATTGTCTGTGCGCCGACCTTCCCGGCATAGCCGGGAGCGCGGTTTTGGGACAGCCTTCTTAAAGCCGCACCGCCAAGGCGCGGAGTTCCTCTTTCAAACATACGTCCCGCACCGCCACCGCCGGGGGCAGCTTAAGGACCACCGGGGCAAAGTTGAGGATCCCCCGGATTCCCGCGGCGGCCAGTTTTTCCGCCGTCCCCTGGGCGGCTTCCGGGGGAACGCAGAGCAGGGCAATCTCAATACCGAAACGGCCGATTACCTCCCCCATCTTGTAGACCGGGTACAGGGGCGCCGGGGACTTGAGAATTTCCAGGCGGTTTACGCTAATGTCGAAACCGGCGGCGAGTTCAAAATCCGGTTCCCCCGAGGGGTCCCGCCTGTTCAGGTAGGCGGAACCCAGCCGCCCCAGGCCCACCACGCAGTATTTCCGCCGTTTGTCCAGGGACAGGGCGCGGCGGATCAGGGGAAGAAGGAAGGAAAGGGCGTAGCCGTTGGGGGAGCCGTGCCGCACCTGGGCCGCGGGATCCCCCGAAACTCCGGCGGCCTCCAAAAAAGAAATATCCTTACGGATCGTATGGCTGGACCAGCCGGTAAGCCCCTCAATCCGGGCGGAGGTAATGAATTCCCCATCGGCGGCCTCCAGAATCCGCATAAGATGAAGAAGCCGTTCCCTGGTCACGGCGGGGATCTGCTCCAAACTGTCTTCCTTCCAATGTGTTCATCCACACGATTGTGAAATATTTCACAATGAATATACAAAAATAGCGGAAAAGGGTCAAGTTTTTCGAATCTGCCTTCAAAACAGGGCAGGGCTGTCTATCGTCCTAAGGCGGCGGGCGCCGCCGTTTGGGATCTTGCTTCCAGCGCGGAGTTTCGCGGCAGGCCGCGGAACTCCGCCAAAAGCGGCCTGCGGCGGGGAACGAGGGCCCCCCGCCGACCGGCCCGGGGACCTATTCGTTTTTTTGGTATTCCTTCACGGCGGCGGTGATGGCGGCGGTAACCTGGGGGGGAATCCCGGTCTTTGGGGGATGCGCGGGATCCCGCTGGGCATCCTTGTCCAGCCCCAGTTTATGAATCGCCCGGCCCGTAAGGTTTACACAGACAATCATAATCCATAAAAAAATAAACACGATGGCCATGCCGAGAATCGTGAGAATCGCGCTTTGTTCGAGCATTTCCAAAATAGTCATAGAGACAGACCTCCACGTATCGGATCAATCATGTGAGAACATGTGAGAAAACGAAGACTCCTCCCCCGGCGCGGACGATGGGAGAGGGGCAAAAGATCTTGCTAAAAAGCGGACTGCTCTACGAAACGGGGCGGGGCTCTGCCGCCAAGGAGGAGGGAAACGACAAGGATATGGAAAAACAACCGGGGGGAGTAAAAATGGAAACGGTATTGCCAAAGCGCCGCCCCGCTGAACACCTTGGCAAGGGGAGCAAGGACCGCCGGCGGCAGGGGCTGCCGCCAAAGCCTGGCCCTGTTTTGATTCATGGGCTGGCCGCAGGTCAGGAAAGTTTCGGAAATGAAAAGCGTGGGCCCGCCGGATTCGGCGGGCGGCCCTGCCGGAAGGGCGGAAGAAAGGAGGCCGGGTTTTTCTATATGCCGGCCAAATCCCGCCGGGAGGCCGGACAAGAGGCCGGGCAGCAGGACAAGGAGGAGGAATCGCGGGATCTCCAGTTTTTTCAAGCCGCCCATAGGGGAATTGTATAGCCCCCGAATCGGCGAATCAAGGCATCCGCCGCGGCGGACGCCGCGGCTTTCCGAGTTTCGCGGCGGAGCGCGAAACTCCATCCCCCGGGGAAGGCTCCTTGAGTTTTGGCGCGGCGCGCCAAAACTCCGAAGGCGGACATCCGCAGGGACGCGGATGTCCGCCGCGCAAGGGATAGGAGGGGTGCGGAGCAGCCACGCCGCAGGCGGGGCCGGAGCGATAGCGGAGCCCCGGATAGCCCGGTTTTTTGCGGCAGCAAAAAATGCGCCCAGAAGGAACCGGAGAGGGGCGTGTTTTGAACCGGGCATTACCGGGGCGGAAATGCTTGTCAGGGGCAGGACCTTCCTCTACAATTACTAGTATGGCTAAAACCTTTACGGTTTTGGATCTTATTGATTTGGAACTCAAGGAGCACAATTCCCTCAATCTCCGCTGTATCGGCGGCAGAAAGGGGTTGGTCCGGGAGATAAGCAGCCCCGAACTAAATCGGCCTATGGGGGCGATTATGGGGTTTTACGATGTTTTTGCCCACCAGCGGATTCAGATTTTCGGCGTTGGGGAGTCCGCCTGCCTCCAGAAAATCGGGAGGGAGGGGGGCGGAGAAAACATCAAGAAGATGTTCAGCTTTCCCATTCCCTGCTGCATTTTTACTACCGGTTTGGAGCCCAGCCGGATTTTTTTCGAGGAAGCGGAAAAGGCCGACTGCGCTATTCTGCAAACCGATCTTCCTTCATCGGATTTTACCGCCCGGCTTATGCGGATTCTGGTGGAGGTGTTCGCCCCCCGGCAGAGCGTCCACGGGGTGCTGGTAGAGGTTTACGGTCTGGGGATCCTTATCTTGGGGGATTCGGGGGTGGGCAAGAGCGAGACCGCCCTGGATCTGATCAAGCGGGGGCACCGGCTTATCGCCGACGACGTGGTCGATATACACTGCGCCAACGGAAATACCTTGATGGGCGCCGGGGCCAACCGGATTATCGGGCACCACATGGAGATTCGGGGTCTGGGGATCATGAATATCACCCATCTTTTTGGGGTGGGGGCGATTAAGGAGCGGACCCAGATTGAGCTGGTGGTGCTTTTGGAGGAATGGGACGCCGCCAAGCCCTATGACCGGCTGGGGGCGGAGGATAAGACCATGGATATTCTGGGGGTGGGGGTTACCAGGCTGGAGATTCCCGTGAAGCCCGGCCGGAATATTCCCATTCTTATCGAGACCGCCGCCATGAACGAGCGGCTTAAGAAGATGGGCTACAACGCGGCGAAGGAATTCAACCAAAATATTCTAAAATGGATAGAGAGCGACAGCGTCCGCTCGGTGTATTTCGGCAGCGAGGATATTATTTAGAGTCCGTCCGGCGGGGGGCGCGTTGTGGAGGGGCTACTTTTCTAAAAAGGACAGGGCATGACGGAACGAAAGATAACGGTGGCAAACCGGGCGGGAGTTCACGCCCGGCCCGCGGCGCTGATTGTTCAACGGGTCAAGAATTTTACATGCAACATTTATATCCGCAGGGAAAATGAGACGATCAACGCTAAATCCATCATGGGGGTTATTACCCTGGGGGCCAGCTACGGGACGGAGCTGACGATTTCCGCGGAGGGCGAAGACGAGGCCCAGGCGGTGCAGGCCCTGATAGATCTGTTCGAGTCCAAATTTGAAGAAGATTGAATAATCCCGACCCTTCACGCTACCCGGTGATCAACGTCCGGGGTTTAACGCTGATCTACCTGCTGCTCTGCGTCTTAACGGTTTTTTTTTCCCATAATTTCTTTTCCGAAACGCTGCGGGACGGGAGTATTCCGGGGCGGCTTAACCAGATTATATTTTTTACTATTCCTGTCGTTTTACTGATTTTTTTGGCCTATTCGGTGCTGGGGATCTTCCGGGACCTGGCGGGCGGCCGGAAGGGGGGCAAATTTAAGGCCCGGCTCCTGGTGTACTTTTTGATCACCGTGATCTTCGCGGCGGTGCCGGTTACCCTGGTAACCGGTTTGGCGATGAATGAGCTGCTCATCTTTTGGCGGGCCATTGAAGCGGAGCGGGCGGCCCAGGCGGCCCGGGAGTTTGCCCTGGAGAGCTACTTCCTGCATCTGGAAAAGCTGGAGGCCCTGGCGAAGACCGTGGATTTTGATCCCTGGCTGCGGGACGCCGGCGGGGGACCCGGCGGAAGCGCCGGTGGAAACATCGGCGGAGGAACCGGAGAGGACGCCCCCCCTCTGCCTGCGGGCCTCCTGGCGGTTCAGGACTTTGCGGTCCGGGAAGACGGAGACTGGGAAAGCCGCGGCCTGGCCGGGAACAGCGCCTTGGCCCTCTCCCTGCCTCCTCCGGGGCCGGAGGGTTTTGCGGGAAGGGAAATGCCCCGGGACACCGATCTTATCCGCTATGTCTTCCGCCCTTCCGCCGTCCGCGGCGGGGAGGAGAAACTACGGGTCCTGACCTACCACCTGGGGGAGGGTTTCGATACGGGGGTGCGGATCATCGAAAACCAGGTCCAGCAATTCGAGATCATCGATTCGCTGCGGATGAACCTGCGGCCCCTCCTGATTTTTTATTACGGGGTTTTCTTTCTGCCCACCCTGCTGATGACCGTCATCATCGCCATCAGCTTTACCCGGCGCATAGCCCAGCCGCTGGTGGATTTGGCCGAGGCCACCCGCCGGGTGGCGGAGGGGGATTTTTCCATCCATATCCTGGCCCGCCCGGGGGACGAGATGGGGATTCTGGTGGGTTCCTTTAATTCCATGGTCCGGGACCTGGAAAAATCCCGGGAGGCCCTGGTTAAGGCGGAGAAAATTTCTATCTGGCAGAACATGGCCCAACAGCTTGCCCACGAGATTAAGAATCCCCTGACCCCCATAAAACTTTCCGCCGAGCGGGTCCTGCGCCGTTGGCGGAACGAACCCGGCCGCGTGGGGGAGATCCTGGAAAGCTCTATGCTGGCGATTATTCAGGAAGTGGAGGGGCTTTCCACCCTGCTCACCGAATTCCGCACCCTTTCCCGGCCCATGGAAAATTCCCAATCCCATACGGAACTGCGGGAGGCCGTGGAGGAAAGCGCCGCCCCCTACCGGAGTTCCCACCCCGGCGTATGCTTTGAGACAAACCGGGCCGCCGCGGGAATCATCGTGAAGATCGACAAGCACCGGATGAACCAGATCCTGAGCAACCTTTTTATCAACGCCATCGACGCTATGAACGGCGAGGGGCTCATCGAAATTCGCACGGATCTTGTAAAAAAGAGGGAGAGCAGGTATTGTAGATTAAGCATTCGGGACACTGGAAAGGGCATTTCAAAGCAGGAAGGCCCCCTCGTCTTTACCCCCTACTTTACCACTAAAGAAACCGGGACCGGCTTGGGGCTTCCCATTGTGGAACGGATCGTGAATGATCACGATGGTTCAATTTGGTTCAATTCGGCGGAGGGGATGGGAACAACTTTTTTTATCGATCTCCCGGTTGAGGACGGCCCGGCGGCGGAAACGGGGGTTTCGGCAGACAGTATGTTGGTCCAAAAGTAAGATGGCGTCTATTCTTATTATCGACGATGAACCGGGAATCCGGCATACCCTCGCATCCATCCTGGAAGATGAGAACTACAAGGTCCAGACCGCCGAGGACGCGGTGGTGGGGCTGGAGATGCTGGGCCGCCTGAATATTGATCTGGTGTTCCTTGACGTACTGCTTCCCCGGCTGGGCGGCATGGAAGCCCTGGAGCAGATCCGCCGGAACTGGCCGGACCTGGAAGTGGTGGTTATCTCCGGCCATGCCAATGTGGATATGGCGGTCCGGGCGGTCAAGCTGGGGGCCTTTGATTTTCTGGAAAAGCCCCTGTCCCTCGACAAGGTTCTTACCCTCTGCCGCAACGCCCTGGCCATACAAAAATTACGGAAGGAAAATCAGACCCTAAAACGGAACGCGATCCCCGCGGAGGACGGAATTATCGGGACCAGCCGGGTTACGGAGGATCTGCGGGCCCTGATCCGCCAGGCCGCCTCCAGCGACGCGCGGATCCTTATCACCGGGGAGAACGGCACGGGGAAAGAACTGGCGGCCCGGGCCATCCACCGGCTCTCCTCCCGGTCGGGGCGGGCCTTTGTGGAGGTGAACTGCGCGGGAATTCCGGAGTCCCTTATCGAAAGCGAGTTGTTCGGCCACGAGAAGGGGGCCTTTACCGACGCCATATCCGTCCGCAAGGGCCGTTTTGAGCTGGCCCACGGGGGCACCCTGTTCCTGGATGAGATTGGGGATATGTCCCTCTCCGCCCAAGCCAAGGTGCTGCGGGCCATACAGGATCAAAAGATCCAACCCCTGGGAAGCGAAAAAACCATAGAGACCGACGTGCGGATCGTGGCGGCTACCAACAAAAACCTGGAAACCGAATGCGAGGCCGGCCGCTTCAGGCAGGATCTCTATTTCCGGCTGAACGTCATTCCCATCCACGTTCCCGCCCTGCGGGAACGGAGGGGGGACGCCCCCCTGCTGTTAAACCATTTCCTTAAAACCCTGGGTTCGGAGAGGGCGGAATTCCAGGAGGACGCCCGGGAATTCCTTAACGCCTATCCCTGGCCGGGGAATATTCGGGAACTGCGGAACCTGGCGGAGCGGATTGCCGTGATGTACCCGGAGGGGAAGATCGACGGCAAGGCCCTGGGGGAGCTGTTGGGAACGCCGGGGGGGCATACCGGCCGGCCGGGATCGCCGGCCCAGGGGGACGGCGCCCCGGATCCGGGGGAGGAGGGCCCCGCCGCGGATATTCTGCGAAAACCCTACAACGAAGCCAAGGAATCCTTTGAACGGTACTATCTGGAATTCCATTTGGCCCGAAATAATGGTATCATATCCCGGACTGCGGAGGCCATCGGGATTTATCCCAGCAACTTACATTCCAAGCTGCGGAAATATCGCATAGCGGTGACACCAAATAACTGATTTAACGGGAGGGATGGACGATGAGAGAGCTTACCGAAAGGCAGAAAGAGGTACTATCTTTCATCGAGTGTTTTGTCGACGAGCATAATTACCCTCCCACTATCCGGGAAATTGCCGATTTTTTTGAAATCTCCGTAAAAGGGGCCCATGATCATGTTACCGCCCTTAAAAAAAAGGGGGCCCTGCGGCAGGAAGAAAAACGTTCCCGCACCATGAAGGTGCTGAAGAATCAAAATAATAACCAGTACATAGAAATTCCTTTAGTGGGGGTGGTGGCCGCGGGGATCCCGATTATGTCGGAAGAAAACTTCGAAGGGACCATTCCCATCCACGAATCCATGGTTAAAAAAAATCATAAGTATTTCGCCCTGAAGGTCCGGGGAGATTCCATGTCCGGGGCGGGAATTTTGGACGGCGACACGGCGGTAATTGAAAAAACCGGCGTGGTCCGCAACGGGGAGATTGCGGTAATCTGGATCAACAATGCGGTTACCCTCAAGCGCGTTTTCAAAGAGTGCAGCCGGGTAAAGCTCCAGGCGGAGAATCCCGCCTTCCCGCCCATTTACAGCAAAAATATCCGGATCGAGGGCCGCCTGATCCAGGTTATCCGATCCTATTAAGTTCTTTCCCGGATGATGAAAAACCAGAAAAACAGTGGCGGGGGCCGTTGTTATCTCTTTCTTGGCCCTGAACTGGGGGAAAAAGATGACGCGGTGGGGGAAATCCGCCGGAATCTGGGGGCCGCCCCCGGCGGCATTGAGGAAACGAGCTACTACGCGGGGGATACGCCGACGGCTGAGATCAGCGCCGCCCTGCGGAACGGCTCGCTTTTCGCGGACACCCGTTTCTTTCTTATAAAAAATATTGAGGCCGTCAAAAAAAAAGAAGAATTGGATCTTTTAAGCGCCGTTATTAAATCCCTCCAGGAAGGAACCGTAGCGATACTGCTGTCCGATGAAACCAGAGTCGCCAAGGCCCTGGAGGACGCCGTGCCCCCCGGCAACAAGCGGATCTTCTGGGAGCTCTTTGAAAACCGTAAAACCGGCTGGGTTCGGGATTTTTTCAGACGGGAAGGATGCCGCATCAGCGACGAGGGAGTCGCCAGGGTGCTGGAACTGGTAGAGAACAACACGGAGGCCCTGAAAAGGGAATGCGGCCGGCTTATACAGTTCCTGGGAAAGGAAAATATTATCAACGGGGACGACGTGGAGGAGTGGCTGTCCCACTCAAGGGAGGAATCTTCGTTTACCCTTTTCTCCCGCATCGCCGCGGGGGATCTCGCCCGCAGTCTTGAATCCCTCCACGCCCTGCTGGGGGCCAGGGAATCCTTCCAGAGCATTCTGGGAGGCCTTGGCTGGTGCTTCAGGAAGCTCCGGGATTACCAGGGCCTGGCGGAGGCCGGCAAACTGGCGGGAGACCGGTCCGGCGATTTTGAGTTGAAAAAAATCGGCCTCAGCTCCCCCAAAAGCCGGGGAGATTACCAGCAGGCCAACCGCGTCTACGGACCGGGGGCGGCGGACCGCTTCCTGGCCCTCATCGCCGAATATGACATCAGACTCCGCTCATCCGGAACGGCCCTGGAATCCCTGCTTTTGGAAATGTTCCTCTGCAAAATCGTAAACAGCCGGGGAACCCCGCCCCCCCACCGGACCCGCAATGCGTAGAGCTTCCCCAAGGACCGGCGGCCGGTGAATCCTCCGGGGGCATACGTTCCGGCCGTCCTCATCGGCGTCTCCCTTGCCATGGACGCCCTTGCCGTCTCCGTAGGATCCGGCATTTCCATCCCCGGCCTCAGGACCTTCCACATCCTGCGGGCCAGTTTTTTCTTCGGCCTTTTCCAGTTCCTCATGCCCGCGGCGGGCTGGTTTCTGGGAAACAGTCTGGCTTCCCGCATCGGCGCCTTCGACCACTGGGTAGTCTTCTGCATCCTCAGCGTCATCGGCGGAAAGATGGCCTTGGAATCCCTGAAATCCGGGAAGAAGGGGCCGGCCAACGAATCGGCCGACACCGAACTGCCGGACAACAGACCGCGGGGCGGCGCGGGAGCAAGCCCCCCCCAGGGAAGCCCCAAAACAACCGGGAAACCGCAGAGAAAGGAAGCCGCCGATATCCGCAATATCTGGGCCCTGTTAAGCGTCTCCCTGGCCACCAGCATCGACGCCCTGGCGGTGGGAGTATCCTTCAGCCTCCTGAACCAGGGAATCTGGATCAACGCCCTCATTATCGGGGCGGTCACCTTTTGCTGCTGCCTCGCGGGATTCGAGTTCGGCCGCCGCCTGGGCGGAATCTTTGAACGGTGGGCGGGACTGGCCGGGGGGCTCATGCTTATCGGGGTGGGACTCAAGATCCTGCTGGAACACCTCATCCAGGGAGCTTAGCGGCGCCGCGACGGGGCTTAGGTTCCGGCAATCCGCCAGGTAAAAAAACGCTCTGTATCATCTGTATGTTGGGCGCATTTTTTGCGGCGGAGCCGCAAAAAACCGGGCTATCCGGGGCTCCGGCTTCGCCTCCGGCCCCGCCGCTTCGCGGCGTGGCTGCTCCGCACCCCTCCTATCCCTTGCGCGGGCGAACAGCCGCATCCCTGCGGCTGTTCGCCTTCGGCGTTTTGGCGCGAAGCGCCAAAACGCAAGGAACCTTTCCCGCGGCAGGGAGTTTCGCGCTCCGCCGCGAAACTCCGAAAAAACCTCCGGTTCCGGCAGCCTGCCGGGGCCGGGCGCGGAGACCCGCGTTAAGCCTCCGCGGCGGCCTCCCGGACCCATTGGAGGCGCCGCAGATCGATGTCCCGCGGCACGGTGCAGTCCGCCCCCAGGACCACGCCGGTCCGCCCCGTCTCGTTTAAGATCCGCCGGGTTTCCGCCTTGATCTCCGCCTCGGTCCCCCGGTACAGGATTCCGTCGGCGGTGTTGGCAAAGCCCCCTATCACGGCGCGGCCGCCGAAGAGCGCCTTCCCCTCCGCCAGGGAGATCCCCTCGACGGTGGAAGCCCAGTTGATGATCCGGGCGGGATACTCCGTAAAGCGGCGCAGATTGTTCCGGCGGCCCGCGTAGCCGCAGATGTGGAGGATGTTGCCGGATTCCGCCACGGCGTTCGCCGCGTCCAGGACCCTGGCGTCCACGGAGGCAAAGACCCGGCGGTAAGCCTCCGCGTCGATGCGGCTGTCGTTTTGATCCTGGGCGCTAAAGTAGATTCCGTCGGCACCCCCTTCGGTAATGACCCGGCGGGCCAGGACGGCCAGATCCTCCGCCGCGACATTCAGTGCGTGGACAAGGGCGTCTTCCCGGATAAAATCCCCCAGGAAGCTCTCGGGGGCCTTTTGTGAGAAACGGCGGGCGAATTTAAAACTGGTGGCGGGGGAAAAGATGTTGTAAAAACTCAAGACCTCCTTCCCAAAGAGGCCGGTCAGAGTCTTTACAAAGTCCACCTGTTTTTCGATCCAGGGATGGTCGGGGCCGATGGAAGAAACTTTCCGGAGATCCTCCGGGGTTTCGGCCTCCCGCAATTCCCTGTTGGGGTAGATAAAGAACCCGTCGCTCATGATCTTTACAAAATCGGGCTGAAATTCCCGGTAATATTTCCGGTGGCCCTCCAGATTCTGGCTGAACATTTCAGGGTGTTCAAAGCCGTCCAGGACTTCCTCCGGGGTAAAGTGAAACCAGAATCCCGCGGGAACCTTTTCCACCTCTTCGTTGCGAAAAGCCCGGGACACCCATTCCCGTTTGTCAACCGCCATATATATCCTCCCTATCGTGAAGCAACATCCTTTCACGCGGAGCCGCCCCAAAACTTTTTTTGGGGCAAAGCCCCGGCGCCCTGGATGAAAGGGCCTGCCCACCGTCAACCGGGTTATTGGACGTGTTCAATAACCCGGCCCTACAGCACCCGGTAGATATGGCATTTAAGATACCGGGATTCGTCGTATCCGACAAGGACGGGATGATCCGGGGCCTGGGAGCGGGATTCCAGCAGGTAAAGCCGCCGTTCCGCATCGCGGGCGGCATCCGCTATGATCCGGCTGAAATGCTTGTCGTCCAGGACCTGGCTGCAGGAACAGCTTACCAGGATGCCCCCGGCCCGGAGCAGTTTAATCGCCCGCAGGTTGATCTCCTTGTAGCCCCGGACCGCCCCGGCCAGGGCGGAACGGGTCTTGGCAAAGGCCGGGGGATCCAGGACGACAAGATCGTAACATTCCTTTTGCCGTTCCGCGTTGCGCAGAAATTCAAAAATATCGGCTTTGACGGGACGAACCCGGTCTTCCACCCCGTTGAGGGCGGCGTTTATGTTCAGAATTTCCAGGGCCTCCGCGGAGGAATCCACGCAGTCTACGGAGATGGGGAGGGCCTCTCCGCCGGTATTGAAGCCGTAATCCCCCAGCCGCAAAATATGGACGGCGAAGCCGCCGGTGCAGGAACAGCCGTCCAGGACGCGGAGCCCCCGGACGGGGGAAACGCCGCCGGGCCCGGAGGAAGATTCGGGGGGCGGAAGCTGGCCGGTAAAAGAGGCGGCCCTGAGCCGGTTGTCCCGCTGGTCCAGAAAGGAACCGGTCTTCTGCCCCCCCTCCAGGTCAACCGCGAAGGGGAGGCCGTTTTCGAATATGACGATTCCCCCCGGCGGGAAGACGCCCTTAACGAGGCCCTCCCGGGGGGGAAGGCCCTCCATCTCCCGCATCCTGGGGGAAGACCGTTCGATGATCCCCCGGGGCAGGCCCAGGACCCGCCGGGCGGCGGGGGAAAGGGGGGAAGCCAGGACCTCCTCCAGGGCGGAGAGGATCTCCTCCCGCCGCTTGTCCATGCCGGCGATAAGGAACTGCACGACAATCCAGGAACCCGGCGGCCCCAGCCGCGCCTCCGTGTCGTCGTAGTCCAGGGGCCGCTCCGGCAGATCTTCCTCAATTTCCGCCAGGGGCCAGCCCACATAGCGGTCGATGATAAGCCCCGGCAGGAAATCCGCCTCCCCAAAGACCAGCCGCGCCGATTCCCGCCCCAGATTGTAGGCCCCCTCATCGGCGCCCCCGCAGAGAAGCCGCCGCCCCAGGGCTTCCCGGATTCGGCGCTTAAAAAAGCCCTTGTCCACCCCTTCTTTCGAGGGGCTGTAGATCCGGGCGACGATCTTTGAATGGGGGTTGACGAAGGCCCGGCCCAGATACCGGCTTCTGCCTTCCCGGGCGAAGCGGGATTCCACCTCCGCCAGTTCTCCCGCTCCCAGCGCCGCCTCCGTATCTCTGCCCGGCGCGCCCTCCAGGACCTTCTCCACCTCGTTATCGTAGACCCAGGGATGCCCCGCGAGGATGCGGTCTTCTTCGCCGGGTTTCAGTATTATCCGTTTCATGCAGCCATTCTAAACGCTTCGGGGGCCGGCAAACAGTGGGCTTGTTCAATAATCCGGTTGGTTATTGAACAAGCCCTTTTTAACGGTTGTTGTTCAGAAACTGAGGTTTCTAAACAATTCTAATGTTTGGTATATTAGGGATATACCTTGTTTTTGCGAATAACTCATGTGCGACGGGTGAATTTTTGTTTGATGTCGCCCGGGTGAGGCTTTTGGCGGCACCTGTTCCGACGCGCTAAACACCGCGATAATGAAAGGGAGCGTTGAATCGGCAAAGGAACTGCTTGAAGAGGGAGCGGACTTGCCCCCGTTAGATAGACACCATTAAGCAACTTCTCCGGAGTTAAACACATCAGGCCCGTCAAGCGCCGAATACAGCCCTTTTTCGGTAAAAGCCTTTGGCTGCGCCGTGGAATGTTTCAGGTTTTGGAACCGGTCAAAATTTTTGACCAGTTCGCCCTTGTCGGCATCAACTATATAACCAGAAGGAAACTTGGCGGGATTATTCTTGGCCGCTTGATTCGTTGCGAAGGGTCCATACCCCGGCCCCTTGGGGCGGAACCAAGGGTACGGACCCTAAGTCAAATACCTTAAAAGAACAACATACCCCGTCCGCTTGCGGCGGGGTTGTTGATTTACTTCCTTTGTTTCCACGCCGTAAATCCGCCACATCGCTGTCTATTATGACATTCTGCCCCTTGACCGTTACAATAGCCTTTTCTGTACCTGAAAAATCTATCGTCCCTCTTTGCTTTTTCATAATTCCCCTTACTGATAGGTAGTTTAATGGGGTTTTTGAGGGCCGGTCAAGGGCGCGTCCGCATTATTCACGGTCTATTCTTCATTCGCCGTCATTCCATTCCCGGTTCAGGGTTTCGGCGAGGCGGAACAGGTCTTGATGGCTGTGTATGCCGAATTTGTCATATATAAGGGAAGAAGGGAAAAAAGTATCGCCTTTCTCCCCTTTTTTCTTTTCAGTGTCATTTCGTTAGAAACTACAAACTTTCCAAAAAGTGGGAAATTTAAACGTCCGTTTTTTTCTACACTTACCTTGATGAAGTTCATAACCGGAGGAAGCTATGGTGTATGGTTACATCAGGGTCAGCACGGACAGGCAATCGGTC
>JAIRSD010000224.1 GCA_031255615.1 Treponema sp. | reverse complement strand
AGGTATGCCATATCGGCTATACCTATCTGGATGTATGGTACGGCACATTGGGGGCTGTAAAATATATGAACTATTGGATCGGCGATAAAAAATTATAAGCGGCAAAACAGGGGCTCCTGCGCAGGGATGGATTTAAAAACGACGAAAAAATGTAAATTCCCCGGTTTTTGAACAACTCCATTGGCGCACAGCGAGAGGCGAAAGCCGGTACGGCTTTCGCCCGCGCAAGGGATAGAAGCGGCCAACAGAAACCCGCAGGGTTTTTGTTAGAGCGGATAGCCCGGTCCCCGCCGCAGGCGGGGATGCGCCCATAGGCTTCTTGAAAAAACTTTTTCTTTCGTGATAGAGTGGCCCCATGGTAAATCTTTCACGAAGAACGATTCTCGCCGCCGCTTTAGCCGCCGCGTGGCTGGCCCTGGCTGTCGTATTCGCGGGGATTTTTATCATAGAGGAACACGACCATGATTGCAGCGGCGAAGACTGCCATATCTGTCTTGAGCTGCAAATCGCCCGGTGGATGGTGGAAGCGTTCGGGCGCCTGGGCGCGGCCATGGCCGCCGGGGCTTTTATCTCCCGCGCCGGGTCATGGGTAAAACCGCAGAGCTTTTTTTACGGGCGAAATCCCGTTGAATTAAAAATACGATTTAATTGTTGATCGGCCTCCAACCTGCGATTCGATAACAAAGCTCGCTCAAAGCTGGTGAATGGATCATGTCTCCGGTCATCGATTCCGGGGATATGCGGGATTCTATTTGGAGGTATAATGTGAAACGTTTTTTGTGTGTGATAGCAACACTGTTCCTGTCGGTGTGCGTTCTCTCCGCGGCGGGGAGAAGGGAGGCGGCCCGCAAGGGGAAGCCTGATGTTGTGGCGGTTAATTTTCCCGGTTATGATTTCGCGCGGCAGATTGCGGGGGATCGGGTAAATCTCACTATGCTGCTGCCGCCCAGCGCGGAAAGCCACTCTTTTGAGCCCACGCCCAGGGATATTATCAAAATTCAGGACTGCGATGTATTCATTTATGTCGGCGGCGAAAGCGACTCCTGGGTTGACCGGATTCTTGGATCGATGGACATTTCAAAAAAGAAAATTATCCGCATGATGGACGCGGTTGAGGTGGTGGAAGAAGAAATCGTCGAGGGCATGGAAGACGACGATCACGGGCACGATCATGATCACGGCGAATTCGATCCGGCGAAGGTAAAGGATCGTCCCTTGAGCGATTTTTCAGGTTCCTGGAAGGCGGGCGTTTCTTTGATACATGACGGTTCCCTCGATTCGTACCTGGCGCACTACGCCGGGGAACAGGGAATCTCCGCGGCGGAGGCCGGGGTGATCATGAGCGCCGCCTGGGATTCCGAGTATGACGCCATTACTATCACCGGAGATACGCTTGTCATCGGGGGCCGGGCCGCATCGTATGCCTACCGCGGATACAAGATTGTGGAAGGGGGGCACGGCCATGCTGTTTGGTACAACTACTACATAACCGCGCCGGCCGGCGGATTCCCCGCCTATATCATGCTTAACGACCACGGCATCGGCGGCGAAGAGGATCATCACGAGGAGCACGGGCATGAACATGAAGGGGTTGCCCATATCCATCTTAAATACGGCGCCGCCGGTTTTGACGAACTTTTGGAACGCGATGGCTGGGCGGCCATGTATTTTGACAGCGATGCTTCGGCGGAGGAAATTGTGGAGACCCTTGCCGGGCATGACGGTGAAGAAGAAGCCGCCTATGACGAACATGTCTGGACTTCTCCCAAAAACGCGCAGCGCATTGTGCGGGTCATAGCGGATGCGCTTTGCGAGGCGGATGCCGGGGACGCGGCCTTTTTCCGGCGAAACGCCCAGGCCTATATTGCCCAGCTTGATGAGCTGGACAGGGAGTTTCAGGCGGTGGTGGATTCCGCAAAACGCAAAACCATTGTTTTCGGCGACCGCTTCCCCTTCCGTTATTTCGCGGACGCCTACGGGCTGAGCTATTTCGCCGCTTTTCCGGGCTGCTCCACCGAGACCGAACCGAGCGCGGCGACGGTGGCTTTTTTGATCGACAAGGTTAGGGAGGAAAAAATCCCCGTGGTGTTTCACATCGAGCTGTCCAACGAAAGAATGGCCGATACTATAGCCGAAGAAACGGGCGCAAAAAAGCTGCTGTTCAACGCCGCCCATAACATTTCCAAGCGGGATTTTGACCGGGGCGTAACATTTCTGGAAACACAAAAAGCCAACGTCCCCAGGCTAAGGGAGGCGCTGCAATAGCGGGGACGGCAATGCTTATTTTAAACAACGCCGAATAATGAACCTGTTCAACAACCCGGCTGGTTATTGAACAGGCCGTGCGAAAACGTGGGTTTCCCGAGGAAACCCACGTTTTTTTCGTTTTTAGGCGGTTGTTGCTCAGAAACTGTCGTTTCTGAACAACCCTATTGTACGCCGGTGTACGCCGGACAGGAAAAGGGCGGGCCCATCCCCGTCCCTCCGCGCCGGGCCTGCCTCCCCTTTCGGCTTTTTGCTCCGCAAAACCCCGGGGATTCCGCCTTCCCGGAACTGCCGCGCAAACTTCCAGGCAACGCGGACGGGAATCGACGGGGCCCCTTGCTAAAAAACCTTCGTAAGCGGTAGAGTCGTCCTGAAACAGGAGGATTTTATGGTACGCGATTTCACCGCCGGCGTGCAGCACATCGGCATCCCCACCAACGACATGAAGGCCACCGCGGATTTTTACCGGCGTCTGGGCTTCGATCTCGCCTTTGAAACCACCCTGCGGAATCCGAACTGCCGGGTCTGCTTCTTCAAACTGGACACCCTCTGCATAGAAGCCTACGAAAACGGGCAGGCCCCCCTGCGCGGCGGGGCCGTAGACCACATCGCCATCGACACCACCGACATCAAGGCCGCCTGGGACTTTGTACGCCGGGAAGGATTCAA
>JAIRSD010000190.1 GCA_031255615.1 Treponema sp. | reverse complement strand
TCCGCTTACGCGCTGATGTGGGGTGAGATTTTATCTAGATGGAGGCCTTGCGAACTAAATCAGATATTCGACGGAAGAAATTTACCACGAAGGCGAAGAAGGCGCACGAAGACCGGGGATTGGAAGCATTTTTTCATTCCTTCGTGTTCCTGGCGAGCCGTAGCTCGCCTTGGTGCCCCTTCGTGGTTACCATTCCTATTCCCGGTTCTTTCGCTTATCCGGTGGTTTAGTGTAAACAAGGTACTGAAAGGCCGCTTGGCCTAAAAAATCAAATATATGGACGAAAGAAATTTACCACGAAGGCGAAGAAGGAGCATGAAGACCGGGGATTGGAAGCGCATATACATTCCTTCGTGTTCCTGGCGAGCCGTAGTTCGCCTTGGTGCGCCTTCGTGGTTAACATTCTTGTTCCCGGTTCCTTCGCTTATCATCCCGGCCCCGCCCGCGGCGCGGCTGCTCCGCATCCCTCCTATCCCTTGCGCGAAAGCCTCCGCAGCCCGCCCTTTTTCGCGGTCCGGGTTTTGGCGCGGGGCGCGCCAAAACTCAAAGCCGTTGGACAAGCGAAAGAACCGGGAACAGGAATGTTAACCACTAAGGCGCACCAAGGCGAGCTACGGCTCGCCAGGAACACGAAGGAATGAAAAAGCGTCTTCAATCCCCGCTTCCGTGCGCCTTCTTCGCCTTAGTGGTAAATTTCTTCCGTCCTCATATCCGATTTTTTAGGCCAAGCAGCCTGCTAGAACTGTGCTTCTCCCCCGGGTTCCGCCACCGCCATGGCCGGAACCCTCGCCGGGGAGAATGCGCCCTCCTCCGCCAGGGCGGCCTCCGCGTAGGACGCGGCCGGGGCCGTCATACCGGCGGCGCCTTCGCCGTCCCGGGGGGCCTCCCGCTTAAAGTCGGGACGAAATTCCACATGCTCCGCCACAATGGCGACCTTGGATCGGGGCCTCCCGTCGCTGCCGTTCCAGCGATCCTGCTTAAGCCTGCCGACTACCCGAACGCCCCGGCCCTTTCGACCCTGGCTGTAGCAGTGTTCCGCCACCTTCGCCCAGGTTTCCACGTCAAAATAGCTCACTTCCTTTTCCAATCCTGTATCTTGCTTAAAGAAACGGTTGGAGGCCAGGGTAAAGGTGCATATCGAGGTTCCCCTGGGGGTGGACCGCAAAAGAGGATCCCGTACCAGGTTGCCCTCGATAAGGATACTGTTGAGATTGTTCATAGACGCCTCCTGAATGGGGCCGGCCCCGCGGATACGGGACGGCCCCCCTTGGTTCAGCGGCCCAGGACCGCTGCCCACCCTGACCGGCCGCAACGTGGAAACATCGACCGGCCTCACAGGGTGTGCCATATATGGGCGCGATCCCGCATGGCGCTTGGCTTTTTCGGAAAAATTTTGAAAAACCCCCTCTCCTTCCGGTCAAAGCCCAGCCTCGTGGCCGGGAGGCCCCCCAAGCGCGGGGACGGGTGTTTTAAGGCCCCCTGCCAGGTAAGGGCGCATCCCCGGCATCCATGCCGGGGACCGGGCTATCCGCTCCAATTCTCCGCCCCCGCCGGGGGCGGAGAATTCCGCTTCTATCCCTTGCGCGGGGCGGCGGGGAATCGGGGGGCGCGCCGTTTTCGCCGGGCCTCCATGCCGTCCTTTGCCTGTGGACTTGGCGCGGCGGCCGCGTAAACAGGCGGAGTCCCCCCGCCGCCCGCCGCGCCCCCTCCGGCGGGAGACCGCGCACACGGGGATAAGACCGCGCAAAGGACAGGAGGGACGCGCCAACCCGCACTCAATTACGGCATGTTCTCAACCGGGCTTTGCTGTTCCCCCGCGGACTCCGCTTGTCAAGGGCCGCTAATTTGTCTAAACTAAAATTTCAGTACCGGATTTTTCACATATTAGAGTTGTTCAGAAACTTCAGTTTCCGAACAGCAACCGCTTAAAAATTATTCCGGTTTATGCGGATCTTATGAACTTTTTTATATAGGAGATGTTCCATGAAACGAACCTATCAACCGAGCAGGGTAAAGAGGAACCGTAAATTTGGATTCCGGGCCCGGATGAAGACCCGGGGGGGGCGGCTGGTGTTGAAGCGCCGGCGGGCCAAGGGACGCTACAAACTTACGGTTTCCGACGAGAAGAAGCCCTATTAAGGATGGACCCCGGTGTCCGGCCCCAGGCAGCGCCCTGTCCTTCGGACCCTGCGGGTCCGCCGGGACTTCCCGCGGGGAGGCCGGGTTTTCGGTTCAGGGTTTTTGAGCGGCTTAAACAGAACGAGGGGATACGGAAAGTTTTTAAGTCGGGAAGGGCCTATAGCTGTCCCGGCGCCAAGTTGTTCGTGCTGAAAAACGGCCTTCCCCATAACCGGGTAGCCTTTACCTTGGCCCGGAAATTCGGCGGCGCGCCGGAGCGGAATCGTGCGAAGCGGTTGGGCCGGGAGGCTTACCGTCTGCTGCGCCCCGGTTTGTCCGGGGGTTTCGATCTGGTCCTGTTGGTTTATCCGCCGGGCCCGCCTCCGGGCGGCGGGGGAGCTTCCTCCGGACCGGGCCGGCGAATTGGGCTGGCCTTCCGTTTACGACAGCTTAAACGGCTCTTTACCCTGGCCGGTCTTAACCAGGACGGAAATTAAAACGATGGTATTCACGCGAAAGGCAGCGCTGTTTTTAATCCGGTTCTATCAATACGCCGTTTCTCCCCATTTTCCCCGCTGCTGCCGTTATGTGCCCAGTTGTTCGGCCTATGCGTACCAAGCGGTGGAGAAATACGGCCTCGGTAAGGGCGGATTCATGGCCTTAAAGCGGATCCTCCGCTGCCATCCCTTCCATCCGGGCGGATACGATCCGGTGGAGTAGGGTCCGCCAAGTCTGTTAATAAGGAATTTGCATGGAAAAAAGAACTTTGTTGGCCGTCGCCCTTTCGGTTGTCGTGATGCTGGGATTCTATTTTGTTATGGCCCTGATCTACCCCCCCGCCCCGCCCCCCCTTCCCGAGGGGGCGCCCTCCGGGGCCGCGCCGGTTGGAACGGCGCCGCTTGAGACCGCGCCTGCCGGGGCTGCCCCGGTCGAAGCCGCGCCCGCCGGGCTTCCGATCCAGGCTGGGTCCCCCGCCGAAGCGGACGCGGCGGAGGCCTCCGCGGTTTCCCAGTCCCCGGCCCCAAGCGAATCCCTGCGGGAGCAGCGGGTCGTCATAGAAACCGAATTCCTTACCGCGGAGTTTAGCAACGCCGGGGGGGACTTGGTTTCCTGGAAACTGAAAAAGCACAGCGATAGCTCGGGGCCCCTGGAAATGCTGGTCTCCGGCAGCCGGGAAGCCCACGGCTTTACCGTGGCCTTTGGCGGCATGGATGCCCAGCCGGTGGAATCCCTTTTTCATGTGGACCGTTCCCCCGGCGATCCCTACGGCGTCACCTTTTGGCAGGACTTTGTACTGCCCGGCGGGGAGCAGTTCCGCCTCAGCAAACGCTACACCCTCCGGCCCAACGAATATATGTTCGAGCTGGCCGTAACCCTGGACGGGGGGCGCGCGGTTCAGGGATTCAACTTCCCCGGAAATCCGGGAGGCACCGCCGCCGCCTACACCCTGGGCTTCGGCCCCCAGATTGGCCCCAGCTTTCAAAAGATAGACCAGCGTTACGAGTATCGCAATTACTTTACCTTTGCCAACGGCAAACGGAAACAGGAAAAGGTAAGCGAGGCGAACCCGGCGATCCTAAACAACAACCGGGCTTCCTGGTCCGCCATCGCGGGGAAGTATTTCACCCTTATCGCCATCCCCCTCCTGCCGCAGTACGATCTCGCCCTTTCCGCCCGGCAGGAACCGGGGCTTTCCGCAGCTTCCCGGCTTTTTATCACCCGGCCCGCCGTCTCCCTGTCCCGCGTCGAGGACGTATACCGGTTTTACCTGGGCCCCAAGACCCAGGAAGACCTCCAGCCCTACACCACGGGGCTTAACGGCTTCATGCTCAAGGATATGGAGCTTGTGGAGGTCGCCAACTCCCGGGGCTTCCTTGCCCCCCTGGAAACGGTCCTCAAGGTCCTGCTCGCCTTCTTTAACCGGCTTGTCCACAATTACGGGGTGGCGATCATCCTCCTCACCCTGGCGGTCAAGGCGATCCTCTTTCCCCTGACCAAAAAAAGTTCGGAGTCCACCCTGCGGATGCAGGCATTGGCCCCCAAAATCAAGGAAATTCAGGATAAATACAAGGACAACCCCCAAAAGATGAACCAAACCATGGCGGAGTTCTACAAAAAAGAAGGCTACAACCCCCTTTCCGGCTGCCTTCCCATGCTTCTGCAGTTCCCCATCTTCTTCGCCATGTACAACCTCTTTAACAACCACTTCGACCTGCGGGGGGCCATGTTCATTCCCGGCTGGATACCGGACCTTTCGATCCCCGAATCGATCCTCCATTTTGAAAATTTCCGCCTGCCTATTCTCGGTTGGACCGACATCCGGCTCCTTCCCTTTATCTATGTAGGCTCCCAACTGCTTTACGGCAAGGTAACGCAGACGCCGGATCAACAGAGCAACGCCCAGATGAAGATGATGCTCTATGCCATGCCCATCATATTCTTCTTCATCCTTTACGACGTGCCCTCGGGGCTCCTCGTATACTGGATCATGTCCAACGTCCTTACCATGGTGCAGCAGTTGGCGATTAACAAGTATCTTGCCCAAAGACGGGCCGAAATGACCGCCGCCGGGGATGCCGCCAGGCCGCTGGTAAAGCCGAATTCCCCCGCAAAGGGCGGCAAGGGGCCGGTGATCGCCCCCCGGAAAAAGAAAAGATAAGACCCAGGGGCCGCTTGAAGCGCCAAATTGCGGCGCGGCCCCGCAGCCAGGGTAATCTCATTTGCGAGGAGCATATATATATGGTGTACGAATTTGAAGGCCGTACCGAGAAGGAAGCCATTGACCGGGCGGCGGCGGAGCTGGGGCTTGAAAAGGACGATTTTGACGTGGAAATCCTGGAAACCCAGCGGCAGGGCCTGTTCAAGAAGGGCTATGTAAAGATTCAAATCCACACGGATAAACAGGTCGCCGCGGCGGCAACCCCGTCCGGGGCTCCGGCAGCGGGTCCGGCGGATGAAGAGGGGGACAGGGACAGCGAAACCCGCCCCCCCCAAATCCGGGAGTACAGCCAGCCCGTTTACGGCGACCCGGAACCAAAAAACGATTTTGAATCCGCCATGATCGACTTCATGGACGGCCTTATCGAACGGATGGGCTACCCCGGCAAGGTATCGGTCCTGTTCCGGGAAGACCGGAAGCTGGGACTCAAGATGGAATCGGAATTTTCCTCCATCCTTATCGGGAAAAAGGGGAAAAACCTGGACGCCCTCCAACTCCTGGCCAACATTTACGCGGGCCGCCAGGGCCGGGAGAACACGCGGATCATCCTGGACAGCGAAAACTACCGGATCCGCCGGGAAGAAACCCTGGTCCGGCTTGCCTACACCGTAGCGGACCGGGTCCGGGAAAGCCGCGGTTCCATCCTCCTGGAACCGATGAACCCCTTCGACCGCCGCCTTGTCCACACCACCCTGAACGACATCGCCGATGTGGAAACCAAAAGCGAAGGCGAGGGCCTCTACAAGCAGGTCCGGGTCTACTATCGCGGCGCCGCCCGCTGAAGTTTACGCCGATTCATGAGGGGGGGGCCAGCTACCAGGTAAGGCCGTTCCGTAGCCCCCCGCCTCCGGCGGGGGCCCTTCCTCTGGCCCCCCCCTGTCTCCGGCCTCCTCCCCCGGCCGGGTCCGGAGTCCTCCGCCACCCCCCCGCCCCGGTATCCGCCGTTGCTTGACCGATCCCGGTTGTTAAAGAAAAATTGTTAAAGATGATGAAAACAAGAATCAGAATTCCCCGAAAGGGGGAAGCGCGAAGATCGCCCGTGACGGCGCGGATCCTCCCGGCCTTGTTTGCCGCCGCCCTAATCCTCGCCCCCGCCGCGGCGGGGGCCCTCAGCCTGGAAGAACTAAGCGGCCCGGAGGCGGCGGCGGAACTGCGGGCCGGCAAAACCCTTTCCCGGGTCCAGCTTAAAGACCCCCGTCCCGCCCTTGTCCCCCGGCATGGGGAGATAGCGGCCTTTGCCGCGGAGATCCTGGCGGAACTGGAGACCGGCGTCATGGTGGAAAGCCTCAGCCTCTATGAAAAGCCCCCCTCCGCGTCCCGGCCCGCCTGGAGCGATGTCGAGCGGACCGCCCTCCTTAACAGCCTCCTGGCCGTCTCCAGCCTGGCGGGCATCCAGTATTACTCCGCCAGCCGGGGAAGCATGCGGACCTTCTACGAATATTCCCGGATCATTGATTCCCCGGAGTCCCGGCGGGAACTGGCCGACCCCTTCTACGCCGCCCCCCCCGCGGAACTCAGATTCTACGCCCGGCAGCGGGACCTCACCTTTGGGGATAACATTTACGAGTACCGCTACCGGGCGGGCGGCGATTTCCTGGTCCTCGTCCAGCGGAACCTGACGGACCTCAAGGTAAGCATCGTCCCCGCGGTGGGCAAGGACAAACTCCGTTCCCTGGCGGCGGTCATCGACGCCGGGGACAGCCTTTTATTCTACGCCCTTTCCCTGGCCAGGGCCGCCGCTTTTCCCGGCCTGGGGAACCGGATCGGCAATTCCCTGACCAACCGGGCCCAGGCTGTCCTGGGCTGGTTCGGCGCCCGGTCGGACGCGGCCTTTCAGGCGGCCCGGCGGCCCTAACGCAGGGGCGCGGCGCTTCAAAAGGCGAAAATCAGGACCCGGCCAGGGCGGAAGCCGAATTTTCTTGCGGCGGCGCAAAAAACGCGCCCAACAGAGCCGCCGGATCCGGCCCTTCCTGCCGGACATCACCGGCTGAAAGCGGCGGCTACCGGGGGGAAGCCATGGCAGCGGCGGGGCCCTCCTCCCCGAGGGAAGGGGCCTGGGCGGAACTGGAGGACCCGGTGTACAGGATGATGTGTTCCACCTCGGTCCTGTGCTTTACCTTGAGGGCCAGAACCCGCTCCTGGGGATAGTACACCCAGCCGGAGGAATCGTAGCGTTCAAAATTGGGGTCCGTCCGCCAGTCCATGCCGTGAAACTGGAGCCGGTAAAAGGGGTCAATCCCGTGGATAAGGAGGTAATGGCTTTCCCCCACGGGAAAACTTACGGCAATGTCCAGGGCTACCCCTTCCCGGCTTGCGCGGATCTCCGGGGAAGCGGTCCAGGCCCAGATGCCGGGAAAGCCGGGGCCCAGGTCCAGGGCCTTGGGACGGTACTCCCCCAGACCCAACATGCGGTAGATCCTGGCCGAACTGATAGATCCCGGCCTTTCCCCCGTGGAGGCCCCCTCGTCCAGGTTCAGAATCGGCACGACCTGGCCGTCCTTGTCTTCCAGGGACAGCACGGAAAGAACGATGGAACGGCCCACAGCGGCCCAGGTTTCCCTGCCGGTGAATTCCCCCCAATCCACCAGGGCCTTCCCCAGCCGGAGATTCCAGCCCAGGTCCGCCCGGCCCTCCCTGGCCGCCAGGACCAGGCCGATGGGGTAATGCTCCATGGGGGGCAACCGCCTTAAGCATTTGGAAAGGAGAAGCACCACCTGGCTTGTCAGCGCGTCAAAGAGGGGATGGGGGTTGCTCCCGCCAAAAGCGTCGGGCCGGTGGCGGCCCAGTTCCACCCGGACTTCAAGAAGGCCGGGGATCTGTTCCAGGGCCAGGTAGCCGGGCTCCATATTCTGAATCAGCCCAATCCCCCGGTCGATCAGGCTTTCCTGATTTCGGACCGCCAGATATTCCATGACGTCGCTTTCTAAAAGGAAGGCGGGGGAATTCTGGTCCAGCAGCTCCGTGATACGGATCAGCCTGGCCGCCTCCGCCGCCTGGAGCCCCCGGTGGGCCGCGCCGATGCCCCCCAGATATACCGAAGATTCGTAGCTCCGCGCCGGGGAGGAAAGGAAAGTTTCGGGTACGGCGTTCAGGGCCGCCCTGGAGGCGCCCCGCCCCACGGCCTCCCCCTGGTAAGCGATAACCGTATCCTCATCCCCCCGGCCGGGGAGCGCCGCCCCCCAGCGGGGGTAGTTTCCATCGGCCCACCGGAGCAGAGCCTCCCGGTAGGCCCCGGCCTCCCCCTCCGCCAGGATATAATCCTCCGCCCGCCATCCCTGGTTCTTTTGGACGGCCCCGTATAAGGCGGGGAACCCCCTCCCCAATAACACAAGAACTCGATTCCCCTCCCGGTCCTCCCCCTCGTCCCCCCTGAACCGGTACTCCCGGCCGTCGGCGGCGATGACAAGAACCCCGCCCCCCTCGTTCCCAATCCAGGAACCCTTGAGGGGCCGGTAGGGAATTTCCAGACCGGTGAATGCCCCGTCGTCAAAATCCCCGGCAATCCGTAATTCCGTCCCCTCCTCCATGGCGGTAAAGGAAATCTGAACCCCGCCAGCCAGATGGAAACGCAGTTCCCCCCGCTCCACGGCCATATATTCGACGGAAAGAAAGCGCCGCTCCCCGGCGGCGTCCACCAGACAGAGCCCCCCCTCCCGGCTCAGGGAATCCCCGGAAAGCGTGAATTCAAGCCCCCCAAAGAGAATCCGGGTCTCCCCCATGATAGGGGACAGCCCCGCGGGAGGAACCGGCTCTCCCTCTTTCAGGGGCCGATAGCGCCCCTCAACCGTTAAATTAAAGATCTGGAGGGAAAAACCGTCCCTCTGGGTGAACTGAATACTCGCAACCGCCGTAAAGACCAGGAGATAGAGTCCTGCACATCCCACCACGCGGAAGAATACGGATTTTTTCGCCAATATAAACCGGTCCTCTTTTCCTAACAATGATTCGAATCCTTCACAGCGTAGAGCGTTGGGCCTGAAACGGCCAATTCGAAACTAACCTTATTAATTATTGGCAGACTCCCTTAAAAACTCAATGGGAAACCTTATGGACGGGGCCGATAGCGCCCAGTCTATGCGCCCGTATAGGAAGTGTATGGGCGCATCCCCGCCTGCGGCGGGGACCGGGCTATCCGGGGCTCCGCTTCGCTCCGGCCCCGCCGCTCCGCGCCGGGTCTGCTCCGCACCCCTCCTATCCCTTGCGCGGCTTCGCTGTATAGAGTTTGGGTCAGGGCCCCAAACTCCGAAAACCAAAACGCGCGGCGTTTTGGTTTTCGCGGCGGGAAAGGCCCCCCGATGTGAAGCGGAGCGGCGGCAGCCAAAGAACCGCCGGGAACAGGTTCATTCGGCTTGCGGATTTACCGATAATTTAATAAATTCTGTCCACCGTAAGGTTAGGTAATTGGGGAATGAGAATAAAGTATCTGACAATTTTAGCCCTCCCGCTGATCATGGTCCTTGGCTGCGTTTCGCCTCCGCCCCCTCCGGACGGCCGGGAGGCGCCGGAATTCCCGCCCCCCGGAGAACCGGAAGCCCCGGAGCAAGACACCACCGCCATCCTGATCAGGATATCCGCCCTGCTCATGGAAAACGACCACAAAGGCGCCCTGGCCCTCTTCGATGAAATAGAGGAGGAAGAACGGGAAAGCAGCGAAATCGTCCTCCTGAAGGCGTCGATCCTCTGTTCCGCGGGGGAATATGACGCGGCCAGGGAGATTGCCGGCCGAATCCGGGCCGAAGAACCGGAAAACACCCAGGCCCTGCTGATCCTTTCCGTCCTGGAGGGGGCCGCCGGCAGGGAAAGGGAGCAAAAGACCGCCCTGGAGGGGATCCTCGAAATCGATTCCCGCCATGTTCCGGCCCTCGTCGGCCTGGGAAACATAGCCATCCGGGGGGAAAGACGGTCCCCCACGACGGCGGGAGCCTATTTTGACCGGGCCCTGGCGGAGGAACCGGATAATCTCGAAGCCATCATGGGCCGGGCGGAGGCGTTCCGCTTTGCCCGGGATCCCCAAAAGGCGGAGGAACTGCTGAACCAGGGGCTTAAACTGTACCCCGGGGAGCCGGAACTCTGGGCGGAACGGGCCCGGCTGTACCGGGACGCGGGTTTTTCCCTCCAGGCCCTCTCGGACCTGGACACCGCCGTAAAATTGGACGACCGGAACTACTGGATCTCCCTGGATCGGGCCATGGTGCTGGTGGATCTGAACCGCAAACAGCTTGCCCTGGAGGAATTCGTCCGGGCCCAAAGCCTCGACCCGGATTATTTTCTTTCATACGTTTACACCGCGGGAATCAAGGACGAAATGAAGGATTACGACGGGGCCTTGGAGGACTACAGGATCCTGGTAAAGCTGCGGCCCGATTACTATTTCGGTCAGGAAGGATTGGGGATGCTTTTGATGCGGAACCGCCAATGGCAGGGGGCCCGGGACGCCTTTGTCCAGGCCTACAATTACGCCCCCAACGAGTGGAGCTACGCCCTCCTGGCGATGATGAACTGGCGGCGCCTGAACCAGCCGGGGAACATCCGGGATTTCGCGAATTTGGTTTTAAGAAAAGTCCCCCGGGACAATCTGGAGTACGCCATGATTCGGCTTTACCTGGATATGAACGGCGACGACGGCGTATACCGGCGGGTCAATCAGGAAAAGGACCCCGCGCTGAAGGCGCGGATGCTCTACTACCTGGCGAATTACTACGACATCAAAGGAAACGGAAGGCTGGCGGATCTTCTATATTCTGAAATAATGAATCTTGAACAGCGGATGACCATTCCCGAATGGCGGCTGGTATTATGGGCCCTGGAGGAACGGAATCTCGCGGCCTTCTAGGCCCCGGGAATCGAAAATCATGATGGATCACTGCCTGCGTTTATCATTGCCCCAGCATGGGGAGATCATCCTTATTGGCACCGCCCACGTGTCCCGGGAAAGCATCGAAGAAGTAAACCGGATAATCCGGGAGGAACGGCCCGGCCTTGTCTGCGTGGAACTGGATCAGGGCCGCTACAATTCCATGATGGGAAAGGAAAACTGGGAACGGCTTAACGTTTCCAAGGTCTTTAGGGAGGGCAAGGGATTCCTCCTTATCGCCAACCTGGTGCTCTCCGGTTTTCAACGCCGCATGGGGGACGAATTAGGGGTTAAACCCGGCGAAGAAATGAAGGCCGCGGTCCTGGCGGCGAATGAGATGGGAATCCCCTGCTGTTTCTGCGACCGGGAGTTGCAGATCACCCTGCGCCGGGCCTGGGCCCGCTGCGGCCTCTGGAATAAATGCAAACTCCTCTCATCCCTTATCGCCGGGGCCTTTACCACGGAAAAATTAAGCGAAGACGAGATCGAAAAATTGAAGCGGACCAGCGAATTGGACAGTATGATGGCCGAACTCGCGCGGTATCTGCCGCCGGTCAAGTCCACCCTGATCGACGAACGGGACCGCTACCTGGCCGCCAGGATCTGGCAGAGCGTAACATCCTTTACGGGGCCGGCGGAATCCGGGGCCGGCGGAATCCGGGCCGCCGCAGTAGTGGGGGCCGGCCACTTGCAGGGCCTGAAGGCCCAGTTGGAAAAAATCGCCGCCGGGGCATGCGCCGCCGAAACGGCGGACCTGGATACACTCCCCAGAAAGAGCTTCCTCGCCAAATCCGCAGGCTGGTTCATCCCCGTCGTCATTGCGGCCCTTATCGTCGCAGGCTTCTTTCGTTCCGGCCTGGATATTAGCCGGGCCATGCTCCTGCGCTGGGCGCTGCTCAACGGCTCCCTGGCGGCCCTGGGAACCGTCATCGCCCTGGGACACCCCCTTTCCGCCCTGGTTTCCTTTGTGGGGGCCCCCATCGCCACCATCAATCCCTTTATCGGGGTCGGGTTTTTTTCCGGGATCGTGGAGGCGACTCTGCGGAAACCCCGGGTGGAGGATGCCGAGAACATCACCGCCGATGTGTCCAGCCTGAAAGGACTGTACCGGAACCGGATAAGCCGGGCCCTGCTGGTATTTTTCCTCTCAAGCCTGGGGGGGATGATCGGGAATTTCATTTCCATCCCCTCGCTGGCGGGGCTCCTCGCGAAGTAAAGGCCCGGCAGTCTCCCGGTATTTCCGTCTGTCCCCTTCGCGGGAATAGCCTTGCCCGGCCGGGGGCTTTTCACTACATTGGGCCCATGGTCATTCCTCCCAAACAACATCTGGTCTGCCCCCTCCTCGCCAACACCGGCCTCAGTCCGGGGCTCCGCTGGCTGGAATTCGCCTGGTCCGGCCCGGCCCCCCGGGGGGGGCAGTTCTTCATGCTCAGGCCGAAGGGATCCGCCCGCTTTCTGGGCCGGCCCCTCAGCGCCGCGGGATTCCGGCGGGGTTCGGTCCGCTTCCTCGCGGCCCGCCGGGGCGGGGGAACCGCGGAACTCCTGGATATGCGTCCCGGAGAGGAGGCGGAACTCACCGGACCGCTGGGGAACGGCTGGGGGAATTTTCTTCCCCCGGCGGCGGGAATCCTGGCCCTCATAAGCGGCGGCGTGGGTATCGCCCCCCTCCTCGCCCTGGCCCCGGAACTTTCCGGCGCAGGCCGGCCCTTTGACTTTTACGCCGGGTTCAAAGACGCCCCCTCCGGCGGGGGCCCCTCCCCGGTCCGCGGGCTTTGCGCGGAAATAAGCCCCCCTCCCCGGAAACTGGTCCTGGCCACGGAAGACGGCTCCGAGGGCCGCCGGGGGCGGATCCCCGATTTTTTTGAACCCGCGGCATACCGGGCGGTCTACGCCTGCGGCCCGGAACCTATGCTCCGGGCGGTGGCGGAAAAGTGCGCCGCCGCCGGGGTCCCCTGTTACATCAGCCTGGAACGGCGCATGGCCTGCGGGGTGGGGGCCTGCCTGGGCTGCGCCGTGGAGACCAGCGGGGGGAACCGCCGTTGCTGCGCCGACGGCCCCGTCTTCCCCGGGGAGGAGATTTACTTTTTATGAAGACAACGGACCCGGTCCGGAACGAACCGGACCTTTCGGTAACTATCGCGGGAGTCCTTTTCAGGAATCCCGTAATCGCCGCGTCGGGGACCTTCGGCTACGGCAGGGAATACGGGGGGCTTCTGGAGATCTCCCGGCTGGGGGCTGTCTGCACCAAGGGCCTCAGCATCCGGCCCCGGTCCGGCAACGGGGGAATCCGCCTCCACGAAACCCCCGGGGGGCTGATGAATTCCATCGGTCTGGAAAACCCCGGCATTCCGGCCTTTATCGAAAAGGAACTCCCCGGCATCCGGGCCCTGGGGCCGGCGGTTATCGCCAACCTTTCGGGTTCCACCATGGAGGAATACCGGCAGGGGGCGGCGCTCCTCAACGGGGCCGCCGTCGATATGATCGAACTTAACATCTCCTGCCCCAACGTCAAGGCCGGGGGCATGGCCTTCGGCCTGGAGGCGGAAAGCGCCGCCCAGGCAACCGCCCTGGTTCGAAGGGCCGCTCCGGACAAGCCCCTCATGGTAAAACTCTCCCCCAACGCCCCTGACCTGGAAGGGGTGGCCCGGGCCTGCGTCAAGGCCGGGGCGGACGCCCTTTCCCTGGTGAACACCTTCCGGGCCCTGGCCATCGACATCCGCCTGCGAAGGCCGGTCTTCGACAATGTCTACGCCGGTCTTTCCGGCCCCGCCATCAGGCCCCTGGCCCTGCGGATGGTCTGGGATCTCCGGGCGGCGGTAAGGGTCCCGGTCGTCGGTATGGGGGGCATCGCCGCCGCCGAAGACGCCCTGGAATTCCTCCTCGCCGGGGCGGCGGCGGTCCAGATAGGGTCCGCCACCTTCGCCAGGCCCCGGACCATGACGGAAATTATCGACGGTATCGGGGCATACATGGGGGAGGGGGGCTTTAAAACTGTCGGGGAACTGGGGATACGGAAGTAAAAACCGGGCTTTAAGCGCCGGACGGCGGGCCGCGAAGGGGAGCCAATCACCTTCGGGCCCCCGGTTTATGCCGTCCGGCCCGCCGGAATCAGCGGAACGCTACGTTGATCGCCGAATAGTCGTTCTCGATTTTCAATTCGTCGAGAATCTGCGACACCTGCCCCCGGTGGTGGGTGTTGTGGGCCGCAAGCTGGAGGAGCATGAAGGACAGGGGGACCGATTCGGGGTTGCCGCCGTACCAGTTCAGCTTTACCGGGGCGGCCATGTCCGCCTCCGTCAGGGCCTCGGTGAATTCCACCAGGGCCTGGTCCGCGGCTTTTATGTTCTCGACGGTCTTTTTCCACTGGGCTTCGTCCAGGGGCTCCTCGGAATAGCTGGGCTTCTCCAGGGGCGCCAGGAATTTCGCCGCCGGGGCGGAACCCAGGGCGGTGCGGAAAAGATCGGCAAAGAACAGGGTCCCGCCGCCGATATGCCGGGCCAGACCGGATAAGCTCTTGTAGAAGGAGCCCCGGTCCTTTTCCCGGTCGTCGTTGGAAAGTTTATCCAGCAATGCCAGGATCTTGGCGTCCGCCTCCTGATTATACTTCGCGAAGGCCGTATATGTGTTGGTGCTCATGGCAGTTCTCTCCTTGCCCCTAGTGTAAAAAAACGCGGCCCCCCTGTAAAGCCCGGCCCGGCTTTCGCCTTCGCTGTTCCCCGCCCCTTGGGCTGCCGGGAGGGAACGGCATCGCCGATGTGAGACAGATCGGGGTAACCTGGGAACCGCTGGCCTGGTTTGGCCGGGACTTGTAACTTATTATGATTTATGATATAGAGTATACTGACATGGTATATCTGCCTGCCGGTAACAATCAGCCAACAGGAAAATTCGAGGGTTTCGGGGAGCGTACCGGGACCGATTCTCTTCTACAACGACTCGCCAAGGGGTAAAATATGCGAGACATTCAGGATTTTGACTCGATAATGATACGTTTGGCCTCCCCGGAGATGATCCGGGCCTGGTCCTACGGAGAGGTCAAAAAGCCGGAGACCATCAATTACCGGACGCTGCGTCCGGAAAAGGACGGCTTGTTCTGCGAGCGGATCTTCGGGACCACCAAGGAATGGGAGTGCTACTGCGGTAAATTCAAGTCTATCCGGTACAAGGGGGTTATCTGCGACCGCTGCGGGGTGGAGGTGACCCACTTCAAGGTCCGCCGGGAACGGATGGGCCATATCGAGCTGGCGGCCCCGGTGTCCCATATTTGGTACTACCGTTCCGTTCCCAGCCGCATGGGTTTGCTCCTGGATATGACCATGACGGCCCTCCGTTCGGTGCTGTACTACGAGAAGTATGTGGTCATCGACGCGGGGGAGACGGATCTGAAGAAGATGCAGCTCCTCTCCGAGGAGGAGTATTACGAAGCCCAGGAGCGCTACGGCGGCGGTTTTAGCGCGGGTATGGGGGCGGAGGCGGTCCGGACCCTGCTGGAGAACGTCAACCTTGACGAATTGTCCGCGGAGCTCCGGGTTAAGATGATCGAAAAGGGCTCCAAAAGCGACAAGCGGCTCCTGAAGCGCATCGAAATTGTTGAAAATTTCCGCAATTCCAGGAATAAACCCGAGTGGATGATTTTAGACGTGATCCCGGTTATTCCGCCGGATCTGCGGCCCATGGTGCAGCTTGACGGCGGCCGTTTCGCCACCTCGGACCTGAACGACCTGTACCGCCGGGTGATCAACCGGAACAACCGGCTTAAGCGGCTCCAAATCCTGAACGCCCCGGACATTATTATCCGCAATGAAAAACGGATGCTCCAGGAGGCGGTGGACGCCCTGTTCGATAATTCCAAGAAAAAACGGGTGGTCAAGGGGGCCAGCAACCGGCCCCTGAAATCTATTTCCGACATGCTCAAGGGCAAGCAGGGCCGGTTCCGGCAGAATCTGCTGGGCAAGCGGGTTGACTATTCGGGCCGCAGCGTGATCACGGTGGGGCCGGATCTTAAGATGTGGCAGTGCGGGCTTCCCACCAAGATGGCCCTGGAACTTTTTAAGCCCTTTATTATGAAGAAGCTGGTGGATAAGGATGTGGTCTACAACATCAAAAAGGCCAAGATCCTTGTGGAGGCTGAAACCCCGGAGGTTTTCGCTATTCTGGATGACGTGGTAAAGGAGCATCCGGTGCTTCTGAACCGGGCCCCCACCCTGCACCGTCTGGGGATTCAGGCCTTTGAACCGGTCCTGGTGGAGGGAAAGGCCATTAAGCTGCACCCCCTGGTGTGCAACGCCTTTAACGCCGACTTTGACGGGGATCAGATGGCGGTCCATGTGCCCCTTACCCAGGCGGCCCAGATGGAGTGCTGGACCCTGATGCTCAGCGCCCGTAATCTTCTTAACCCCGCCAACGGGAAGACCATCGTCTTTCCCTCCCAGGATATGGTGCTGGGGATCAACTTTCTTACCCGGATCAAGCCCCACGCCAAGGGCGAGGGCCGGCGTTACCATACGGTGGAAGAAGTTTTGATGGCGGTGGAGGCTAAAGCCCTGGACCGGGAAGCCCGGATAAAGGTACGGCCCTCCAAATTCCCCATTTGGGACAAACCGGGACACGAGGTCGCCGCCGGCCCCGACGATCTTATCGAAACCAGTCCGGGGCGCCTGGTTTTTAACGAGGAACTGCCCGCCGATATTCCCTTTATCAATTACGAGCTGCGGGACAAGGAACTAAGGGCCCTGATTGAGCATATCTTTAGCGAAAAGGGTTCCTGGGTCACGGTGAAGATGCTGGACGCCATCAAAGCCACGGGTTACCGCTATGCCACGGTGTTCGGCGCCACTATCGGGGTGGACGACATCGTGGTGCCCAAGGAAAAGCCGGAGATGATCGAGAAGGCTAATAAGGCGGTGGAGGAGATTCAGCGGTACTGGCGGCAGGGAACCATTACCCCTGAGGAGCGGTACAACCGGGTGGTGGCGGTCTGGTCCAAGACCAACGAGGATCTTACCAACATTATGATGAAGACCCTGGAGGCGGACCGGGACGGTTTTAACTCGGTGTACATGATGGCCAACTCCGGGGCCCGGGGAAGCCGCAACCAGATCCGCCAGCTTGCGGGGATGCGGGGCCTTATGACCAAGCCTTCGGGGGACATTATCGAACTGCCTATCCGGTCCAACTTCAAGGAGGGGCTTTCGGTCATTGAATTCTTTATTTCCACCAACGGCGCCCGAAAGGGCTTGGCCGACACGGCCCTTAAGACCGCCGAAGCGGGCTATTTGACCCGGCGGCTGGTGGATATTGCCCAGGACGTGGTGGTGAACGAGGACGATTGCGGCACGATTAACGGCATCACCTATTCCGCCATCAAGGACGGGGAAGACATTGTGGAGCCCTTGAGCGACCGTATCGTGGGCCGCTACACCCTGGAACGGGTGAAACATCCTATCACCGGGGAACTTATCGTCGATGTAAACGAGGAGATCACCGAAGGGATTGCCGCCACCATCGAAAAGGCGGGGATCGAAACGGTGCGGATCCGTACGGTTCTTACTTGCGAGGCGAAGCACGGGGTTTGCCGCAGGTGTTACGGTCGGAATCTTGCCATCAACCGTTCGGTTGACATCGGCGAAACCGTGGGGACCATCGCGGCCCAGTCTATCGGCCAGCCGGGAACCCAGCTTACCATGCGGACCTTCCATATCGGCGGGGTCTCTACCAAGATCAGCGAGGAGAACCGCACCTTCCTGAAATACCCGGTCTATGTCCGGGAAATTTCCGGGGCCCATGTGGAAATGCCCGACGGGAGATGGCTTTTTACCCGTAAAGGCTACGCCCTGGTCAACAAGGTGATGAAGGAATACCGGTTGGAAAGCGGCGATACCCTGCTGGTGGAAAATAGCAAGCGGATCATCCGGGATGAACCCATTATCCGGCGGGGGGATGAGGATATCCTGTCCCCGGAGATTGCCTACGCCATGGTGCTGGAAAAAGAGGGTCAGCGGATTTTCTACCTTATCGGCCAGGATCAGAAGATCGAAATCCGCAACGGTTCGGACCTTCTGGTGAAGAAGGGGGATGTGGTGGAGGCGGAAAAAACCATAGCCACCTTCGACCCCTTCTCCGACCCGATCATCGCGGAGGCTTCCGGCTATGTAAACTATGAGGACATTATCCCCGGTACCACCATGCGGGAGGAGATAGACGAGGAGACGGGGAACCGGGAAAAGCGGATCACCGAATTCCAGATGGAAAGCAAACAGCCCCGGATCTTCATCAGCGACGAGGAGGGGAAGGAACTGGCATCCTATTTCCTCCCCGGCGGCGCTTCCATCCAGGTGGATGAATTTGAATTGGACGCTGAGGGGGACCCCGTCCTCGACGGCAACGGAAAGCCGATCCGGGTGAGGATTAACGCCGGTAAGATCATCGCCAAAACCGTAAAAGAGTCCGCCAAGGCCATGGATATTACCTCCGGTCTTCCCCGGGTGAGCGAACTTTTTGAGGCCCGCAAACCCAAGAGCCCCGCGGTGCTGGCCCAGGTTTCCGGGACCGTGTATTTTAAGGGCATCGTCAAGGGCAAACGGATTGTTACCGTTATGGACGCCTTCGGCAAGGAATACAAGCACCTGATTCCCATGACCAAACGGTTGTTGATTCGGGACGGCGACATGGTGGAGGCCGGGGAGGCCCTCTGCCTGGGGGCGGTTAATCCCCACGACGTGCTCCATATCCAGGGCGAGGCTACGTTGCAGCGTTACCTGATGGATGAGATTCAGCAGGTTTACCGGCTGCAGGGGGTTTCCATCAACGATAAGCATATCGGCGTTATTATCCGCCAGATGATGCGGAAGGTGGAGATTGTTGCCGTGGGGGACACCAAGTTTATCTACGGCCAAATGGTGGATAAGTACCGGTTCCACGAGGAGAACAACCGGGTCATGGGAGAAGGGGGGCAGCCGGCGGTGGCCCGGCCCATGTTCCAGGGGATCACCAAGGCAAGCCTGAACATCGATTCCTTCCTCTCGGCGGCCAGCTTCCAGGACACTACCAGGGTGCTTACCAATGCCGCCATTGCGGGGAGCACCGATTATCTGCGGGGCCTTAAGGAAAACATTATCATCGGGCATCCCATTCCCGCGGGAACGGGGATGAAACGCTACCGGGGGGTTAAGCTCTTTGATGAGGGCAACCAGGATCTGGATCAGCAGATGGAGCAGATTCTGGAACAGCGGAAGCTGGAAGCCGCCGCGGTGGCCGATGCCGGGGAGGATGACTTTATTCCCGACGATACGGAAGAATAGTACCTTGATTACACTAAACCACCGGATAAGCGAAGGAACCGGGAACAAGAATGTTAACCACGAAGGGGCGTCAAGGCGGGCTGCGGCTCGCCAGGAACACGAAGGAATGAAAAAACTCCTTCAATCCCCGCCTTTTTCGCCCTGGTGGTAAATTTCTTCCGTCCACATATCCGGTCTTTTAGGCTAAGCAGCCTAATAGGGCTGTTCGGAAACTGAGGTTTCCGAACAGCGGGCGTTTAAAAACGGTTGCGGAGGCCGGTAGGGGCTCCGAGGGGCCGCGTTGCTTTGGCGCGGGGGCCGGCTGTTTCCGGTTTAGTTCCGACCGTATCCGCGTTGGCCGGGAGGCTTGCGGGGGGGCGCGGTTTTTTGGCGTTTGGGGAGGACCCCAAACGCCGCACCGCGGGGGCATCCTTTCGTTGGCGCGCGGAGCGCGCCAACTCCAAGGGCGGACATCCGCAGGGATGCGGATGTCCGCCCGCGCAAGGGATAGGAAGGGTGCGAAGCAGCCACGGCGCGGAGCGCCGGGGCCGGAGCGAAGCGGAGCCCTGGATAGCCCGGTCCCCGCCGGAGGCGGGGATGCGCCCAACAGGGATTCGCTATGCGGAATTTTCTGAACCGGGGCTTTGCCGCCCGGCGGCCTGTTTAGGCTACCACCTTGTAGCCCGCCTCCGCCACCGCTTCTTCCATCATGGCGCGGGTGGCGTTTTCGTCGTGGTTTACGTCGGCGCTGTTCGTTTTTAGGCTGACCTTGGCGGATTTAACCCCGCCGACGCCTTCCAGCGCTTCCTTCACGTGCATGACGCAGTGTTCGCAGGACATGCCCTCGATTTTCAGAGTGGTTTTCATTTTCATCCTCCTGACAGACCGTTTTGTATGGTGTGTAATGAGCGCCTGTCAACGCATCTGGACTGTTGCGCGGACTTTGATTATAGCTGTTTTTTATATGTTCGTTGAGGGGGCGTTATGCGGTATAGGCTTGATAAGCGGTCGGGGAACAGGCTTTCTGTTCTGGGTTTTGGCTGCATGCGGTTCCCCAAACGGCTGGGGCGCATTGACCTGAAGATGAGCGAGGAGCTTGTCATGCGTTCCATCGAGGGCGGGGTGAATTACTTTGATACCGCCTGGATCTATCCCGGCAGCGAGGAGGCCCTGGGGGGCATTCTGGAAAGGCGCGGGGTCCGGGACCGGGTGTATATCGCCGCCAAGCTGCCGCTGATTTTGCTGAAAGGCCGGCAGGACTTTGACCGGTACTTTGAGCAGGAATTGGCCCGCCTGCGGACCGATCATATCGATTACTACCTGATGCACATGCTCACCGATACCCAGCTTTGGGCGAAACTGAGGGCCTGGGGAATCGAGGCATGGATCGCCGGGAAAAAGAAGGCCGGTCAGATTCGGCAGATCGGCTTTTCCTACCACGGCAGCCGGGACGAATTTTTGAAGCTCCTGGAGGGCTACGATTGGGAATTTTGTCAAATCCAGTACAACTACTCGGACGAAAATTTTCAGGCCGGGGTAACGGGGCTTCGGGCCGCCGCGGCAAAGATGTCTGTGATGATTATGGAGCCGCTCCTGGGGGGAAAGCTGGCGGGGGGGCTGCCCGCCGGGGCGGCGCGGATCTTCAGGGAAGCCAATCCCGGCCTATCCCCCGCCGGATGGGGCCTCAACTGGGTGTGGGACCAGGACGAGGCGACCCTCCTCCTGTCCGGCATGGGCGAAATGTCCCAATTAGAGGAGAATCTTAGGCTGGCCGGCCAAGCCCGGCCGGGGATGCTGGGGGAAAGGGACCGGGATGTTTACCGCCGGGTCCTGGAACTGCTGAACCGGTCCTACCGGGTCCGCTGCACCGGCTGCAATTACTGCATGCCCTGTCCCCGGGGGGTCAATATACCCGGCTGTTTCGCCGCCTACAACGCATCCTACTCGATTGGCTATGTGACGGGGATGCGGCAGTTTGTTACCAGCACCGGCCTCGTTTCCGAGCGGTCCGGCAGCCCCGGCCTCTGCGTTGCATGCGGTCTCTGTGAAAGCCGCTGCCCCCAGCACCTTGAGATTATCAAGTCCCTGGCCCTGGTCCGCGGAAGGATGGAACCCCTCTGGCTGCGGGGCGCCGGGGCCGCCGCCCGCGCCTTCCTGGGAAAGAAACGGCGGCGGACAGGGGAGGGCTGAGCAGAAGACCGCCGGGGCCGCGCTTCGCTCCGGCTTCGGCGGGGGGCGGCGCGGGTCTTCGCGGGCGGAACGGAACTTAAAACGCGGCGGCGCGTCGACGGCCCCGTTTTCGGTCCGCCTTCCGCGGCGGGGCCGGCGGATCTCCCGGTGAAAGGGGCAGGGCAGAGCGGGAACCGCCGGTCTGATTCGCCCTCCGTCCCTTCATTGTTCGAAGGCCGCAGTATGGCGGCAGCGGAGGAGGAGCCGCAGGAAGGCGGGATTCTCGAGGGGCGGGTCCGGGAAGTAAAAGAGGTGGCTTTTGCAGCGGCAGTCCGAGGAGCCGAAACCGGGGACTCCCCGGCCTCCCAGATCTTCCAGGGCCCGGGCAAGATCACATTCCAGGTTGCGGTAAGAATAGACGGGATAGGCCTGGATCTTCGCGGCGTAGGGGCTGAGGTAGTCGATGTGCCAGCGCCGCTTTTTGCGGATCCGGCGGAGGTGGCGGCTGATGCGTTTGGACAGGTTTTTTCGGGCGGAGCCGGCGTAGATGTACCAGCCCGCCTCAAAACGCGGGGTCCCCAGGGCGCCGGTTTCTATATCCCGTGTCTGGGGGATCTTCAACATCACCAGGTAGCTGCCGCTGTCCTGGGCCGCCAGGCCGCCGTGGGAAAGATCCACCGGGATAAAGGGCCGGGCCAGGTACGCGGCGCCCGTGGAATCGCAGCGGAGCAGGCACGCATGAACCAGGACCGGGCCGCCCTGGCCGGGGGCGGCGTCCGGTGTACCGGCGCCGCGGCCGTAGATTCCCAGGGCGGCGGCGAATTTTGGGTCCGTGTGGAGATTCGGGATAAACCGCTCCGGTTCCCCGTGGACGATCACAAAGAGTATGTGCCCCCGGTAGCCCTGGGCGTCGAGGGCCGCCAGTTCCTCCAGATGCTTCAGGGCCCGTTCCGAAGGGGCGTCGGGAAACATGGCGGTTCCGTATTCCACCAGGGAACAGGCTTTTACTTCCACCAGGTGCCGGATTCCCCCCTGGTCAACGCAGAGGAAATCAAAGCGGGAATTTCCCAGGGTAAATTCTTCCTGAATCTCGACGATTCCGGGGATGATCCGCCGCAGGACCAGTTTTTCCGCTGCCCTATTGGCCCGGACGGAAAAGAGGGGGACCACGGAGTCCCGGTAATAAAGGCCCGCCGCGGTCCAGCGGGTCTTGGCCCTGGTTCCGGCTTCCCGTTCTTCCAAAATCAGGCGGGCGCCGGGAATGTCGCTGCCCCGGTATCCAAAAAATTCAAAAAGCCTGCCCGGATTAGGGCAGTGGCAGGGGATTTCGGTCTCCCCGTCCCCGGCGATGATGAGGAAACGGTTCGGCCGTTTGAGGAATCGAGCTTCCCGATCGTTCCGAAAGAGCGTTACGGAATCCGTATGATTTAACGCTCCTCCCGAAGCAGGGGATCCAGAAAACCGGCGTTCAGGACTTGTCGCAAAACCCCGCCCACCCTGTCCGAGTGAATTCCCGGGACGACCACCCGGAAAAGATTCCCGTACCGCTCGTAGCCCGGATCGAGGCCCTCGCCTTTGAGCCGTTCAAAGGCAGCCAGGGCGTTGCCCGCCTCCCGGTAGGAACCGACCTGTATGCGGTAGATCCTGTTGGGTTTTATCAGGAACCGGCGATTCACCATCTGCGGCTGGATCACCATCTGTTCAGTAGCGACCAGTCCCTGCTGCTGCACTGGTACCACCCGGGCATTGACTATCGGTTTTACCTCTATGGGGATCTCTATCTGCACCGGCGACGCTTGTTGGGGCGGCTGAATCTGCAGGACGGGAGCCGTCTGTTGAACCTGCTGCGGGAGAGGGCTTTGCGCCGGAATCTGCTGAGACTGGATCGGCTGCTGGAAATATTGGGTTATTTGCTGCTGGGACTGCATCTGCATCGAATCTTGCTGGGGTTGGACCTGGATTATTACCGGTTCCTGGGGAATCGGGTAGACGGGGGCGATGATTTGGGCGGCGGCGGTGGAATTGCTTCCTTCCATTTGGGAGTAGGAGTTGCTTTCCGCCTGGTAAAGCAGATCGGCGCCTAAGATTTCCAGCAGAACCGGCGCCGTTCCCGTACTGATCATATCCAGCATCTGGGCCGCCGCCTCGGAAAGATCGATGATCCGGGTACTCACATAGGGCCCCCGGTCATTTACCTTTACGTTAACCGTTCTGCTGTTGTTCAGGTTGGTAATCTTGAGCAGAGTTCCAAAGGGCAGCGTAGGGTGAGCGGCGGTATAGAGGGAAGAATTGAAGATTTCTCCGGAAGCCGTAGGGCGCCCGTTGAATTCCCTCCCATACCAAGAAGCGATTCCCTCCCGCTGATAAACCAAAGCACCCGCTGGAGGAAAGTTCTGCGCGCCGCCGGTGGCAACGGTAAACAGCGCCGCGGCAAGGACAAGGCTAATCCGTTTCATAAACATATTATCGACCATATTAGCGATAAAAAGGCAATATAATAGAATTTCTCGAAAAAATGAAATACCGGAAGGGCCCCGTTGTCCGGGAATGGCGGGTTATGGGGGATCCTGGCGGCAATTCCAAATGAAAACCCCGGGGATGCCGAATTTTTGGGGGAAGATTCTTGAGAAAGAAGCCCTTCGGCCTGAAAAAGGGCGGACGGCCCCTGCCGTTTATGCGAAAAAGGGCGGCCAGGGGCCGCGCCGCTGCGGAGGCCGAACCGAAAAGGGATCGCCAAAATGCGGGCGTTTTGGTTTTGGCGGAGTTTTACCGCGCGAAACCCCGCCGGCGAATGTCGGCGGGGAGCGCCGGGGCCGGGGCCTCGGCAGTCTTTCGGGGGGAGGGGGCGGAAACAGAAGGCGGTTATTGCGCCCCGCAGCCCTGGACAACACCCGGGAACCGGCAGTTCTCCGCGGCCTGCGGCCTCCTGTTACTTTCCCCCGGCGACAAGCTGAATCATTTCCCCAGCATCCCCGGACTGGCCGAAACGCCGGGCGGCCTCCTCCTTGTCCCGCTTTTTATCGTGGCGGCTGTTCAGGAGGGAGTACATCACCGGAGTAACAAAGAGGGTCATAACAAAACTGACGGAAAGGCCCCCCACAAAGGTTTTGCCGATGGGCTGGATGGTATCCGCCCCCGCGCCGGGGAAAAAGGCGATGGGAAACATCCCCAGGATGGTGGTAAGGCTGGTCATCAGGATGGGGCGCAGCCGGTTGCGTCCGGCTTCCAGGCAGGCTTCCCGGACCTTCATGCCCCGGGCCCGCAGCGTATTGGTATAGTCCACCAGCACGATGCCGTTGTTTACCACCACCCCCACCAGTGCGACGATGCCGACCACGGAAAACATGGACATGGCCTGGCCGGTAAATTTGTAGATCCAGATGACCCCGATAAAGAGAAGCGGTATGGAGAAAAAGATGATCAGGGGATCCACAAAGGATTCAAACTGGCTTGCCATGACCCCAAAGACCAGGAACACCGCGGCGGCGATGATAAAGAGGAAACGCCAGAAGTAGGTGTTTATCTCCTGGGCCTCCCCCAGATAGCGGACGGAGACTTCCTCCCGGGATACCAGGTTTTGCTTGACCGTCTCTTCCAACCGGCGCTGCATATCGGTGGCGGCAATCCCCCCGGGGAGATCCCCGGTAATCCGGATTACCCGTTCCTGCTTTTCCCGCCGGATGGAGGAGGGAGCCCGGGTCTCCACGATCCGCGCCACGTTGGACAGGGAAACCCGTTGGCCGCTCCGGCTTAGCACAAACACGGCGTCCAGATTGGGCAGCCCCTGGCGGTCGCTGTCCCGGAGCATCACGTCCACGTTGATCAGCCGGTCCCCCCGGCTCATGGTGGTAACGGTGGAGCCGTTCATGGCAGTACGGACCTCGGCGGCAATCGCGGCGATTGATACGCCCATCGCCGCCGCCCGGTCCCGGTTTATCTCCACCGTAAGCTGGGGCGCCCCCTCGTCAATGTTCACCGTGGGGTTTTCAATTTCCGGCAGATGCCGGATCATGATGCGCTGAATTTCCTCCGCCGTTTCCATGACAGCGTTGTAATCCCGGGAACTAACCGCCATTTCCACGGCGGAGGTGTTCCCCATGCCCCGGCCGGCCCGGAAGGTTACCCGGACACCGGGAATGTCGTTTACCAGGGGGGTAAGTTTGCGGATGATCGATTCGGGGGTGTCGATCTGCAGGGCCGGTTCGGGAAGGGTGATCTGGAGGGAACCCTGGTTATTGCCGCTGCGCCGGGCCGTCAGGATCAGGTTCTTATAGCCCTTCACTTCCCGCTTGATCAGTTCCTCCAGCCGGAATAGGACCTCCTCGGTCACGTCAACGGCGGTTCCCTGGGGCATGGCCACGTTCAGGTTCACGCTGTCGTCGGTCCGGGTACGGATATACATATTCATCCCCAGTTCCCCAAACTGGAGCAGGGAAAAGGCCAGCAGCACCACCACGAAACTGACGATAAGGAGGCGGTGGGAAAGGCAGTATTCCAGGGCCCCCCGGTAGCGGTTCTCCAGGCCCCGGAAGAGTCCTTCCATGCCGTTGTCCACGGCCCGCAGCAGGGGATTCCGCAGAGGTTTCTGCCTGCGGGTTGTAAGTTTGAGGATTGAACCGCAGAGGCTGGGCACCAGGGTAACGGCCACCACCAGGGAACAGACCAGGGAGATAACCACCGTAAAGATAAGATCGCTAAACAGCAGACCCATTTCCCGCAGATCGTTTTTGTAGATGATAAGGGGGATGAACACGCACAGGGTGGTGGTGGAACTGGCCACAATGGCCCGGAGCATCTCCCGGCTTCCCAGAATCGCCGCGATATCCGGCTTGGCCCCCCGCTCCCGGTAAGAATGGACATTTTCCAGGATAACGATGGAACCGTCCATCGTCATTCCCATGCCCATGATAAGGCCGGTCATGGTCAGCAGGTTCAGGGTAAAGCCAAAGACCGACATGAACATGACCGTGAGGAGGATGGAAATGGGAATCGACAGGCCGATGATAAAGATACTTTTGATGTTCCGCAGGAAGAGGAGGAGGATCAACATGGCCAGAAGGGCCCCCTGCAGGCCGTTACTGTAGACCTGGCCCATGGTGGCCCGGATCATGGTGGTGTTGTCGGACAGGACTTCCAGGGTGATGCCCCTGGGAAGCTCCCGGTTAATATCCGCCAGGGCGGCGCGGACCCGGTCCGCCACCTGTACCTGGTTGCTGTCGCTTTCGCTGGTCACCTGGATATACACACCGCTTTGGCCGTTCACGTAGACCCGGGCGGCGTTATCGTTGTAACCCAGACTGACATCGGCAATGTCCTCCAGACGGACCACCTGGGAGCGGTTTGCCTGGTCAAGGCCGCCCTGGCCCAGGCTGATGGTCTTCACCACCAGCCGTTTAATCTGGTCCAGGTTGACCAGTTCCTCCTGGGTCATGATTTGGTATTCCCGGGTACCCCGGCGCAGGTTCCCCCCGGAAGACAGGATGCTCTGCCCCCGCAGGGCCGCCGACACGTCCGCCAGGGTCAGGTCAAAGGCCGCCAGCCGGTTCAGGGAAACCGCCGCCTTGACAACCTGGGTAGTGCCCCCGGTGACCTCCGCGGAGGCGACCCCGTCGATCCGCTCGATGCTGGCCTGGATCTCGTCCTCCGCGAACAGGCGGAGCTGGTCCGGGGGATAACTGCCCCGGACCACCAGGCGCATGATGGGCATGGCGCTCATGTCAAAGCGCCGGACGATGGGGGTTTCCACCCCGTCGGGCAGGGAGTTGACCAGCCGGTTCAAGAGGGTTTGGGCATCGGTCACGGCCTTATCCATGTTGGTACCGTAGGCGAATTCCAGGTTGATAAAGCTGGATTCAAACTGGGAGTTACTGGTGATATTGGTAAGGCCCCGGGAAGTGGACAGGGACCGTTCCAGGCGCTCGGTGACGTTTTTTTCGATATCCGCCGGCCCCGCCCCGGGGAAGCGGGTATAGACCGACAGCACCGGACGGGCGGTAGAGGGGTACAGATCCACCGCCAGATTGGGGACCATCGTGGCGGCAATGCCCAGGGCCAGCGCGTACAGTACCACGATAGTGACCGGCCGTTTAACCGAATATCCGGAAATATTCACCCTAACCCCCTGTCGGTTCCAAAGCTACTCCACTATTCTAACAGGATCGCCGTCGGAGAGGAAGTTCTGCCCCGCCGACACCACCCGATCCCCCAGTTCCAGGCCGCTGAGGACCTCCACCGCCGTTTCGTTTTCTATGCCCAGGCTGACGGCCTGCCGCCGGGCGATGCCGCCCTGGTCAACCACAAAGACAATCCAGGAACCGTAGGTGTTAATAGCCGCCCCCCGGGGGATCACCGGCACGTCCCGGCGGGTGTTGGTCACCAGGCTGACGGTGGCGAACATGCCCGCCCGGATCCGGCTGTCCCGTTCGGCAAAACGGAGCCTAATCCGCAGGGTACGGCTGGCGCTGTCCAATACCGGGCTCAGTTCCTGGACCACCGCCGGGAAGGTTTCCCCCGGCAGGGCTTCCAGGGCCACCACCGCCCCCAGGCCCCGGCGGGCCGCGTTGGAGAACCGCTCCGGCACAAAGGTTTCCACCACCAGATTGGAAAGATCCCCTATAACGTACACGGCGGTGGAGACGGCGACCGTATCCCCCGGATTAAGGGGGGCCGACAGTACCGTCCCGCTGACGGTAGACAGGACCGGGCTTTCGGAGTATTCCTCCCCCGGCCGGGAGGGATCCACCAGGGCCACCACCTGCCCCTGGTTCACCCTGTCCCCCACCCGGTACCGGAGCTGGGTAAGTTTCCCCCCCACCCCCGGATACAGGGAAACCTGGCTGGCGGCCAGCACGTCCCCGTTGATCACCACGCTGTTCTCGATAGTGCCGGCGGTTACCTCCGTTACCCGGACCGCCGTCAGGGTCCGCTCCCCCGGGCCGGCCGGGGGGCCGGGCCGGTCCGCCGGGTCCCCTCCCCGGTCTGTCCCGCCGGCC
>JAIRSD010000097.1 GCA_031255615.1 Treponema sp. | reverse complement strand
ATGTGCGGGTGGGCCGGGGTAAAAAACAGGATTGAAAACTGGAAAGACTACCCGGCCAGGGTGATTAACTGGGCGGTTTATGTGGAGGACTTAAGTCTTGAGGAAGGCCGGGAGTATTTTGGCGGAAAAACCGTGCTGGGGGGTTTTCGGAACACCCGGCCGGGCGTGTTGTTTTACGGGACAGAAGAGGAAGTACGGCGGTTTACCAGGGAACTTATATTCCGGTTCGGAAAGCGGGGGCTTATCATCGGCGCCGATTGCACCATACCAAACGAAGTGGATTACCACCGGTTCAGGTGGGTAGTAGAAGAGTCCCGCAGCCTGTAGGAAGGGAGACGGATTGACGCGTTGCGAAGGGGAGAGCCGGATGGGGATAAAAACGGGCAGCGCCCTGGTATCCATACGAAGTGACACGGTCACCATGACCGACAGGGTCTACGACTCTATTCTCAGGATGGTAACCGAGAACCCGGAAGAAAACGGGATCCTAACCGAAAGGTCCCTGATCTCGCGCTTCGGGAGCAGTAAAGCCCCGGTCCGGGAAGCGCTGATCCGTCTGTGTAACGAGGGGATTCTAAAAAGTATCCCCCGTTTCGGGTACGCCGTATTGCGGCTAAGCGCCCGGGACGTCGTTAACATCATTCAGTACCGGCTCATCAACGAACTGGGCGCGGCCAGAGAATATATGGACAAGGTTACGGAAAGCGACCTGGAACCCCTACAGACACACCTGGCTAATCTTCAAAAGACCCCGCTCGATGACGTGTGGGATATTTGGGACGAAAACATCACGTATCACACCATGCTGATTTCCCTCAGCAAAAACGATCTCCTGGCAAGCAATTTAGCCGGCAGCATGATGACCCTTAGAAGGTACTATGCCCAGTACTATTCGCGGGAGCAGTACCGGAATCTGTTTGTGTTTAACCCCGGGCCCCATTGTTTGATCTTCGAGTCCCTCAAAGCAAAAGACTATGACCGGTTTTTGGAGCGGCTGCGGGACGACATCAAAGACGGAGGACGGATCTATAAAATTATTCAGGAGTGATACCGCGGATCTTGTTTGATCGCGGCCATTCCGGCCGCGTGGTCTGACAAGCTGTCGTAATTTTTCTGGTGCGGAATATGATGAACAAGGTATTAGGAAACCAGGCGGAGGAAACTGCCGCCGATGAGGAATCCTTCCTGAGCCTCTTTCAGGAAGAATTAGTTACCGCCATGGGTTGTACCGAACCGGCGGCCGTGGCCCTGGCCGGGGCGGCGGCCAGGGAATCGCTGGGCGCCGCGCCCGACATGGTACTTATCCGCGCCAGCCGTGACATCATAAAAAACACCATGAATGTGGGCATCCCGAATACCCCCCTCAAGGGAATTACCGCCGCCGCGGCCCTGGGGATAGTCATAGGAAACCCGGCCGAAGGATTAAATATCCTTTCCGGGCTTAGCAAAGAGCAGGAATTCGCCGCCGCCCAATTGACCCGTTCCGGAACGATAAAACTGGAACTCGTCAGGGATGCCCCCCCGGTTTTCATAGAGATCCGCCTGGGAAGGGGGGGTAAAAACATCAGCGCCCAGATTGTTGACAAACACGACCGGGTTGAAATTTTTGACGCCGCCCAGGCGGTTGTATCAACCCGGGCTAAACCGGCGGACCGGGCGGGTCTTCTGACGCCGGAAAAAATATTCGGCTTTGTCAAAAACGTCAGTCCGGAAAAAATAGAATTTCTGATAAACGCGGCGGAGGTTAATCTTAACCTGGCCGAACATTCCGCCGGCGTGGGCTATGGCATTAAAGTCGGGAAGACGATGTTAAGCGGCGGCCATCATGAAAGCGATTTCTTTCATCTGGGGGCAAGTCTCGCCGCCGCCGCCTCGGACGCCCGCATGGCCGGCTGTTCAAAGCCGGTAATCATTAACTCGGGAAGCGGCAACCAGGGGATTACGGTTTCTGTCCCGGTGCTTATTTTGGCCCGGGGGCTGGGAAAAAGCCGGGACGAAACCGCCCGCGCCCTTTGTCTCTCCCAGCTTATCGCCCTGATGCTGACCGAGCGAAAGGACCGGCTGTCCGCCCTCTGCGGGGTTTTTACCGCCGCCGTCGGTACCGGGGCGGGCTTTGTACGGCTTATGGGCGGCGGCGATCAGGCGGTAATATTCTGCATCAAAAATATGATTGGGAATCTGATGGGAATGATTTGTGACGGGGCCAAGGGAAGCTGCGCCCTTAAGATATATACCTGCGTAAAGGCCGCCGAATTGAGCGCCCGGCTCGCGATGGAGGGCAATTCAATTCCGGATTTTGAAGGTATTCTTGCCGGCAGGCTGGAGGACACCTTAACTATCGTCGAGAAAATATCGCACCAGGGGATGATCCCGCTGGACGAAACCATCCTGGAAGTGATGATAGAAAAGGGGAATGGTACTTGAACCAATTCCAAACCCGGGCCGCGGAGGGGCCCCGGGTTCAAGCATGGGCGGGGCAGGGGGAGGAGCCTTGGTATCGGCGCTGTGAAGATGATATAAAAGAGGGTACAGGGACAATTTTGTCCTGGACATAGGGTTGTCCGGAATCCGGATGCAAGGTTCCGGACAATAAGCGCTTAAAGCAAACGATGTGACAGGAGGGAGCGTATGAAAAAGGGATGGGCCGTTTTATTACTGGTACTCATTGGTTTAACGCCGGTAACGGCGCGGGGGGCGCGGGACGCTTCGGCAGGGGCTTCCCCGGATGTATACCCCGCCGGAAGTTTGATTTATTGGAGCACCGGGCAGCCCAATGCCGAACCCAGGTACTGGGACAGCTTCTGGGAAAGGAACAAGGACCTGGCCCCCAATGTAAAATTTGAAACCGAGGCCCTTCAAACCATGGCTGCGGGACAGCAGAAAATCTCCATGTACGCCCTTTCGGGGGACCGGGCTTCCATGCCGGACGTGCTGGTCCTTGATACGGTGGGCGTCATTCAGATGATTTCCACCGGCCTGCTGATGGATAACAATGATTTTTTTGCGCCCATCGCGGGAGAATTCATTGACGGCGTCCTGGCGGACTACACCATCAACGGAAAGATTTACAGCCTGCCCGAGCAGGTGCGCCCCCAGATGTTGTTCTACAACGACGAAATCTTCAAGAAATACAACATCGATCCGGCGATGATGTCCACATTCGAGGGGTACCTCGAAGCCGGGCGGCTGCTGAAACAACGGAGCAACGGTGAGGTGTTTCTTTCCTATGTGGATCCCGGCAGTTTTACCTGGCGCTATTACGGCCGGCGGGGTTTGATGCCCCAGGCCGGGGCCCGGATATGGGATGACCAGGGTAATGTGGTGATCGGCAGCGATCCGGGGACAAAGCTGGCCCTTGGTTTTTTTGACAAGCTGTACAGCGAAGGTTTGTTGTATAAAACAACCATGCTGCAGCCGCCCATATTCGAAGCCACCGACGAAGGAAAGATAGCGACCTTCTATATCGGCGCCTTCTGGGACGAGTGGCTGCG
>JAIRSD010000011.1 GCA_031255615.1 Treponema sp. | reverse complement strand
ACGGCGGCCAGGACCTGGGCCGCCAGATCGGCCCGGTTGAGCCGCAGATTCAGGTAAGGGCCTTCGGTGCTAAAACTGCCTTGGGCGGCGAGTTCGGGGGCGGCGGAAAGGCGGGCGCAAAGGGCCTGGGCAATCCAGGGCGGCCCCTTGCGGAGGAGTTTGGCGTAGCCGAACATGGGAAAGGCCAGGTCCCCCAGTTCCGGCCGGGGGGGGGCCTCCACCAGGACCTGCGAAGGTTCCACACGGGCCTCCGAAGCCGCGTCGCGAAGCAAGGCGTTCAGGGCCTCCGCGATGAGGGGCTTCCAGGGGCTTCGATAATCCAGCATACACATCTCCTCAACTACTCTACTGTTTTCTACCAACTCTGCCTTGCCTGCATTAAATCACCGAACAAGAGAAACAACCGGGAACAAGAAAGTAAACAGGCGCGCCGGGGACCCGCGGGAACGCATAACGGCTCCCTGCCCCCGCCCTTCACGGGCCTTCCCGCCTTCACGGCCAATTTCCCGGGTCCACAATATCCGGTCTTTTAATCCAGGCGGCCCGCCGCTCATGCTGCAACTGCTCATGCTACTGATTTCTTTCGGATTCCGTTTCCAGCATGGCGGCAAGATCCAGCATTCCCAGGGCCTTCCGCAGCCGTTCCCCGGCCCCCCGCAGGGTCATATCAAGATTGGGAATTCTGGCTTCCATCTGGGAAAGGTTGGACAGGGAATCATACCGGCCCCCGGAATCTTTTTTCAGTATCCCCCCCAGGATATTTATCACGCTGTCAATAGCCGACCTGGTCCGGTCAATAATTTCCCGGCCCTCCCCGGCGGCATCGTCAAGGACCAACTGTACTTTCCGCCGCTTAACCGGCAGGGAGGACATTTCCTGCCGCGCCTGGGTATAGCGATCCCCGTAGATTCCCTCGGGTCCAATTCTCTCGTCGAGCAGTTGAATGTCCTCCCCCAGGATGGCGAGATCGTTATAGGCGCCGGTTAATTCGGTGCGGTTTTCCTTTTTAAGGAATTCCCCGTCGAACACGATGGGTATCAGCCAGCCGTGGATATCCGGCATATAGACCAGTTTATAAAAACTTAACAGGAAAGAAAGGGACAGGAAGGGGGCCAGGGGGAAACCGCCGTCCCCTTCTTCGGCGGCGGCGTGTTCCAGAATCAGAGGCTCCCCGCCGTGGAAGAAATTCCGGCACGATTCCCAGAGTTTCCGGCGGCGCTGGTTTTTCAGGTAAGCGGAGAACCGGGCATCGATATACCGTTTCCAATAATCCCGGTATATGGCGTACCAATCCTCGCCGCCGGAAATTTGCCGGGGTTTATAGGCCATATCCCGATAGGCGCACTTCAAAATCGAGGTAAGGGACAGGCGGCGGTTAAAATTCTTGATATTGCCCAGCGCCTTCTCCGCCTGGCCAAGAAGGCGATGCAGTTCCCGGTTATGGTCAAAATTGGCCCTTCCCGCCTTTTCCTGAAGGCTAAAGACAAAAAGGGATTCCAGCAGGGCGAGGGAGGGGGGATCCTTCAAAGAAAAAAGGATGCTGTTAAAGGAGGCCAGCATATCCTTCACCACATTAATCGAACAGGTCTGATTCTCCCCCCCGCTAAAGGCCAGGAGGACTCTGTCGTAGAGGAAGGATGCCAATTCTTTAAAGCAGTGGAGGGACCGGGCATGGCGGTACATGACGGTCCGCTGGGTTTCGGTAATCATCGCGAAGGCGTCTTCCATTACCCGCATGGCCGCCTGCCGCAACTCCCCCTCGGGCAGATCAGGATTCTTGGCCCACAGCTTTTCCGGTTCCGTCTCCGCCTCCAGCTTGCGGTGGACCTCCTCCATTTCCAGGGAGCCCAGAAAGGCGAAGAAACTCCCCCGGTCGCGATTCACGGAAACGTCCAGGACATCAAAGAAAAAGCGGGAATCCTCCTTGAGGGTGCTAAAGACCCGGTAAAATTCCGGAAGGAGCCGCCCCTTCTGAAAATCGTAAAATTGCGGGTATTCAACCGCAATCCGGCGTCCCAATCCGGCGATTCGGGAGTTGAGGAAGATCTGCTGGGGGGCTTTGCCTCTGAACATACTTATGAAGAAAAAATAAAGACGGTAGTACCAGGGCAGCATGGTGTACTGTTCTTCCAGGGACGGTTCCCGGGAGGAATCCGCGGCGGAAGGATACAGGCTCTCCGCCGACAAGGTCGATAGGGCCCGGAGCTTCTCAAGCATCCTTTGGCGTTCTTCCAGGGAAAGATTGGTCGCCAGCTTTTCCAGAACGCCTGATTCTGCCATAGCTCTACTATAAATACCCATTCCGTCTCGGTCAACGCGGACGCGGCGGGGCGTCCATAGATCGGCAAAAACGTTCAGAAAGCTAACCCACAAAGGCGCGCAAAGGCACACGAAGGCATATATATAAAAGCGCCGCCGTCCTTCGCGCGTCTTCCCCGCGGTCAATGGGTCAATGTCCTGCATCCGCATATCCTGTCTTTTAGCCCGAGCAAGCTGCTCCCACCTTGCTTACCCTGCCTTTTGGTTTCGGCGGAGTTTGGAGCCTCGCCCCAAACTCCATGCCGGCGTCCCCGCCGTTTTGCGCCCGCGCCGGGGATAGAAGCGGAACAAAAATCCGCAGGGGTTTTGTTAGAGCGAATCCTGGGTTTTTGCGGCCCGCCGCAGGCGGAAAGCCGCAAAAACGCGCCCCCTATACCACCCGGCGACCGGAATCCGCGAAACGAAGAATCGGCGGATCTCCAGCCCCGGACCCGCAACCCTTTCCGCTTCGCCGGGTCATAAATTCAATCAGAATCGCGATAAACACAGTCTTGGAGGAAAGCTATGAGCGCCGAATTTATCCCCTGGGCATTTTTGGAGGCCCACCGCGGCAAGGATTTTAATGGGCAGTGGCCCACCCTGCCGGAGATGTACCGGATCATCGTCTCCCTGCACGGCCGGCGGGCCTGTTTCACCGTCTACGAACCCGATAGAATCAGCCTTAACTACGAGGAGGCGCTTAAACTTATCGAGGCAGCGGCCCGCTGGCTCCACAGCCGGGGGATTCGCCGGGGGGATAAGGTGGCGGTAACGGGGAAGAACTCCCCCGAATGGGCCGTGGCCTACCTGGGCATCCTTTTCGCGGGGGCCGTGGTGGTCCCTGTTGACTACCAACTCAAGAACGAGGAATCGGACCTTCTGATAAAGACTTCCCGGGCGAAAATCCTTTTTGTCGATGAGGAAAAATACGAACACTACGAGACTCTGGGCCTTCCGGGGGAGCTGGTCTCCCTGAAAAGGGGAATCGGGACCTATATCTACGACCTGGACGGGCCGGAGGCGGAGATTGAGGCGGCCCGGGAAGACGACATGGCGGCGATTCTCTTTACCTCCGGCACCATGGGAACCCCCAAGGGGGTCATGCTGACCCATCAAAACATGGTTTCCGACTGCTACCTGGCCCAGGGCACCCCCTTCCCCGTGTACCATACCGACGTGTTCTACGCCCTCCTCCCCCTCCACCACGCCTACACGATGCTGGCGGTCTTTATCGAAACCATCTCCACCGGCGCGGAGGTGGTCTTCGGAAAAAAAATGGTTACCCCGGTGATCCTCAAGGAACTCAAACAGGGGAAGATCACCATGCTCCTGGGAGTCCCCATGCTTTTCAACAAACTCCTGGCGGGGATACTCCGGGGCATCCGGGCCAAGGGCCCCCTTGTGTACGGGGCCATCTGCGCCCTCATGGGCCTGTCCGGCTTCATCAAGAAGGTCTTTAAGGTGAATCCCGGCAAGCGGATCTTCCACGCCGTACTGGAGCAGGCCTCCCTTTCCACCCTGCGGGTCTGCATCTGCGGCGGCGGCCCCCTGGCCCCCAGCGTTTTCAAAAAGTACAACCAACTGGGCATCGACTTCGTCCAGGGCTACGGCCTCACGGAAACCAGCCCCATCATCAACCTGAACCCCATAACCCATTACAAAGAAACCAGCGTGGGCAAGGTCGTCCCCCGGGCGGACATGAAGATTCTGGACCCCGACGACCGGGGCATCGGCGAAGTAGTCGTCAAGGGCCCCATGGTGATGAAGGGCTACTTCGAAATGCCCGAGGAAACGGCGGCCTCCTTTACGCCGGACGGCTACCTTAAAACCGGGGATCTGGGCTACCTGGATGAGGAGAACTACCTCTACCTTACCGGCCGGGCAAAAAACACCATCGTTACCGAGGGGGGAAAGAACGTTTATCCCGAGGAGATCGAAAACGAATTCCAGCTCTTCGATGAGATTGACCAGATTCTGGTCCGGGGCTTTGTGCAGGACAAACGGATGAAGATCGAAGTCATCGAAGCCCTGATCTTCCCCAACGCGGAAGCCTTCCGGGACTCCGGCGGCGCCGAAGCGGACAAGGAGACGGTCAGGTCCCGAATCGAGAAAATCGTCGCCGAAGTAAACCAGCGGCTCCTTTCTTACCAGCGGATCGAGCGGATCAACATCCTCGATACGCCCATGGAAATGACCACCACGAAAAAAATCAAACGGGAAGCGGTATAAACCCCGGCAAGCCGCGTTCAAAGGGCCCCTTTAATGAGTCCCTTTTGGGCGCATCCCCGCCTCCGGCGGGGACCGGGCTATCCGCTCTAACAAAAACCCTGCGGGTTTTTGTTCCGCTCCTATCCCTTGCGCGGGCGGAAGCCCTCCGGCTTCCGCCCCCCGAGGCGCCGCGCTCCGCGCGGCGCCTGAAAGAGGCCGTCCGCCCCGTGGTTTCGCTCCGCGAAACGCCGAAAACCCGCGGGCGCGGCGTTTTGGGCGGCCCTCCCCGGTCCAAACGCCGCCAGCACCTCGCTTGCACTACATCACCGGATAAGCGAAAGAACCGGGAACAAGAATGTTAACCACGAAGGCGCACCAAGGTACACGAAGGAATATATGCGCTTCCAATCCCCGGTCTTCGTGCGCCCCCCTCGTCTTGAGGGTCAATTTTTTCCGTCAACATATCTGATTTTTTAGGCCAAGCAGCCTGCCAGCACCTTGATTATACTACATCACCGGATAAGCGAAAGAACCGGGAACAAGAATGTTAACCACGAAGGCGCACCAAGGTACACGAAAGAATGAAAAAGCGCCTTCAATCCCCGGTCTTCGTGCGCCTTCCTCGCCTTCGTGGTAAATTTCTTCTGTTCACATATCTGATTTTTAGGCCAGGCAGCCTGCTAGAATTGTTCAATAAGCAACCGGGTTATTGAACAGGTCCACTAAAACTC
>JAIRSD010000257.1 GCA_031255615.1 Treponema sp. | reverse complement strand
CGACGGAGCGCGACCCTCCGGGGGGGCTTCCAGGCCTGTCGCCGGGCGCGGGGCGCGCGCCCGGCCGGACGGCGCGGCCCCGCATGGTTGCGCACCCGCGCCCGCGCAAGGGATAGGAGCGGAATAAAAACCCGCAGGGTTTTTGTTAGAGCGGATAGCCCGGTCCCCGGCGCGGAGCGCCGGGGATGCGCCCAACATAGCCGGACTATTGGACTTGCCCGACAACCCGGCCGGCTATTGGTCAAGCCTGTTCAGCGTTTTCTCACGCGGGCAGGGCTGGGGCCCAGGAGCAGACGGCCCATAAGGGCGGCCATGCTTTGCTGGAACACGATGCCCAGCAGGGCGGGCAGGGCCGCCTCCTGGGGAAAGAACTCGATGGCGATGGTCGCGGCGGCGCTGATATTGCGGAGGCCGGTGGAAAAAAAGAGGGTGATCTGTTTGTCGGGGGGCAGGCGGCAGAGGGCTCCGATGAACCGGGAGAGGCAGTACCCGGCGGCGGCCAAAAGGACGCAGAGCGCGGCGATAATCCATACCTGGGGATCGGCAAAACGCACCTGGGGGGCCACCGCGGCGGCGTTGGCGGCGATGACCAGAATCAGGCAGAATTTGGCCAGGAGATTCAGGTAGGGGGCGACGATCCGGGGGATCTTCCCCCGGCTTAGTTCATTGACCCCGATGCCGATGGCCGTGGGAACCACCACCATCATCACCAGGGACAGGGCGATCCCCGTCATGTCCAACGCCACCTTGGTCCCCAGCAGAATCGACATGGCGCCGGGGGTCAGCACCGGGGCGAGGACGGTGGCGATAAGAATTAAGGCCAGGGCCAGGGCGTTGTCCCCCTTGTATATATTGACCCAGATAAAACCCGATACCGCCGTAGGCACGGAGTACACCAGCACATAGCCGGAAACAATCCCCCGCTCCTCCCGGAATACCGCCGTGGAAACAATCATCGCCAGCAGCGGCATAACCACATGGGAACTAAAAAGGGCCAGGGCGATGGGCGGCGGCTCCCGCAGCACCAGACTGAATTCCCGTATCTTAAGCCTCACCGCCCCGGAAAGGGTCATAAGCCCGAAAAGCCAGGGGATAAAAGGCCGCAGCCGGACAAAAACAGCCGGCGCCAAAAAACCCAGAATCACGCCGGCGGGGGCAAGAACCGGCATCAGCTTTTCAAACCAGGCGTTGAGACCCAGGGCGAATTCCGCGGGCCCGGAACATTTTTTCATTGGGCCACTATAAAGAAAATGCCCCCGCGGGTAAACACGGAGGCTGAAAAAGCGCGCCCCCTCCGGGAGCTCCCGGCCCGGAAAGACAGGGCGGGTTTCATGTCCTTGTTGGGCGCATCCCCGGCCCGGGGCCGGGGACCGGGCTATCCGGGGCTCCGCTATCGCTCCGGCCCCGGCGCTTCGCGCCGGGTCTGCTCCGCACCCCTCCTATCCCTTGCGCGGGCAGGGAGTTTCGCTTCGCGAAACTCCGCAAAAACCAAAAGGCGCAGCCTTTTGGTTCGGCATAAATGCCGACGGCCTCCCTGCCGTTTCCCGCCTTTCGGAGTTAGTACGCTGTGCGCACTAACTCCGACAATGGAAACAGCCGGCCTCCGTGCCGGCCTGACGGAGTCCCTGCCGGCCGTTCCCGGCTCGGCCCCTCCCGAAGCACCCCGCGCCCGCCCCGGGAACCTGCCCGCCGTGCCGAGCGGCGCGGAGGAAGCGCGGACTTGCGGGGGCCGGGGTCTTTGGGTAGATTGGACTTGTTGAATAATCCGTTGGTTATCGAACAGGTTTTGCGAAAAACGCGGGTTTTCCGGGGAAATCCACGTTTTTCTTCTTTTTTAAGCGGTTATTATTCAGAAACTTCAGTTTTTGAACAACACTATTAAATAAAGGCCGGGAGGCTGCGCCGGGGGAACATGGATTGAATAGCGATACGACAGCCGTCCGCGGCATAGCGGAGCTGATAGGGGAGGCCCGCAGGGCCCAGGCAGTATGGGAGGCCCTGCCCTACAGGGAACGGGCGCGGAAACTTAAAAAGGCGTCGTGCTGGCTTTGCGCCCATATCGACGAGGTGGTGGAAACCATCCACCGGGAAAACGGCAAGCTCCGGATCGACGCCCTGGCGGCGGAGGTTCTCCCGGCGATCATGGGGATCGGTTATTACATCAGGAAGGGCCGTTCCTTCCTGAAACCCCGGCGGCTCGCCGGGGCAAGCCCGCTGATGTTCAACAAACGGGGCCGCCTGGAGTACCGGCCCTGGGGGGTGGTGGGAATCATCTCTCCCTGGAACTATCCCTTCGCCATTCCCTTCTCCGAAATAACGGCGGCCCTGTTGGCGGGGAACGCGGTAATCCTGAAGGTCGCCGCCTCCACCGCCGGGGTGGGCCGGCTGCTGGGGAAGCTCTTTGCCGCGGCGGAGCTTCCGCCGGGACTCTTTACCCACCTGGAGCTTCCCGGCAGGGAAGCGGGGCCCGCCCTTATCTCCGGCGGCCTTGCCCATGAGGGCGGCAGGGGGGTGGATAAACTCTTTTTCACCGGTTCCACCGCCGTCGGACGGGAACTCATGGCCCTGGCGGCCCCCCGGCTCCTCCCCCTGGTCTTGGAACTGGGCGGGGCCGACGCGGCGATAGTCCGGTCCGATGCGGATCTGGACCGGGCCGCAAGGGGCATCCTCTGGGCCGGTTATGCCAACGCCGGGCAGTCCTGCGGCGGGGCCCAGCGGATCCTGGTCCATCAGCCGGTGTACGACAGGTTCCTGGCTAAACTCTGCGCCCTGGTTTCCGCCCTGCGTCCCGGCTGGGAAGGGGATGCGGATCTGGGCCCCATGATCAGCCGGGACCAAAAAGAAAAGACCGAAGCCCAGATTGCCCGCTGCCTCGCCCTGGGGGCCAGGATCGCGGCCCAGAGCCCGGCCTACGACGGGCGGCCCGCCCCGGAATCCGGCAAGGCCCTCCCGGACGCCGATCCCGGATCCTTCGCGGATCGTTTTACCCCGGCGGTGGTTCTGGCGGACCTGAAGCCCGGCATGCCGGTCCTGGAGGAGGAGATATTCGGCCCCGTAACCGCCGTAATCCCCGTGGCGGACGATGAGGAGGCCCTCCGTATCGCCAACGATTCCCCCTACAGCCTTACCGCCTCCGTGTGGTCCAGGGACCGGCGGGCCGCCACCCGGCTGGCATCCCGGATCAACGCCGGGGCGGTGATGTTAAACGATCATCTTATGTCCCACGGCCTGGCGGAGACTCCCTGGGGCGGCTTCGGCGATTCAGGGATAGGGAAAACCCACGGGGAACTGGGATTTAAGGAAATGCTCCGGGTCAAGGTAGTGGTGGAGGACCTGCTTCCGGGGCTAAAGAAAAACCTCTGGTGGCATCCCTATTCGGAAAAGGTCTACCGGGGCATCCGGGCGGCGGCGGTTTTCCTGGGAGGGCCGGGTGCGGCCCCCCGGCTCAAGGCCCTTCCCGGCCTATTAAAAATATTTTTCCGGTACTGGGAAAAGTAGCCCCGCCGGGAATCTTCCCGTGTACCGGGAAGGATCGGTCGCCTTGCCGGGCCGGCGATGCCGGTTTCAAACCTAAAACGGCGCGTGTCCCCCATCAACGGCAAAACGCGCCGCCCCTTTTCCAAAGCATTTAATCGCTTCTATAAAAACCAAACTTCTTAAAAAAGCAACGATTGTCTTGGTTGCACTACATCACCGGATAAGCGAAAGAACCGGGAGCAGGAATATTAACCACGAAGGCGCACAAAGGAGAGCTGCGGCTCGCCGGGAACACGAAGGAATATATACGTTCCCTGCCCCGGCCTTCGTGCGGCTTCTTCGCATGTCGCCTTTGGCGGATTCGTAGTACATTTCTTACATCCACATGTCA
>JAIRSD010000232.1 GCA_031255615.1 Treponema sp. | reverse complement strand
GCCTTGGTGGTCAATATTCTTGTTCCCGGTCCTTTCGCTTATCCAGTGGTTTAGTATAATCAAGGTAGTAGTGCGCCTTGGTGGTTTATATTCTTGCTTCCCGGTTCCTTCGCTTATCCGGTGGTTTAATGCAAGCAAGGTACCCGGTTATTGAACAAGTCCACTATGCCGATACTGGAAACGTGAAGATCGGCGCATTCCCCCTCCCCGCGGCCCTGGCGGGGGCCCTTATCGTCCTCGGCTTGCTCCTCCCCCCTCCGCTGGGGGCCTACTACGTCCAATACAAGGAGCAGTATTACCGGCTGTACCACCTCCACTATATCCAGTACCCCGACGACACCATGGAAAACATCTACTGGCTGGAAAAGGCCCTGAAGGCGGATTTCGCCAACCCCCTCTACGCACTGGCCCTGATCGAAGACCAGACCCAGTGGGAAAAGTACCGGCACCTTTTTACCATGCACCTTTACCTTAAACTTATCGAACAGTACCTTTACCTGGGGAACAAGTGGAACAAACGGAACGCCTATTTTTACAACGCCCCCTGGAAGGAGCAAAACCTGGAAAGCCTGGAAACCGCGGAAACCTGTTTCCGCGCCGCCCTGTCCTACTGGGAGGACGCCGCCGAATGGGCCGCCAAATCCCGGGACCGGCGTTTCCGCTACATCAATCTGCAAAAAGTCCAGTTCTGGGAAGACGAGGCCCTCCGCATCGAAGAGGGGGACCTGGACTACGGGGCGATCATCAACCGGGAGTTGAACCTGCTGCAACAGGTCCGGGAGCGGTTCCAGGGCATGGACGAACAGAGCTATTAGATCGCCTCCGGCCCGGCCCCGTTTTTAAGCGGTTGTTGTTCGGAAACCTCAGTTTCCAAACAACGCTATTTCGGCTTTCCCCCTTTCTTTCGGCCTCCGGCCGGGCCGGGCCGGGCTTTTGCCGCCCCTGAATTCGGGAATCCCTCCCTTATCCGCCTGTCCGCCAGGCCTTCTTCCTGGAGGGCCTGAAAAATCCGCTCCAGGGTCCCGTTTTTTGCCCAGCGGTTGATCCGCATATAAATGGTATGCCAGCGGCCGAAGGAGGCGGGAAGGGACCGCCATGAACAGCCGTTCCCGGAGACATATAAAATCGCGTCAAGAAAGAGGTTGTTGTCAACTTTTACATTCCCCCGCTGCATCGGAAAGAGGCGGATAATTTTTTCGCGCTGTTTCTTCGTCATTTTCATGGACCAGGTATAGCATTTTTTTCTTAGCGTGAACAGCATCGCCGTTGCGGGGGGCGGCAAATCGCCGAAGAAGGCACAATCCACAATCCGCGCCCCTTGGTTTCCCAGGCCCGGGGCTTCTGAGCGCCGGCGCGCCGCGCCGGCGCTCATACCCGCAAAAAAGGCAGGGCTGCGGAGGCGTTCGCGCAAGGGATAGAAGCGGAACAAAAACGCATGGGATCCCGAAAATCCGCAGGATTTTCGGCTTTCCGCGTTTGGGGCGAAGCCCCAAACGCCGCACCGGAGGAAAGGCGTTTTTGTTGGAGCGGATAGCCCGGTCCCCGGCAAAGCCGGGGATGCGCCCAAAAAAATTCCGGTATGCGGTCCTCCCCCTTCTCCCGGAACCGCGCCGCGCCGTCCCGCCCTGACCGGCTGGCGGGAAAGGGAAAAAACTGCCATACTGGGGCCATGATTACCGACTTGCCGATCCCTGAACTTTTCGCCTACGGGGGCCGGAATCCCCGGCCCGCCGACCACGACGCCTACTGGGAACGGGCCCTGGGGGAGCTGGACGCCCTGGACCTGAAGCCGGAACTTGTCCCCGCGGCGTTCCGCTGTTCCTTCGCCGACTGCTTCGACCTCTGGTTCCGCGGCACCGGGGGCGCCCGGATCCACGCCAAATACCTGCGGCCCCGGGGCATAGGGGGGAAGATCCCGGCGCTGCTGAAATTCCACGGCTACTCGATGGACGCGGGGGACTGGTTCCCCCTGCTGCCCTACGCCGCGGCGGGCATGGCCGTCGCCGCCATGGATGTCCGGGGGCAGGGGGGCCTGAGCGAAGACCGGGGGGGAGTACGGGGCAACACCCTCCAGGGCCACATTATCCGGGGCCTGGACGAGGGGCCGGACAGTCTGCTGTTCCGCCACATCTTTCTCGACACCGCGGCCCTGGCCCGGGTCCTGGCGGGCTTTGAGGAGGTTGACGAGGAACGGATGGGGGCCTTCGGCGGGTCCCAGGGCGGGGGTCTGACGGCGGCCTGCGCCGCCCTGTACCCGGCCCTGAAGCTGGCGGCCCCTGTTTACCCCTTTCTCTGCGACTACCGGCGGGTTTGGGAGATGGACCTGGCCAGGGACGCCTACCAGGAATTGCAGGATTACTTCCGCCGCTTCGATCCCCGCCACGAACGGGAGGAGGAAATTTTCACGGCCCTGGGCTATGTGGATCTCCAGTTCCTGGCCCGGCGGATCCGGGCGGAGGTGCTGATGTTCACGGGGCTCATGGATACCATCTGCCCGCCCTCAAGCCAGTTCGCCATGTATAATAAAATCACCGCGAAAAAGAACGTCATTTTTTATCCCGATTTCGGCCACGAGAACCTCCCCGGTTCGGACGACCTGGTGTTCAACTTTCTGAAATCCCTGTAGGGCCGGGCTGTCCGCTCAATTCCCCGCCTCCGGAGGGGGCGGGGATTCAGGATGTTCCAGCAGTGCCAGGAACTGGTCTTCGTCCAGGATGGGGATTCCCAGCTTCCGGGCCTTGGCGTTTTTCGCGGACCCCGATTCGGGATCATTGGTGACCAGGTAGGACAGGTCCTTGACCACCGACGACTTGGCGCCGCCCCCCAGGGCCTTGACCTTTTCTTCCGCCTGGCCCCGGTTCATGCGCCGCAGTTCCCCGGTAAAGCAAAAACTCTTGCCCCGCAGGGGCTGGGTTTCCGCCGCCGCCGCAGGGGCGATGCGGATGACCCCGGCGGCCAGGACCTGGTCAATCTCCCGGCCCGTCTCCCGCAGTCCCTCGCAGATGGTCCGGGCCGTAATCTCCCCCAGGCCGTAGACCGCCGCCAGTTCTTCAGCCGCGGCGGCACGGAGCTTTTCCAGGGTGTCGTAGCCCGCCTGGACCACCCGCTCCATGATAAGTTCCGCCACCCCCTCAAAATCAAAGCCTGCGATAAAGGCGGCCAGGGAAAGCTCCCGGGGGCTCCTGATGTGGCGGACCACCTTGGAAGCGGACAGTTCCCCCATGCGCTCGTACTCCGCCAGTTCCTCCGCCCCCAGGGTGTAGAGATCCGGGATATGGCGGACCCGGCCGGAATCGAAGAGCTGGCGCAGAAGTTTCTCCCCCAGTTCCCGGATATCCAGCACGGA
>JAIRSD010000252.1 GCA_031255615.1 Treponema sp. | reverse complement strand
GCATCAAACGCCGCGCCTACCTCAAAGACCTCATCGATCCCGTAGAACTGGACCTCATGCGGGCCATCAAACGCGCCTGGGACCCCAACAACATCATGAACCCCGGCAAAATATTTGACCCCTGATTCAAAATAAGGGCGCATCCCCGGCCCTCCGGGCCGGGGACCGGGCTATCCGGGGCTCCGCTTCGCTCCGGCCCCGCCGCTCCGCGGCGTGGCTGCTCCGCACCCCTCCTATCCCTTGCGCTGCCCAAAAATGACATCCTGTCATTTTTGGGCACGGGGTTTTTGCTCCGCAAAAACCCCAGGAAATGGTTACAGCCGGCATCCTGCCGGCCTAAAGCAACGGCCTCCGTGCCGTTTTTCGCCCCGGGCTTTTTGCTCCACAAAAAGCCCGGGAAATCACTCGCGCCGGCCTCCTGCCGGCCCCAAAAAATGACATCCTGTCATTTTTTGGGCATAGGGGTTTTGCGGAGCAAAACCCCTGAAAATTGGAACCAGCCGGCCTCCCTGCCGGCCTAAAGCAACGGCATTTTCGCCAAACCCCGTCATTGCGAGGCGCACAGCGCCGAAGCAACCCGGACAAGACACCCCCAATTCCGGCTGGCAGGCTGTTTAGACTAAAAAGCAGAATATGATGGATGTAAGAAATTTACCCCGAAGGCGAGAAAAACGCACGAAAGACGGGGCAGGGAACGCTTATTCGCAATAGGGTCTCATACCCCGCCCCTTGGGGCGAGGAGGTTCATGCCTTCGTATCCCTGGCGAGCCGTAGCTCGCCTTGGTGCCCCTTCGTGGTTACATACCTGTTCCCGGTTCTTTCACTTATCCGGTGATGTAGTGCAGGCAAGGTACCAGCTTCGCAAAGTCCCCAGGAATGGAACCAGCCGGTATAAGGGCTACTCTATATCGTAGCTTTGTCCATAACGGACAATCTCCGTCTGGGGGAAGCCGTTCTCCCCCAAAAATTTCTTGAACGCCCTCTGGGCCCGAGGTTCTCCGTGGACCAGGAAAATCCGTTTAAGCCGGGATGTGTCCATGGCCTTGAGCCAGCCCAGGGCTTCGGTGTAATCGGCATGGGCGCTGAAGGCGTTTAACTCCTCCACCGCGGCGCGGCGTTTGAACCATTGGCCGTGGATCTTTACTTCCTCCGCCCGGTCCCGAATCCGCCGCCCCAGGGTATTCTCCGCCATGTAACCCACAATGAGAATCGTGGTACGCGGATCTTCGATATTGTGGATCAAATGGTGCTGGATCCGCCCCGCCTCGCACATGCCGTCGGCGGAAATAATAATGAGGGGCCCCTTATGGTCGTTCAACGCCTTGGATCCCTCAACACTGGCGGTAAAATTTAAACTGTTAAAACCAAAGGGATTCTTGTGGTGCCGGATAAAGGCTTCGTGGACTTCGTCGTCGTAACATTCGGGATGCACCTGGAAGATGGTAGTGGCGTTGGTAGCCATGGGGGAATCCACATAGATGGGGACCTCCGGCATGATCCCGTCATCCACCAGCAGGTGAAAGTAGTAGACCAATTCCTGAGTCCGCTCAATGGCGAAAGAGGGGATAAGGATTTTTCCCCCCTGCTCCACCATACGGGTCGCCGTTGCGGCAAGTTTATGGAGGGCGTTGTCCTTATCGTCGTGGCGGCGGTCTCCATAGGTGCTTTCCAGCACCAGGTAGTCCGGCGCGGGGGGAATATCCGGGTCCCGGATGATAGGCTTCCCCTTGCGGCCCAGATCCCCGGAACAGAGAATCCGGGTTTCCCTGCCGTTTTTTTTCACCGTGATAAGCGCCATGGCGGAACCCAGGATATGCCCCGCGTCGAATAATTCCAGCTTCACCCCGTCGCCGATGTACAGGGGGCGGTTGTAGGAAACCCCCAGAATTTGGCTGGTAGCCTGGATAGCGTCTTTTTCAGTAAAAAGGGGCTCCCAGTTGAACTGTTCGCCCTTTTTTCGGGCCTGGCTGCGGAGGTACATCGCGTCCCTGGCCTGAATATGGGCGGAATCCATCATAATAAGACTGGCAATGTCCCTGGTGGCGGGGGTGGCGTAGATATTTCCCTCGTAGCCATTTTTTGCCAGCAGGGGCAGAAGGCCGCAATGGTCGAGATGGCCGTGGGTAAGAACGGCGCCCTCAAGCCGGTCCGGTTCTATACCCAGACTTCGATTCTTCCGGTCCGCCTCCGCTCGGGAACCCTGAAAGGCCCCGCAGTCCACCAGATAGCTTGCACCGTCGATTTCCAGCACATGCCGGGAACCGGTCACCTCCTCAGCAGCGCCGAGGGAGTAAAATTTTATCATAGCCTTAATTCTCCTCTCTGATGAGGGCATCAGTAAAGCCTATCCTGCCCAAAAGCCGGGCCATGGCCGGTATGTCCTCCGCAGGAATATTGGGAATGACCACCCGGATATAGTCTCCATACGATTCATAGGCGGGCTTAAAGCCCACGGTGGTAAGCCGGTCAAAGGCTTCCCTGGCATGCCAGGTATTCCCGTAAGAACCCACCTGGACCCGGTAGACTTTCCCATACCTTACCGCATCCGCATTGGGTATATACGGCCGTATTATGGCTGTTCCCCGGTCAATTATAGGCGGCAGCGGCGCAGGCTCGGCCCGTTGAGGTTGGGCCTGCTGCTGCGGAACACTCTGCGGCTGCTGTCTCTGGGACGGCAGGGTTTGCACCTGAATCGGCCGTTGCGTCTGCCCCTGACCGCTTTGCGGGGGCATCGGTTGGGTGGGAACCACGATCTGGGCCGTCGCGGTGGCCGTCGCCGGGCCCCCCGAATCCCGGGATGGAGCGGGCGACAACGCGGTATTGGAGGACCGCCGGTCCAATGTGGAAACATTCGCGGAGGGGGCCGCCGCGATGATCGGGACGGATCCGGTCGACGAGCCCCCTGATCCCGCAGCCGGCGTGGAATTCCCCTCATTCCCCGCGGTATTCACCGGCGCGGAATCGGTGGCAAAGGAATTGGGTGATTGAAGAACGTTGTAAATCGTAATATTCGGCGATTGGGCGGCTACCGGGGCCGTTGTTTGGGTCTTTGAGTCGTCTGTAACATTCGACGCAGGTTCCGGCCCCCTAACCTGTTCTTGGGGCGGCGGCGGCGGGGGAGATTCTGCTTCGACGAGCACCGGTTCTGGTTTGGGTTCCGGTTCCGGCTCTGGTTCTGGTTCCGGTTCTGGTTCCGGCTCTGGTTCCGGCTCTGGTTCCGGCTCTGGTTCCGGCGCAGGCTGAACACGGGGGCGAGTCGATCTTATGGTTTCCAGCACTACCGGGTTTCTTGGCTGGGCGGATAGTTCCAAAGCGGACGCCACGCCCCGGGAAACATCGACGATCCTTCCTTCGGTAGCGGGGATCCGGCCGACGATACTGGCGATGATCTCTTTACCGTTACGCGGGTTCGTTATTTTTACCTGGGTCCCCAAAGCCAGACTTGGATGTTTCGCGGTCATTTCCTGGGTATTTATTTCACTCGAAGCGGGGCCTTCTTGGCGAAAATTCCGCATCTGAGCGGTGCCTAGTTCGGTCAGAACAACGGCAAAAAATAGAATAAAAATGGCCCGTTTCATTATCAATGCTTCCCCAAATCTTGAACAGAGACCCCTCCAACACGCAAATTTTCAGGAATCCCTATTAACCCGAAGTCTATTCAGTATATCATCGGCAGTTGATGAACTACTGTTAAGAGAAGCGGGTTCAAAACCATTTGGATTTGTACCAGAAGTGCGGATAAACGCGATTACCCCGCCCTTTTCGGCTATGGGTGGGAACGGCATGCACCGGGAACCGCTGAATTCCGCCGCCTTGATGATCGGCTTTCCTCCGGCTAAAATGTTTATGGGACCAAGTATCAAGTTTGTATGGGGGGCGGACGGCCCCCGGGGCTGCGGGATTCCCGTTGTCATTCCCCCCGCGCAGCGGCTTCATTCCCAAACCCGGCCGGTTTTAGGAAACCGCTTTTGAATGTAAGGATATTTCATGCAATTTAGGTCAACCCATGCCCAGGATCCCCAGGTCTCCTTCAAAGATGTCGTTTTACGCTGCCTTCCTCCCGATGAGGGACTCTATGTGCCCGCCCAGATGCCGGATATGCGCCAGTTTTTCATGTATATGGACGCCAAAACCACCTATCCGGAGTTGGTTGCCACCATGGCCCCGGCGCTGATCCAGGGGGAGCTTAACCCCCTTTCCGCCAAACGGGTGGTGGAAAGCGCCTTTAGCTTTGAACCGGAACTGATACCCCTGGACGACAACATTTCCTTGCTCAGCCTCTACAACGGTCCCACCGGGGTATTCAAGGATTTCGGCATTGCCTTTCTGGCGGCGGTGATGGAAGAATTGCTTAAAAATTCCGGGTCCTCCATGGTCCTTTCCGCCAGCCGGGGGAACATGGGGGTCAGCCTGGCCCAGGCCTTTCGGGGCAGGAAGGGGGTCAATTCAGTCATTCTCTACCCCACCGGCCCTATCCGCGGCCTGGATCCCGCCTCATTCGTTACCAACGGGGGGAACGTCATCCCTATCCAGGTAACGGGAACCTTTGACGACTGCCAGCGGCTGATTGTGGAAGCCATCGAGGACCGGCCCTTCGCCGAGCGTTACGGGATAACCAGCGCCAATGCCATAAATCTGGGCCGCCTCCTGCCCCAGTGCTTCTATTATATTTACGCTTTTGTAAAAATCAAGAATTCCCTCCGGGGGGATCTGGTCTTTAGCGTACCCTGCGGTAATTTTGGAAACCTTATCGCCGGGCTTTACGCCTGGAAATTCGGCATGCCCGTTAAGGGTTATATCGCCGCGATGAACGTCAACGATGCCTTTGGGGATTATATCCGGGGCAAACGTTTCGTTCCCCGGCCCGTGGTCCCCACCAATTCTCCGTCCCTGGACGTGGGGATACCCAGCAACTACAAACGGCTTGCCGCCTTTTACGAAGAATCCCCCGCGGTAATGCGGAACATGGTGTATCCCGCGTCCATAGGAGACGATAGGACTCTAAGCACCATCGGAAAGGTATGGAAGCGCTACGGGGTGCTCCTGGATCCCCACAGCGCCGTAGCCTTTGCCGCGGCGGAAGATCTGGGAGCTTCCCAGGAATTTGCCGGCCATGTACACACGGTGGTCCTGGCTACGGGGCATCCGGCTAAAAGGTCTGTACTGGTATCCCAGGCCATTGGACAGAACATCGAGATTCCCCCCCGCCTTGCCCAGCTTCAACGGCAGGTAGATCCCATAGCCATCATCAGACCCCGTCTTGAAGCCCTGGAAGGGGTTATCGCAAGCTGCCTTTAGGGGTCTTTGGCGGGCGGCTTGATTGCCGGCAAGTCTTGGTTGAGACACGCCGCATATCGCGTGTATGTTGGGGCGCATTTTTTGCGGCTGTCCGCCTGCGGCGGGCCCCAAAAACCCAGGCCTTGCTCCAATTCTCCGCCCCCGCCGGGATCGGGGAATTCCGCTTCTATCCCTCACGGATGTTACTTGGCATCCCCGCCGGAGACAGACCGGGGCCAACCTGGGAACCCCTGTCTGGCTGCGGGGAACCGTTGAATTTGTTCGATAATTGGAGTGTTATATCAGGAATGTGAAAATATTCCATACTAAACCAAGTGAGGGCCCGATGAAAAAATCGATCCCGGCGCCGCCGCTGATTCTTTTGGTTCTGACCTTATCCTTTCCGGCCCCTCTGCGGAGCCAGGACGCTTCCGCCGGTGAAAGCCCCGGCCCCACGATCCTTCTCGAAGAAGCGCCCCATGACGGCGGGGCGGGGCTGAGGGGAGGAAGCTCCGAACTGCACGCCGTTGAGGAAGAAATATTGGCCGGCCCGGAGGAAGTTGTCGGCGCCATAACCGGCATAACCGGGAGAATCAAAAGAGATATTCTGCGGGGGGAAACCCTGGGGAGCTATATCGGGCGGCTGGGGATTGCCCTGGGGATCATTGCGTTGCAGGCCCTGATTATCTGGGTTCTCTGGCGGCATGTTTTTGGATTTATCACCAAAAAAGCGGTTGACTATTTCGGAAGCCGGATCAAAGCCTTTTCGATAAAAAAGTTAAAGCTGCTCAGCACCAAGCAGATTATCAGCCTTATTGTCTTCGGCATTAAAATTATCAAATATATTTTTACCGCCTTCCAGCTTGTGTTCACCATACCCCTGATATTCAGCCTCTTTCCCCTTACCCGGGATTTGGCCTCCACCCTGTTTAGCTACATTTTTAATCCTCTTAAGAACATTTTTTTTGGGGTCGTCGCGTACATTCCCAACCTGATAACCATTTTGGTAATATCCGTGGTTACCCGTTATGCCCTGCGGGCCCTTAAATTCTTTTCTATCCAGATTGAAAAGGGGAAGCTGGTAGTCCCCGGTTTTTACCCCGACTGGGCGAATCCCACCTTTAATATTTTGCGGGTCCTGCTGTTCGCCTTTACCATCGCGATTATTTACCCCTACCTTCCCGGATCGGATTCCAGAATATTCCAGGGGGTATCGGTGCTGGTGGGGATTATTTTTTCCCTGGGTTCCAGTTCAGCCATCAGCAACCTGGTGGCCGGGCTGGTCGTTACCTATATGCGCCCCTTCAAGATCGGGGACCGGATAAAGGTCAACGACGTTACGGGATTTGTGGTGGAAAAAACCCTTATGGTGATCCGGCTTAAGACTCATAAAAACGAGTATGTTACCTTTCCCAACATGATGATTCTGAACAGCAGCGTTGTCAACTACAACACCTCCTCCGATGAGGACGAGGAGGGGCTTATCCTTAACGCCATCATTACCTTTGGCTATGGAACCCCCTGGCAGACGGTGCACGAAATTCTTATTAACGCGGCCCTGGCTACTTCCCATGTCCTGGAAAATCCCCGGCCCTTTGTGCTGCAGACCGCCATGGACGATTACTACGCCAATTACCAGATAAACTGTTACACCAAGGAGGTGGATCTGGTGCCCCGGATCTATTCGGATCTGTATCAGAACATACAGAACGGCTTTCACGCCGCGGGGATTGATATGACCGCCCCCGAGTACCGGGTCAATATTCCCTACGAGGATCCCGCGAAAATATTCCCCCCGCCCAAAGCCCTGAATCCCGGCCCGTCCCGCCGCGGCAACGGGAATGCCGGGGAACCAGAAGCTGGTTAAGGCCGGGCGGCGTAGCAGTAGCGGCAGCCGTGGAGGCAGGTATGGTAGCTTCCGATGTCCCGGCTGACGACGCAGCCGCAGCAGGTCCGCTGGCCCGGGTCCTTCCGACGGCTTACATTCAGGCCGAACACCCGGTTGATCAGTTCCGCGTCAACGCATCTGTTCCTGCCGATGTTATACCGGGCCAGATCCGCCTTTTCGCAGCAGGAAGCCAGGGCCAGGCCGTATTTTTCCGCGAGGGGCCCCAGCAGCTCCGCGATCCCGGCGATCTCATCGGCTGTTAATTCCTGTATCCCCAGCCCCGCAAAGGTCTTTTTAAGGAATCCGTAACTGTCAATAAAACTTATAACGCATTTTTCCGTCCTGCCCGCCAGGGCCCGGCAGAATTGTTCGAATTGTTCGCCGTGGTACAAAGCACCGTACCGGGAATTTAGCATAATGGGATCGTAGCGCCATAGTACCCGCTCCCGGCCGATCCGCTCCGACAGCCGGCAAAAGGTATCCAGCAGGGCGGCCTTTTCCGGCACGCGCGGTTCCAGGTCCCGGTCGTAGGGGGTAAGGGTAAACTGAAAATAGTAGCGGTATCCCCGGCTATCGAGTTCGTCCAAAAAAGGCAGGAAGGGGGCGGGATTCTTGGTCCAGAACACAAAGCAGTCCACCGCTTCCGGGGAAAGATCGATACGGCTTACCTGGGTTCCGTTCATCGGATTTTTGACAAACACTTCGCCGCTCCGCAGGCAGTCCATAAACCAGCCGCCCTGAAAGGCGGGGATATCGGTGCGCCGGCTTGCGCTAATGATCATGGCCCTTCAAATTTCCGATCCCCCTCTGGCCCTGGAACCGGCTGTGTCCGGCCCCTACCTGATTTGTCCGTACCTTGCCGCCCGGTAGGAACGGGTGTTCGGAACCTTGAATTTGGGAAGCGTCTTTTCTACGTTTGCTATCCGCTGGGTCGGACTGGGGTGGGTCCTGACAAGGCCGGTGGATTGGGATTCCCCGTTTTCGTCTTGTTCCAGAATCCGAAGCATGGTAAGCAGACTGGCTGGATCGTAGCCCGCGACGGCCAGCAGGGCCAGGGCCGCGGTATCGGCGTCGAATTCCTGTTCCCGGGAATAGCCCCTGTCGATCAGGGTGTTCACTATTTCGTTTACCGATTCGTCCATGACGCTGGCCAATTCCCTGAGTTTGTTATTCCCCAGGGTTCCCGCCGCGGAACTCCCGGTAACCAACAGGGCCTTGGTAAGGCGGCTGTTTTTAATCGCCTTGATGCTGTGCTGCAACTGAATATGGCCGATCTCATGGGCGATGACCGCCGCCAGGCAGTCCTCCGAATCGGCGCGGGCTATCATCCCCCGGGTAATAAGAATATGCCCGCCGGAACTGGCAAAGGCGTTGATTTCGGGGCTGTCCAGGATCGCCACATGGTAATCCTTGTAAATTTCCGGCCGGGGAGAATTGATTGCAATGGTTTTGCAGATCTCGTTCAGGTACTTGGTAAGGCCGGCGCTGTCGTTCCAGATCTTGTAGCGGGCAAAAATATTGGCCGCCACCGCCCGGCCGATGTAGTATTCCTGCTCCGGGGTAATTTCTTCCAGGGCCCGGCTTATGGCCCTGCCGGCCCTGCTGAAGGCGCTTACCGATTCCTCATCAACCCCCAGGGATTCGGCGATCTGCGCCCCCGCGCCGGTGGTTTTTATGAGGGACCCGATAAACGCGCAGGACCCCCAGAGAGGGACGAAGGAAACCAGAAGAACCGCCGCTCCGACTCTCAAGAGGGCGCCGCCGCGCCCGCGTTTACGGGTATCCATCTATTCATCCCCCATGGAAAGGCGGCCTTCCTCAATAAATTTAAGGAGTTCCTCATCGTCTACCACATAGGCTTCCATCTGGTCTACGGCCTGATAGTCCGCCTCCTGATGCCCCTCTCTGTAGTTTTTTTCCACTTCCTCGGTAAACCCCTTCCCCGCCATGGCCACTTCCCGGGAAGATGCGGAATTTCCTCTGGAAGCGGTAACCCGTTTGGTGCTCAGATTGGTTTGGGCGGTCCAGCCGGTAATCCAGGCGGTGGACTGAATCTTCGCCCATTTTCCGTTCACACTGAGCACCTTTACCTCGTCTCCGTATGACAGGGTCCCCACCGTCTTGGCGAAAAATCCGGTCGTCGATTTGATCGGCAGGGATTTGGCCGACACATACGCCGTTTTTCCCGCCCTGATCTGGGCCGCCGCAGCGGAAGCCAGCAGGAGAAGCATAGCCGCCAGAATTATTGCCTGTTTCAAACAAAACCTCCTCAACGTTTCTGAAACGTTTCCGAATCGCAAAACCCCGGATCCGCAGGATCCGGGCAAAAAGTCCACCCTATTTTTCGGTTAGATTATCCACCCCGTTTTCCCATTTGTCCTCCGGCGGCGGGGACTTGAGGTAGGCCGCGCAGCGGCCAAGGTAGAGCCGGGCGGTCCGGTCTCCGGGATTTCGCAGGCAGATTGTTTTAAAAATATTGCCCGCCGCCGCGAAATTACGGCCTTCATAGGCCCGAAAAGCGAAGGCCCAGGTATCCGCCATTTCCGCAAGTCCGGGAGGGGCCTCCTCCGCCAGATCCATAATTTCGTAAAGCCGGATGGGGATGTTCTTTCCCACCACCCGTACCCTGCTGAGGGGCCGCAGGATAAATTCGTCCCCCAGCTTTTCCCGGGTGTACTCGCTTGTCAGGATGCCCCCGGTGTTGTACTGCTTGTTGATTCCCTCAAGCCGGGCCGCCAGATTCACCGCGTCCCCCATAATCGTATAGTCCATCTTGTTGGGGGTCCCCATGTTGCCCACCACCATGTCTCCGGTATTGATCCCCAGCCGGGTGAACAGGGGGTTGGGATCGTCGTTCCGCTTGATGATGCCTTTCCGGGCCAAGGCGTCCATCACCTCCGCGGTGAGGAGCCCCCGCTCAACCGCCTCCCGGTTGATCTCCCCTTCGGCCTTGTGCATAAGGACCGCGGAACGGCAGGCCATGCGGGCGTGATCCTGCATATACACCGGCGCGCCGAAGAAGGCGATAATCGCGTCCCCCTCGTACTTGTCGATGGTTCCCCCGTTTTGCAGCACGATGTCGCTCATCCGGGTCAGGTAGAAGTTAAGCAGCTCCACCAGTTTGCCGGGGTCCCCCAGGGCCTCAGAGATCGTAGAAAAACTGCGGATGTCGGTAAAGATGGCGGTCATCTCCCGCTTCTCCCCGCCCAGGTTAAGCTGGGAAGGATCGGCGATGATCTGATCGATGACCTTGGGGGAAAGGTAGCGGGAAAAGGCGGATTTGATAAACCGTTTCTGGCTGCCTTCGGTGGCGTAATTGTAGACCGTGGAGGTCAAAAAGGCCAGGACAATCGTAACGATGGGCGCCGCCATGGGAAGCCAGAAGTTGCCGAACTGGTAACAGGCGAAGCCCAGGCCGATAACCAGGACCAGTGCGAGGATCGTCGCCCCCAAGGACACGGGGATACGGCCCGGAAAGAGGGAGAGCATGGTGATGAGCAGGGCCGCGGTAAAAAGGATGACCAGGTCCAGCCACCGGGGGCTTTCCCGGATAAAATCCCCGGAGAGCAGATTGTCCAGCATGGTAACGTGCATCCCCACGCCGGGGTACACCGAAGAAATGGGCGTACTGAAAATATCGAAAAGCCCCGGCGCGTAGAGGCCGAAGAACACGTACTTGTCCCTGAAATCCTCCGGCGGCAGGGCGGGTTTTCCCCCCGACCGGTGGAGTTCCGCACTTTCCAGGATTTCCCAAAAATCGTAGGGGATGTAGCGGTCCAGATCCCCCCGGAAGTGGAGAATCAGGTTACCCTGCCGGTCCACGGGCAGGACCTTGTCTCCCCAGCGGATCCGGCCCTTGTCGTAGTCCAGTTCCCGGGGCATGTCCCCGGCGGCCAGGAGGGAAGCCGGGGCGAGGGAGGGGATCAGGCGGCCGTCGAAGTAGTGAAACAGCCGTCCCCGCCGCAGAATGTCGTCCACCCGGTCGGGGACCCCCGTAACGGTGCCGAGGGCCCCGGCATGGTCCCGCAGTTCGTCGATGGGAAACTGGGCCGCCAGGGGGGTGGAATCCTCCTGCCCCAGGCGCGGGGCCGGCAGGGTCTCCCCGGCCCTGAACAGGGGGGTATCCAGGCCCGCCGGCCAGGAATCCCTGTTTCCGGAGAGGCTGCTCAGAAAAACGGTCTGCACCACCCGGCCAAAATCCCCCTCCGCCTTGACGAAGGAGGCGTCGTCCTCCCGGCTGCTCAGTTCCCGCAGGGCCCGCACCACGCTTCTGAACATGGAGCCCATGGCCTGCCGGGAGGGCTCCCCCTGGAAGGCCCTCCGCTGGGCCTGCTCCAACTGTTCCACCGCGTTGTCGATGATCTCATCCTGCCGGGCGTTCCGGTACACCGAAGGTTCGGTAAAGAGCATATCGAAGGCCATAGACTTGGCCCCCCCGGCGTTCATGTATGCCACCAGTTCCGCATAAGCCTTCCGGGGCCAGGGCCAACCCCAGCCCCGCTCCCGCTGGGCCCAGTTCAGACTATTCTGGGTCAGCAGAATAAGGACGATCTCGTCCGAAGGCCGGGTCTGTCCCGCCAGAAGCCGCACCCGGAAATCGTAGGTTTTATATTCGGGAAAATTCAGAGCCCCGCTTACCATAAGCAGGGCGGAGGCCGCAAATACGAGGAGGGCAATGAAGGAGGCCATTACAAATTTGGGAATTTTTTTCCGTCGTTTTTTCTCCATTTCCGCCCACCCTTCGGCGATAACCCCCCGATTTATTTATTTTAGACAGAGAAACCCGAAAAAGTACAGGCCGCGGTTGAAATCGGCGGGTTATGTGTACCTTTGTGCGCCTTTGCGGTTTCCGTTCCTGTTTCCGGTTGTTTCGCTTGTCCGGTGATGGTGGGTAAACAGGCAGGATGCTTGCGGGCTTCGGCTTTTCGAGTTGCCGCGGGGATCGCGGTAACTCCACATCGCGGGCGGCACTCCTGGAGGCGCGAAACGGCGGGGATGCTGAATCAAAAGCTGCACCTTCTGATTTTGGCGGAGTTTGGGGCGGCGCTCCAAACTCCATATCGGCAGGGATGCCATGCTTTGGAGAGGCGGAAGCCGGGACGGCTTCCGCCCGCGCAAGGGATAGAAGCGGAATTCCCCGCC
>JAIRSD010000194.1 GCA_031255615.1 Treponema sp. | reverse complement strand
ATTCCGCTTCTATCCCTTGCGCGGCGAAAGCCCGGGGGCTTTCGCCCGCCCAAAAACGGCCTCCCTGCCGTTTTTGGGCCTTCACGTTTTTGCTCCGCAAAAACCCAGCGTCCCTCCCCCCGGCCGGCATCCCTGCCGGCCGTCCTTGGGAAATCCGCGTTTTTCTTATAAAACGCAGGGGCCGCAAGGCCGGCGACAGGGACCTTGCGGAGCCCCTACTCGTCCCTCCGGGGCAGGAACCGCCAGCCCAGGGCAACCCGCAGGACGGGACCGCTGGTCAGGCCCTTCAAGACGGGATTCGGGGCGTTGACCATCTTTTTTACCTTTTCCAGGGCGTCAACCTCGTAGGGAGTTTGCAGCCGGAACCCGTAAAGCAATTCCGTCCGCAGAAACAGGCGGGAATACAGATCAAAATCCAGCCCCGCGCCAATGTCAATGAGCAGGGAATTCCACACCGACAAGGCATAAGCGCTGTTGTTCGAGTTCCTTTCCCAAATCTCGTTGGTCCGATTGTAGCGGGGACCTATGTCCGGGTCCCGGTATTCCGCCAGGGCTATGTGATACTCCAACCCCGCCAGGGGGAAAATACGAAGGGCCCTGCTTAAGCGGAAGGGATATTTCCCCAGCAGTCCAATACCGAACACCGCTTCCGTCCCCGTTCCCCTGCTCGATTGATCGGCGACGACCGTCCCGTCTTCGGCTTGCGCGTTGTACCGCTCCCGCCAGACATCGTTTCCCCACTGAAAAGCCAGACTCAGCTCCGCCCAGTCCGCATCAACAAACAGCAGGGCCCCGTAGTTCATCTGGTCCATTTCCTGAGTCGAGACCACGTCCACCGGAACAACGATATTTCCCGCGGCGTTCAGGGTGTAGCGGGTAAACAGCCCCCCCGCAAATCCACCCACCCCCGCGCTGAGGGGAATATCCACCCCAAAGGCGGCCAGACCGGGCAGGACCGCCAGAAACACCGCCAAAATTTTTTTCATCTCGTCATCCTTTGTATATCCCGATAGGGTCCGAATTTTCTCATCATTGCCATTGGACAACGCTCAGTTTCGGAGACTCCGCATAGCGAATATTTGGGCGCATCCCCGGCCGGGGCTAAACTGAGAAATTGCCGTCATCCCTGAGTCAATATTAGACAAAGACAGCGGTTTGTGTCTATTATTGGACACATTCATTCTCATTCGCCGTGGGGCCTCATACCCCCACTACATCACCGGATAAGCGAAAGAACCGGGGACAAGAGTGTTCACCACGAAGGTACACAAAGGGGCACGAAGGAATGAAGAAACTCCTCTAATCCCCGCCCTTCGTGCGCTTTCCGCGCCTTCGTGGTAAATTTCTTCTATCCGCATATCTGATTTTTTAGGCCAAGCAGCCTGCCAGGAAGCGGGCGAAAACCGGGCCGAAGCCAAAGATGAAAGGGCGGGCCTTCCCCCGGACATAAAAGTTGATAACGGTCTGCGGCCGGGAAAGAACCGAAAGAAGCCGTACACAATGAACCTCCCCGCCGCTTGCGGCGGGAATGTTCATCTTTCTGGACAAAAACCGACCTTTTGTCTATTATGTTTGTTTCCGGAACTTTCGCGAAGAAGCGGTTTGCCGGAGCGGGTCCGGGCCGCCGGTCCGAACTGATTATTATGAGGAAGGAGTTTAGCATGATGAATCGAACAAAATACGCGGCTTTCGCGGGGATAGTCCTGATATTGGCCCTGGCCGGGTGTTCCCAGGATCCAAAAGCGGAGAGTCCCAAGGTGAATACTGCCCTGGTAGGCGGGTGGGCCGACAAGGGAGACACGGATTCGTATTTGAAGCGGGAATTGGTAATAAAATCCGACGGCGCCTTTGAGGCGAAGCTTAACCCGCTGGCCCTGGGCGTGTATGCCAATGCCGGGGGGGCTTCAGCCGGGGACGCGGCTAAAGCCGCCGCCAAGGTTGCGGTGGATGCGGAAAAAGACGATTCCTCCTGGCATGTTACGGGCAAGCTTACCCCGCTTCAAGGGGCGATCTACAAAATGGACAACCTGAAGGCGCGGGACACGGATATTCAGATTAATGATAATGGGATTAAAATGCCGGCCAATACTATACTCCCCGGTTTTTCGGGAGAGGTGACCATCACCCTGGCTGAGGACGGCGCTTCGTTCACCTTTGCTCCCGCTCCTTCGATGAGCGGCATAATCGCCAGCATGGTTGATACATTCTTCGGCGGCGACTACTTCAAGGGCGGCGAATAAAGCTCCTCGCCCTGAGGGGCGAGGTATCGTTTACGAGGTTCGTTCTGTAAGGGAATCATATAAAACTGTAGGGCCTCATACCATTTTTGTTGGCGTTGCGCAATGTTAGCCGCCCTAAAGGGCGGGGTATGAGACTCCGCTACGAATAAACTACAGGAAAAGAGGCGCCGATCAGAGTTGAACTGATGTATAGCGGTTTTGCAGACCGCCGCCTTACCACTTGGCTACGGCGCCTTAACGTCAACGAGGCTACTCTAGCACAGGGACCTAAACCTTGTCCAGAGCTTATGCCTTGTTTTCAGCAAGTCAGATCTCAGAAAAATTGAAAAACAGCACGGCGTTTCACCGGTCCGGTCCGCCGCTTCCGGCCCGGGGCCCCGCCTTTCCAGCCGGGCGGTTTCGCCGCCATAGCGGGGGATCCGCCGCCGGGGCGGGGTTCCGGGGGGCCGCCGCGCCCAGCGGGATTCCGCGGGGTATTAGGGGCGGAGCCCCTAGGAGAGGGGGGTAACGGAACAAAAACGCCCCGGCGTTTTTGTGGAGTGAGGGGGGAGGCTTCCCCCCCTTATCCCTCTTTCTCTCTCTAACTTTTTCCCTTGTCGTAGGGCTGGCCGGAGGAACGGGGGGCGTAGTCCTTGCCGCTGAAGATGACCAGGGTGGCCAGGGTGATGAAGTAGGGAAGGATGCTGAAGATTTCGGAGGGCAGGAACTTGAGGGCCTGGATGTTGACGACGTAGACCGCCAGGGCGGAGGCGGCGCCGAAAAGCAGGGAGGAGCCCAGGATGCCCAGGGGCAGCCAGCGTCCGAAGGAGACCGCCGCCAGGGCGATGAAGCCTTTGCCGTTGACGGTGTTGGAGGCGAACTCCGTGGTTTGGGTAAGGACCAGGCAGCCTCCGGCGAGGCCGGCCAGGAGCCCGGAGATAAGCACCGCGATATAGCGAATCCTGATGACATCCACCCCGGCGCTGGCGAGGGCCTGGGGATGTTCGCCGCAGGCCCGCAGGCGCAGGCCCCAGGGCCGCCGGTAGAGGGCAAACCAGGAGGCGAAAAGGACGGCAAGGCTAATCCAGATGGTGGGGTAGAAGCCGAATACGGGGCGCATCCCCATCATAAAGGCCTGGGTCCGCTTCTGTTGGAAGAAGATTTGGCAGAAAAAGATGGTGATTCCGTTGGCCAACAGGTTGATCCCCGTGCCGGAGATGACCTGATCCGCCCGCAGGGTGATGCCGGCGTAGGCGTGGATAAGGGAGAAGGCCCCTCCCAGGAGGGCGGCGGCCAGCAGGGCCAGGGGTATGGAAAGGGGGACCCTCCCCTCCAGCAGCACATGGACGGTGGCGGCGGTCATGGCGCCGATGGTCATGAGTCCTTCCAGGGCGATGTTCACGACGCCGGAGCGTTCGCAGATCATGCCTCCGGCAGCGGCGATAAGGATGGGGGCGGTGATCATGAAGATCGAAGGCAGGATCGCCAGGGAAAGCCGGAACAGTTCAGCCATTGGAAACCTCCCCCTTCCGGGCTTTTTCCTTCATCTGCCATTCGATAAGGAGTTTAACCCCCGCCCGGAGGGAGATGAAGACCACGATGATCCCCAGGATGATGGAGGTGATCTCGTCGGGGATCTGCCGGGACTGCATCAGGGGCTGGGCGGATTTAAGCATGCCGAAAAGAAGCCCCGCCAGGGCGGTGCCCCAGGCCCCGGAATTCCCTACCAGGGCCACGGCGATGCCGTCAAAGCCGTAGCCGTCCTGGACGGAAAGGACCCGGCCCGCGGAAAAACTTCCCAGGGAGACGATGGCCCCCGCCAGTCCGGCGAAGCCCCCGGCGATGGCCATGGCGCTGGTGACCCCGGCGTTTACCCTGATGCCTCCATAGCGGGCGGCCTCCTTGTTAAAGCCCGTGGCCCGCAGGCTGTAACCCAGCCGGGTTTTTTCCATGACCACCCAGTAGAAGATCAGCGCGGCGATGGTGAACCAGATGCCGTAGTTAAGCCGGGAATTGTTGGTGATCCGCTCCATAAAGGGGCTGGAAAGCCGGGCGGTGGCGGGAAAGTCCGGGGTTTTGAAGGTGTTGGAGCCGGGAATCTGCATGGTGAGAATCCGGGAAAGGTAGAAGGCGATGTAGTTCATCATGATGGTGGCCACTACCTCGGAGACGCTGAATTTCGCCTTGAAAAACCCCACGATGCCCCCCCAGAACGCGGCGGCGGCTATCGCCGCCAGGATCGCCAGGAACCAGTGGAGCACCGGAATCCGGGGGGCGTAGAGGGCCGCGAACTGGGCGGCGGTTATGCCGATGGCGTACTGGCCCTCGGCGCCGATGTTGAAAAGCCCGGTCCGGGCGGCGAATCCCATGGAAAGGCCGCAGAGAATCAGGGGCATGGAAGCCACAAGCCATTCCCCCACATAGCGCAGGTTGTGGGTCCCCCGCCGCAGGTCCCAGCCGGTAAGGACCTGGAGGATGGCCTGGTACATGCCTCCGGGGTTTCTGCCCACCAGGAGAATGAGGACGGTCGCCACCAGGAAGCCCAGGAGGACCACCGCCGCCGAGATCATCCCGTCGCTGCCGGTAAAGACTTCGAGGATTCGGCTTCCGGGATCGCGGAGCGGCCCCAGGGGTTTTGATTCGCCGGATTTAGGCATGGATCCCCTCCTTTGTTTCTCCGGGCGGGGTTTCTTCGCGCAGGCCCCCCATCATGGCGCCGACGCGGCGTTCATCCGCCTCCGCCGCGGGGAGAATTCCCACAAGCTGGCCCTTGGACAGGACGGCGATGCGGTCGCAGAGCCCCAGGATCTCGTCCAGTTCAAAGGAGATCAGGAGGATCGCCCGGCCCTTGTCCCGCTCCATGATGATTCGCCGGTGGATGTACTCTATGGCCCCCACGTCCAGGCCCCGGGTAGGCTGGACCACGATAAGGAGTTCCGGGGAAAGGTCGATTTCCCGGGCGATAACCGCCTTTTGCTGGTTCCCCCCGGACATGGATCGGGCGGGGGTCGCCGCCCTTTTCCCGGCGCGGATGTCGAATTCTTTAATCAGATCTTCCGTGTGGCGGGTGATCGCGGGAAAACGAAGGAAGCCGAACAGGGAGGAAAAGGGGCGGCGGGCGTAATTTTTGAGGATAAGGTTCTCGTCCACCCGGAAATCCAGGATAAGGCCGTGCTTGTGCCGGTCTTCGGGGATCATGCCGATCCCTTCCCGGTTCCTCAGCCGGATGCTTTCATGGGAAATGTCTTTTCCCTTGAGGAGCACCCTGCCGGATTTAACCGGCAGCAGCCCCGCGACGGCGGCGGCAAGCTCGGACTGGCCGTTCCCGTCCACCCCGGCGATTCCCACTATTTCCCCGGCGTATACATCCAGGGAGACGCCGTCCACCGCCGCGATTCCCTGGCTGCCCAGGACCCTCAGGTCTTCGAGCTTGAGGACCAGGGCTCCCGGTTTTGACGGAGTCTTTTCTATACGGAAATTCACCGCCCGGCCTACCATCATCTCCGCCAGTTCTCCCTCGTCCACGTAGGCCAGGTCCACGGTGGCGATAAACTTTCCCCGCCGCAGCACGGTGCAGCGGTCCGCCACCGCCTTTATTTCCCTTAATTTATGGGTGATAAAAACGATAGTCTTCCCTTCGGCCTTTAGACGGCGGAATATGGCCAGGAGTTCGTCGATTTCCTGGGGGGTAAGCACCGCCGTCGGCTCGTCAAAGATCAGGATCTCCGCGTCCCGGTAGAGGATCTTAAGGATCTCCACCCGCTGCTGCATCCCCACGGTAATATCTTCGATCTTGGAACGGGGATCCACCGCCAGGCCGTAGGCTTTGGAAAGCTCCCTTACCCTTTTTTCCGCGGATTGCAGGTCCAGGTTCCCCCGGGGGCTCCGGGGTTCCCGGCCCAGGACGATGTTTTCCGTTACCGTAAAGTTATGGATCAGCTTAAAGTGCTGGTGGACCATGCCGATTTTGAGGGCGGTGGCGTCGTTGGGATTCCTGATCCGCAGTTTCCGCCCCCGCACCTTGATGGTTCCCCCGTCGGGCTCGTAGAGGCCGAAAAGGATCGACATGAGGGTGGATTTCCCCGCGCCGTTTTCCCCCAGGAGGGCATGGATTTCCCCCTGCTCCACGGTAAAATTTATCCGGCTGTTGGCTACCACTCCGGGGAAAATTTTTGTAATCTCCTGCATTTCAATGGCGGGAACGGGCACGGCGGCCTCCTCTTGGGCCAGGCTTTAGAACATGAAAAACCCAGGAAGGGAGTCCCGGGTTTCTTCGTTCAGCAAGATCTTTCGCGGGAGGTGCAGCCGTTCCGCCGGAACGCCGGGTTGTGGAACGGGCCTGCATCGCCCCCACCGCCCCGCGTATCGCGGAGCGGCGGTCCGGCCCTTAGTCGTCTATGGCGTGCAGGTCCTGGGGGAAACCGGGGAGGTTTTTAGCCTCCCGGTAGGTGGCGGCCACCTTTATGTCCCCGGAAATGATCCTGCCCTTGATCCGTTCAAGTTCCGTCTTAATATCGGCGCCAAGGGCGGCGTTGGTGTCGGCGTAGCCCACGCCGTCGGACTTCAGGTCGAAGGTGATGGTCTCTCCCTTAAAGGTCTTGTTCTTTACCGCGTTTAGACCGTACACCAGACTGGTCTCCACTTTTTTCAGCATGGAGGTAAGGACCGCGGATTCGGTGTTGTTGTAGAGGCCGTATTCATGCTGATCCGAATCCACCCCGATGGCCCAAATATTCTGGCCCGCCGCCCGGTATTCCTTGGCCTGGGCCAAAAGACCGAACCCCGAACCCCCCGCGGCGTGGTAGATTAGGTAGACCCCGGAATCGTACCAGTTCTTGGCCTGGGTCTTGGCCAGGGCGGGGTTGCCCCAGTCGTTCACATAGTAATCCACGATCCGGGCGTTGGGCAGCACCGAAAGGATCCCCTGAACGTAGCCCACCTCGAACTTGGTGATGGTGGCCCCGGGAATTCCCCCGATAAAACCGAAGGTGGGGTTGCTGATCCCGTCCGCCCTGGCCTTAAGGGCCGCCGCGGCCCCCACCAGGAAGGACCCCTCATGTTCGGCGTAGACCGCCTGGAGGACGTTGGGAAGCCCCACCCAGTCCACGTCCACAATCATGTACTTCTGGTTGGGGTTCTGCCGCGCCACCTCCCCCAGGGCGTCGGCAAAGGTAAAGCCCGTGGTTACGATAAGATCGTTCCCCTCGTCCGTAGCCTGCCGAATATTGGGGATGTACATATCCTGGGTCTGGGCGGTGACCACATCGTAGTTCCTGCCCCGGCGGCTGGTATTCTCCCAGGTATCCCCGTAAAACTCCAGAATGCCCCGCCAGGCGGCGGCGTTAAAGGATTTATCGTCAATCCCCGTGGCATCCGTAAGAAGCCGCACCGTAATTCCCTGATCCCCCGCGGGGGCGCTGTCCCGGGCGGCTCTGGCGGGAAGGGTCTGAAGGGCCAAAAGGCCGATGCAAAAGATCCCCCATATTGTTCTGTTCATGCGATCTCTCCTTAAGTAATAATAAGTAACGATAGTAAAAAAATTCTCTTTCAACAAGGCGCGGAGATATTCACGGGGCAATGTGCAGTTGAGAGTGTGCCGTATATCG
>JAIRSD010000156.1 GCA_031255615.1 Treponema sp. | reverse complement strand
CGGGGACCGGGCTATCCGCTCCAATTCCCCGCCCCCTCCGGGGGCGGGGAATTCCGCTTCTATCCCTTGCGCGGGCTACGCCCCTAAGTTGCCGCGCTCCGCGCGGCAACTTGATGGATTCTGCCCCCTGTGTGGAGTTTCGCGGCATGCCGCGAAACTCTGTTTTTCCCGGTGCGGCCGCAAAAGACGCCCCCGGTTTTTACGCGGTTATCGTTCAGAAACTGAAATTTCTGAACAACTTTAATGAAGATTGATTCTTCGACCCTGAGAAGATAGCATATCCCGGTTAGGAAGGAGAGGCATGGTGGGCATCTATTTGTTTCAGGGGGGATCCGTCCTGCTGCCGGAGGGAATCCCCGACGCCGCCCTCGCCCAGGGAATACCCCGGGAAGCGGTCGAGGAATTCCGCGCCCTCTGCGGCGAAAGGGAAGGGGGGGCCGCGGCTGTTCCCCGGCTGGACAGCTTTGTCGTTCCCTTCCTGGAAGCGCCGGAGGCCGGAGATTCGGCGATTCAGGGGATCCCCGGCATAGAAGGCCTGTCGGTGGACAGCGCATTCCCCCTCCCTCCCCATTGGCGGGCCCTCCCGGTAAGGCAGGGGCTTTCCCTTGTTAGTCCGGGGAAGACCGTGGACGGGAAGGGACCGGTGGGACGCTTGCTGCGGGCCTACCATGTGGCCCAATGGCGGCGGGATTCGGTCTATTGCGGGAGCTGCGGAACAAAAAACGCCGACGCCCCGGATGAACTGGCCCGGCTTTGCCCCGCCTGCGGCAGACGGGAGTACCCCCGCATATCACCGGCGGTAATCACGATCATCGTCAACGATAAAAACGAGGCCCTCTTGGCCCATAACCGAAAATTTGCCGACGGGCTTTACAGTTTAATCGCCGGTTTTAATGAGGCCGGGGAAAGCCTGGAAGCCACGGTGGTCCGGGAAATCCGGGAAGAAGTGGGCCTCGAGGTAAAGGAAGTTCGCTATATCGCCAGCCAGCCCTGGCCCTTCCCCAATTCCCTCATGCTGGGCTTTACCGCCCGCCATGCCTCCGGAGAAATTCGTCCGGACGGCGAGGAAATCATGGATGCCCGCTGGTTTAACGCGGAACGGCTCCCCCAGCTTCCCGGCTTCGGTTCCGTGTCCCGCTACCTTATCAATAGCTGGATCGAAGGAAAGCTGTAGCGCGGCAATGCCGAATTTCCTGCCGGCGGTACGCGGCGCGCGCTCTTTTGCCGGGCCGGCATTGGCGGCGCAGCCGCCTCCCCTTCCCTAAATTTCGTACACCGACCGGGCGATGGGCATCCGGCGGCCCATGCCGAAGGCCCGGGGGCTTACCTTAAGAACCGGCGGGGCCTGGCGGCGCTTAAACTCCGCCCTGGCGGCGGTCTTGACGATCCGGGCGGCCAGGTCCCTGTCCCAGCCCCTGTCCGCAATCTCGCCGGCCGACAGGTTGCGGTACAGGTAGAGCCTCAGAATCTCGTCCAACACGTCGTAGGGGGGGAGGCTGTCCTGATCCTTTTGATTGGGCCGCAGCTCCGCCGAAGGGGGCTTGTCGATGATAGCCTGGGGGATGGGAGCCCTGCCTCCGGCCGCCCGCTCGTTGACGCGGCGGCAGAGGGCAAAGACTTCGGTCTTAAAAACGTCGCCGATGGGCCCCAGGGCCCCGTTCATGTCCCCGTAAAGGGTGCAGTAGCCCATGGCCAGTTCGCTCTTGTTGCCCGTGGTAAGGAGCATGGAGTTGAATTTGTTGGAAAAACCCATGAGCAGGCTGCCCCGGATCCGGGCCTGGAGGTTCTCCTCGGCAAGGTCAAAGGGCCGGTTTTCAAAGACCCCCTCCAGGGTGTCGAGGAAGGCTTGAAAAACCGGTTCGATGGGCAGGATCTCATAACGGCAGCCCAGGTTCGCCGCCAGTTCCGCGGCGTCGTCCCGGGAACCCTGGGATGAAAAGCGGGAGGGCATGCTGAAACAGACGATGTTCTCCGGGCCGGCGGCCCTGACCCCCAAATAGGCGACCAGGGCGGAATCAATGCCCCCGGAAAGCCCCAGATGGGCCTTGGTGAAGCCGCATTTTTTCATGTAGTCCCTGATGCCCATCACCAGGCCCTCTTCCAGGATATCGAGTTCGTAGGGGCTCAGACCCACATTGAAGGGATCCCCCTCCGCGGGCGGGAAGGCGTATTCCTGGGGCGGGGGACCGCCGCCGTCCCACAAGACCAGGTCTTCCTCAAAGGCTCGGGCCGTTACGAAGGCCGTTCCCGCGGCGGAAGCCGCCGGGAGGGCGGCAAAAGAACGGCCGTCAAAGAGTATCTGGTCGTTGGCGCCCACGGCGTTGACGTAGATCAGGGGGACGTTCCCCCGGAGGGCAATCCGTTCCGCCAGGGCCCGCCGGACCTTGAGTTTTCCCGCCACATAGGGGGAGGCCGAGGGAACGCAGAGGATGCTGGCGCCGGTTTTAAGCAGTTCCCGCACCGGATCCCGTTCGTAGCTGGTGCCGGGAATATCGGTTTCCCGCCAGGCATCCTCGCAGACGGCGAAGCCGATCCGCTCCCCCCGGTACTCGAAGGCGGACCATTCCCGGCCGGGTTCGAAATTCCGGGCCTCGTCAAAGACATCGTAGGTGGGGAGCAGGGTCTTGATCTGCTCAAAGGCGATTCTGCCCTTCAGCAGGACAGCGTATTCATTGACCAGGGACTTGCCCCGTGGATAGGGGCTGCGGTTCACAAAACCCAGGCCCACCGCCAGATCCCCCGGCAGCCGCCGTTGCAGGCCATGGACGGTCCCGATGTTGAGTTCCACAAAGCGGTCCTGATCCAAAAGGTCCATGGGGGGATAGCCGCAGACCGCCAGCTCCGGGAACAGGACAAGTTCCGCCCCCTGTTCCGCCGCCCTCCGGCTAAAGGCCAGTATTTTTTCCCCGTTTCCCGAAAAATCCCCGATGGTCGAATTGATCTGGGCTATGGCTATACGCATTGTTCCTCCAACCCTCGATTGCGCGGCTCCGGTCCGGCGGTCGCCGCGCCGGAAACGCCCTGGTCCATTCCTTTTGCGGATGGGTATGTAATCTGCCGGAATCGACGAGAATCTAAGAGCAACTTATGGAACGAATCTATCCCATCCCCTGGGAAAGGTAAATATGAGGGCGACGCTTCCCGGTGTAGAAAACACCGCGTATCGAGTGCATAGACGGGCCGGGAGTAAACAGGGAACCACCGCTCTGACGGCAGCGCAACGGGACCGGCAGATTCCCCGGCCTGCCGTTGGGAGGAAGAGCCGGGTTTACACCGTTTCATCACAGTAAATTTGACGGAGAGAGAGGGATTTGAACCCTCGGTACCCTTCCGGGTACACACGACTTCCAATCGTGCACCTTCGGCCGCTCGGTCATCTCTCCAGTGGCTTTCCGCCTATACACAGGGGCATATTCCAAAACCCCGCTGGTTCTGGAACTGCCCTTCTTAACTCGGACTGAGGGGCGGAATTTACGTCAATCTTCCGTCCCGCGGATCTACTTTTGGA
>JAIRSD010000126.1 GCA_031255615.1 Treponema sp. | reverse complement strand
CTGGACGGGGCGAATCCCTTTACGGTGCTGGTACACATCTACCTGCCGCTGTCGACGGCGGTGTTGGCGACACTGGCGCTGTTCTACGCGGTGGGCCGGTGGAACGGGTTTTCCGACGCGTTGCTGTACCTGACGCGGGCGGATTTCCACCCCATTCAGCTTAAGCTGTACAACATCATCAACAACCTGTCGTCCATTGAGGTGGCGACGCAGGAAGGGATAGCGAGCGGCATACCGGCGGCCAGCGACGGGATGAAGGCGGCGGCGGTAATGTTCGCCACGGTTCCCATCTTGGTAGTATATCCCTGGCTTCAACGCTACTTTATCGCCGGCGTTACCATCGGCGCGGTAAAGGGCTGACAGGAAGGGCGGCCGTCATTGCTTACCCGCAATGACGGGCGTCCTTATGGGGCTGTTTACGGAAAGTCCGTCATGGTGAGGCACGGAGTGGTCGGCAATTTGCCGGGCGCTCACAATGACGGGCTGTCCCGCAGAAGGCCCGTATCTGCCTTTAATGTAAGTCGTTATATAGCAAAGAGATAGAAACAGGGCCTGGAGTTTGGCGCAAGACCCCAAAAACCAAAAAGCGCAGCCTTTTGGTTCAGCCTACTCCGCGGGGGGCGTAGCAGGCTGATTAGTCTAAAAGGTAGGATATGCGGATAGCAGAAATTTACCACGAAGACGAAGAAGGCGTACAAAAGGCGGGGATTGAAGGCGCTTTTTTATTCCTTTGCGTTCCTTTGTGCGCCTTAGTGGTAAAAATTCTTATTCCCGGTTTTTTCGCTCATCCGGTGATTTAGTATAATCAAGGGAGTAGTCCTCCGCCAGGGCTTCCGCGGCCATATCCGCGGTGTAAAGGCTTTGGCGGGAACCGCGCTTCCGGCCCGCGGCCAGACGTTCCTTCGCGGCGGCGGAATTTTCCAGCGCCAGCTTCGCCGCGGCCCGCACGGCCCGGGCGGAGGATTCGCTTATGCCGCAGCGTTCCGCAATCTCCGGGACCGGCGCGGCGGCGATGTTGGCCATGCTTTCGTAGGCCTTCATGATGCGCGCCGCCCGCCGGGGGCCTATGCCCTTTACCAATTCCAGGCTGGGGAGAAGCAGGTCCCCGGAGCGGAGCCGCTGGTTCAAACCGGTGGCGAAGCGGTGGGTCTCGTCGCGGACAAACTGGAGGACCTTCAGGGCCTCTGAACGCCGGGAAAGCCGCACCGGATCCCCGGCCCCGGGGAGCCAGAGTTCTTCATCCCGCTTGGCCAGCCCCACGATGTCGCTGTCCATGCCCAATTCGTTCAGCACTCCCTTGGCGGCGTTCACCTGGCCGATGCCGCCGTCGATAAGGACCAGATCCGGTAGCTCCCCCCCCTCCCGAATAAGCCGGGAATAACGGCGGAACACCGCCTCCCGCATGGCGGCGAAGTCGTCCACAATCCCCACCACAGTGCGGAGCTTAAAGTAACGATAATTTTTCTTGTCCGGAATCCCCTCCTTAAAGGAAATGAGGGAGGCCACCGGATGTTTGCCGTCCAACTGGGCGATATCGAAGCCTTCGATCCGGTCGGGCCGGCGGCGGAGGGACAGGACCCGGACCAGCTCATCCAGAGCGGGCCCCGCGCCCCGTTCTTTGATCCGCTTCCGCAGATCCTCCAAGGCGTTCTGCCGGGCCATGGCCAGGACCGCGGTATGCCGCCTTTCCGCGGGAACCTCAATATCCACGTCGCCGTGAAACTGTTCCCGGAACCACTGTTTAAGGACCGGGGAGACAGGGCCGCCCCTCCCCTCCTGTCCGGCGGCGGAAGGATCATCCCCCGGCGATTCGGGCTGCACATAGATTTTCGGCGGCGGCGGGCGGCTGGGATCGTAGTAGGAGGCCATGAAGGTTTCCAGGGATTCCCCCCCCTCCGCGGCGGAACGGGTGCGGTAGAGTTCCCGGCCGGTCATGCTGCCCCCCCGCATGGAAAATACCGTAAAGGTGCTCAACACCCCTTCCCCGGCCCAGGCGATGTAATCCCGGCCCTCGGGATCAAAATCCACCACCGAATTCCCGGCGGAGAGATCTTCAATGGCCCGGATGGCGTTCCGCAGCCCCGCGGCCTCCTCAAATTTCAGGGCCGCCGCGGCCCGGCGCATATCCTTGTTCAGGTCTTCAATTAAATCCCGGCCGGCCTTGCCGTTGCCCGCGGCGGCGCCCGCCAATAGCTGCTCCACCCGGTCCACCTGGAGGCCGTATTCCTCCGTCCCAATCCTGCCGCAGCAGGGGGCCTTGCAGCGGCCGATGTGGAAGTACATGCAGGGGTTGTCCCGCTTTTTCCAGGTCCGGCATTTCCGCAGGGGAAAAAGTTTTTCCACCAATTCCAGCATGATGTCCACGCTTTCTATCTGGGGGAAGGGGCCGTAGTAGCGGCTCCCGTCCTCCACGATATGCCGGGTCCTGAAGATCCGGGGAAATTCCTCCCGGGTAACCCGGACTACCGGGTAGGTCTTGCCGTCCTTTAAATTGATGTTGTACTTGGGAAAGTGCTGCTTAATCAGGGTGTTTTCCAGAAGCAAGGCTTCGTACTCGCTGGCCACGATAATGGTCTCGATAGACCGGACGTGGCGGATCAGGATGCTGGTCTTGATGTCCTTCGCCCCCGTAAAATAGGAACTCAGCCGGTTTCGCAAGACCCGGGCCTTCCCCACATAGATGACGGCCCCCTCCCCGTCCCGCATGATGTAAACCCCCGGCTCCGCGGGCGCATCCCGGGCCAGCTCTTTGAGGCGGTCAAAGTAGGACGGGGACTCCGCCGCGGAGGCGGAAAACCCTTCATTATGCGTACTCATTTATGCCGATATAACATTATGAACCCTGCCGCGCATAGCTGCCTATCGCATGCCTGCCTTTATTATATCCTGTTCTTTGCCTGTTCCGGTAGCCTGGTGCAGGTGTCCGCCCTGGAGGAACAGACCCTTTCCATGGGGGGTGAACACCGCTGGCAAGGGCTGGAACGCCGCGCCGGAATCACCGAGTTCGACGCGGCCCGGCCCTGGCCGGTCCTGGTTTTGGCCAGCGGGAATCAGGCCTATAGAAGGCCGGAATCAGCCGGGAACCGGGACTCCGCGGCCTTGGATCTGGCCCTTTCCTTTGACGAAGATTCCCCGGAGTCCTTTCGGGATCGGGAGGGCCGTTATGCCGTCAACGCCGCGCCGGGAAGCGGCGGCGCCCTCCTTTCATCCGCGGGCCCCCGATGGGCCCGGCAGGGGGAGGGGGCGGCCTTCTTTTCCGCCGCCGCCGGGCCGCGGCCGGATCCGGGGCTTTCGGAGGAGGAAAAACGGGAAGCGGCCCACGCGGGCCCCCTGGTTGTCGTCCCCCAGGATCCGGAGGCCCTCTTCGCCGCCGGCCGCAGGGTCCGGGACTTCAGCCTGGAATTCTGGCTTTACCCCCTGAACATGGAAAACGGGGAAGAGATTCTCAACTGGACCGCCTCCCGGCCCCGGCTTCAGGGGGGATACTACTTCCAGCATATCCGCTGCACGGCGCTAAAAAACCGGCTTAACTGGAATTTCAGCGACTTCTTTACGACCCCTGACGGCGAGGAGACCCTGAACATCATCCTGAACGGTTCGACTACGGTGATTCCCAAATCATGGAGCCACCACCTGATCCGCTTTGACGGAGACACGGGGCTTTTGGAATACCTGGTGAACGGATCCATCGAAGCCGTAGCCTATACGACGGCAGCCCAAAGGGAGGGGGGGGAAGTCTACACCCCCGTCATCGGCCCCGGGGGGGAATTTATCCTGGGAAGGGGCTATACGGGGCTTCTGGACGAATTCCGCATCCACAGCCGCTACGCCGGGGCCCCGGGCCGGGAATTCGGCCTTGAAGGGAGCATCCAGAAGTATCCCGCCGGGGGGGGGCGGGTGGAGACCCGGGCCTTCGACCTGGGCCCGGAATCGGCGGACATCCTCCGGCTGGAAACCCGGGGAGGCCGGATTAACCTGGAGGGAAAGACCCCCCGCAACGCCTACGCCGGAGGAGGGCGGCTTTCCTTTGCCGACGATTCGGCGATTCAGTTTTTCATGCGGATCGGGGACAACCCCTACCGCTGGACCGATGCGGACTGGCGGGTAGTGGAACCGGGAATCGACCTGCCCCCGATTTTCCAGGGCCGCTATGTGCAAATCGCGGCGGACTTCTATCCCAGCGCCGACGGGGAAACCAGCCCCTACCTGGAGGAACTGCGGATCCTCTACCGGCCCAACGAGCCCCCCCGGCCCCCCACCCTGGTTACCGCCCAGGCCCGGGACGGCGCGGTGGAACTAAACTGGCGCGGCCCCGCCGGGGAAAAGCCCGACGGATACCTGGTATACTACGGCAGGACCCGGGGAGAATACTTCGAGGCCGGCGCCCTCCAGGGCCCCTCCCCCATCGACGCGGGAACCCGCACCAGCCTCCGGATTGAGGGCCTGAACAACGGGACCCTCTACTATTTCGCCGTAGCCTCCTACCGGAACGGCCCAGACGCCCGCCGCAGCGGAACCGACACGCTCCGCATAGGAGACTTTTCCCGGGAAGCAACCGCGCGGCCCCTCCCGCGCTATACCTTCAGCCGCGACGATTGAAGCCTTTCGTCAACAGGGGTCTTCAACCGGTTAGGTATATTGGACTTGTTCAATAACCCGGTTGGTTATTGAACAAGTCTTGCGAAAAAGGTGGGTTTCCCGAGGAAACCCACCTTTTTCTTCGTCTTTAAGCGGTTGTTGTTCAGAAACTGAAGTTTCTGAACAACTCTATTATAATACTGGGCGCATTTTTGCGGCTGCCCGCCTGCGGCGGGCAGCCGCAAAAAACGGGCTATCCGCTCCAACAAAAACCCTGCGGGTTTTTTGGTGGCCGCTCCTATCCCTTGCGCGCTCGCTGTGCCCTGCCCTTCCCGGCTGGGTGGAGTTTGAGGCAGCGCCTCAAACTCCGAAAAACCAAAAGGCGCAGCCTTTTGGTTCAGCCTTCCCCCGCGGCGATCTCCTTTACAAAGCCGCGCCCGCGAATTATTCTATAACCAGCATTGGTGCTGCGATTAAGGAAACCGGAAGGGCTCAAATTTTCCTGAAACTTTAGTCTGTTTGCGGGTCTTCAAATGAGGCCGGCAGGAGTGGGCATGTTTTATACCCGTTTATGGGGGGTCCGGGGTTCGATCCCGACCCCGGGACCGACGACCGTCCTCTACGGGGGGAATACCGCCTGTTTGGAGATTCGCGCCGGAAAGCGGCTTCTCATCGTGGATCTGGGGACCGGCGTCAAACCGCTGGGCGACTGGCTCATAGAGAACGAGCTAAAGGAACACCCGATTGAGGCGGATGTCTTTATCACCCACACCCACTGGGATCATATCATGGGATTCCCCATGTTCGCCCCGGTTTTTATTCCCGGCACCCGGCTTAAGATCTGGGGTTCCGCGTCCTACGAAGGGGACAGTCTGGAAAAAATTATCGGGGTCCAACTTTCCCACCAGTATTGGCCGGTCCGGCTGGACGAGCTTTCCGCCAGCATCGAGTATGAAGAAATTAAACAGGGGTCCCGGGATCTGGGCGGCGGCCTCAGCCTGAAGACGAAGCACCTCAACCACCCCATCCTCTGTCTGGGCTACCGTTTCGAATACGAGGGGAAATCCATCGTTACCGCCTTCGACACCGAACCGTTTTCCAGCGCCCTTCCCACGGACAAGAACGATCCCGCCTACAATGAGGAAGCCGCCAGGAAGGAGGAGCTGGCGGCGGAATCGGAAAACCGGCGGATGCTGGAATTCATAAAGGAAGCGGACATCCTCATCCATGACGCCCAGTACACGGAAAAAGAGTACAGTCAGCATCGGGGCTGGGGCCATAGCTCCTACGAAGCGGCGATCAACCAGGCCCTTGAGGCGGGGGTAAAAAAGCTGGTCTGCTTCCACCATGAACCCCGGCGGGGCGACGAGGAACTGGCGGCCCTGGAAGCCGAATTCCGCGGACGCTACGCCTCCGAATCTCTGGAAATCGTAATGGCCCGGGAAGGCATGACCCTCGAAGCGTAAAGCGGCCCTTTCGGGAATCTTCCCGAAGTTCCTTCCAAAGAAAAAAGCCCGGGCCGCAAGGCGCCGGGCTTTTTTTGGGAATTACTCCCTTAAAAATCCTGGATACGGAGAGAAATCCTAGAAATCACGGGCCGCCAGGTACTTGTACTCCTTCCAGACCCGCTCGCTCTGGGCCTTGGCCTTGGCCAGGAGGGCGTCCGCCCGGTCCGGGCTGGCGGCCTTGAGGCTCTTGAAGCGCACTTCCTTGTACATGAAGTCCTCCAGGCTGGTGGTCGGGTCCCGGGAGTCAAGCTGGAAGGGGTTCTTCCCCTGGGCCTTAAGCCGGGGATCGTAGCGGTACAGGGGCCACAGGCCGCTGGTTACCGCCCCCTTCTGCTGGTCAAGCCCCTTGCTCATATCGATACCGTGGTTGATGCAGTGGGAGTAGGCGATGATGATCGACGCCCCCTCGTAGGATTCCGCCTCCCTAAAGGCCCGGATGGTCTGGGCCGC
>JAIRSD010000113.1 GCA_031255615.1 Treponema sp. | reverse complement strand
GGGGCCAGGCGGATCTCCTCCTTTTGGCTGCACGAAAGGGGGCATAAAAAGAGCAGCGCCGCCAGAATCCCCCGAAGGAAGCGGGCACGCGGCGATTCCGAATTTGAAGCCCATGGATTTCGAATCTGGGGAACTTTTTCGAGTATGAATCCCAAAGGGGCCCCGTTATTAAAGCGGACAGGGGCCGCGTCCCGCCATACAAAGCGGCGGACCGCGCCCTTTCCTGGGTCTTGAAAACGGCGCTGCCGGCGGGCATACACGGCCCCTTGACGGTTGGGACGGTAACATCTTATCCTCATTAGCAACAACCTTGTTTCCCGCTCCATGGGGCAGCATGGTGGAAGTTCGACAAAAAAATTATTAATGAAAAAGAGCATAACTTTTTTTTCTTTTTTCGTCTGCCTGGCCTTTCGTTTTTCGCTTCCGGCGGAAGACCTTTTCCCCTATACCTTTAGTATAGCCCCTCAATTCGGGATCTTCTACGGCCGGGGGGAAGAACAGGTGTTCAAGGGGGAGGAGTCCAACGGCCTGTTGAGCCAGCTCCTGTGGGATCTTAAGCCCCTGTACTACGGGGGGGTGAAGACGGAATTCGCCCGGAAGAACCCCATGGGCGGTTTCGGCTTTTTTGGGTCCCTCTCCCTGAAATTCGGCTTCCCCGCGGAGTCAGGATCCATGGAAGACAGGGATTGGCAGGACGCGGCGGGGAAGCTTACCAACTATTCCCGGCACGACGCATTTACCAACGGGTCGGTGATTCTGGATCTGGCGGCAGGGCCCAGCATCCCCATCGGGGCCAACTTCGCGCTCCGCCCTTCCCTGGGCATCTCCTATACCCGCTTTTCCTGGGTCGCCCAGAACGGATACATCCGCTACGGTGAAAAAGAGAACGGCGATTACCAGCCCCTAAAGGATTTCGATCTTCCGCAGCCCATAAGCGGGACCGTCGTATCCTACTCCCAGGATTGGACCTACATGCCCATCGGCCTTTCCCTGTGGATTCGGCCAGACAGGGTCTTTTCCGGGGCCCTCTGGTTCTACGGAGGTCCGGTGTTGAAATTCGTGGGCCGGGACGACCACCACTTCCTCAACAATACCAACGCCAGGGGCCAATATTGGGATGAAATAATCGGGGGCTACTCCCTGGAACCGGGGGGGGAATTCCGTTTTTCTCCGGTGGAGCGGGTTTCTCTGCGCCTGACCTGCTCCTGGCTCCGAATCGCCGCCAATCCCCGGGGCAAATATTTCGCCCGGTATACCGGCGCCGGAAACAAGGAATGGAATCTTCAAGGCAACTTTTCAGGGGGAGGATTCCAGACCTTGGACCTGGGGATGAGATTCGAGATACGCCTTTAAGAGGGGAAAAATATTCTGATCCGAGGGGACAAAGTCCAGCCCCTCTATTTCTTCAAGGGCGGCCCATTTCCATTCTTCATGATCGGCGAGGACCATCCCGGTGAAATCCTCCGCCGAATCAAAGGAGATCAGGAAGGCCCGCAGGGTCCGCTCAATGCCGCGATGGAAGAACCGGGATTCCCCCAGTTCCTCCCCCACCCGGATGGGGAGGGAAAACTCCTCCTGAAATTCCCGAATCAGGGCCGCCTCCGGCCCTTCCCCCGGTTCTCCCTTGCCGCCGGGAAATTCCCACTTGCCCCCCAGGGGGCCGCCGGGAAGGCGGCGGGCGATAAAACACCTCTCCCCCCGCAGGGCAATCCCGGCGACCGAAAAGGCGGCCTCCTCCGTATGCCGGAGCGGATTCATCAACTCCCCCTAAAGGAGCAGGACCCCGGGAAAAATGAAATGCAGGGCCGCCGCAATCATGGCGGCAAGGCCGATCCACCGGCGGTTCACCGTGATAACCGCCTTCACCCCGCCGTCGCCGTCTTCAAAAAAGCTGCGGCCCCGGTAGTAGTCAAAGAGGAGTACAAACCCCGTAACCAGCCCCGCGGCGGCGGAGATCAGGTCCCCGACGACCGGAATGTCCCCCTGGACCGGGGAAAGGAATTTCAGCAGCCCCACAACGGCGCAGAGCACCCCTAAAACCAGCCGGAAGGTCTCGTTTCGCAGGGAAAAGTGAATTTCGTCTTCAATAACGCTCCTTACCCCGCCCTCGTTATTCGAAAAGAGGACAAACCCCCCCGCCAAATTCAATAAAATCGACAAAAAGTAAAATTGTATCATTGCATCTCCGCCGTTTTCAAAAAATAGAGTGGTCCGGAAACTTCGGTTTCCAAACAACACCCGCCTAAAAAAGACAAAAAACGCGGGTTTCTTCAAGAAACCGGCGTTTTCCGCGGGACCTGTTCAATAACCGGCCGGGTTGTTGGACAAGACCAATATCCAGGAAATTCTACTTCGATTTAATTTTAAATGCAAGGCCGGCCTCCTCCCCGGCCGACGCCGGGTCCCCGGAGATCTCCACCAGGAGCTCCGGCGCGTCGAAGGGTATGGAAAAACGGAACTCCTCGGTCCCTCGGGAACTCAGGGTTACCCGGTGGGGGTAGACCGGGGAACCGCCGTCCGGGAGGGAAACGGCGATATCCAAGGGGCCGGTATAGCCGTCTCCCCGGCTGGTCTTTTTCAGGACGACCAAGACGGCCCCTTCATAACGAAGGGCGGAGACGGAAATCCGGTTGCCCAGGTAGCTCTTTTCCCCGATCCGGCCGGAAATAGACATAACCAGGATCATAAGGGCCAGGACCACCACGGTCCCGAACAGGATGCCGTTGGATCGGTTGGAGACAAGGGGGCGCAGAAGGTTGAAACCGGGTTTCCCCCTGTCTTCGTAGAGGGCCCGCACCGAGGCGGGGGCCTTCATAAGCCGCCGTTCCCTGGAATAGTAAAACTGGGGCCCCTCCGACATCCGTCCGCCGCTAAGGGCCTGCCCCTCGTTGGGACGCTCCGGCCTTTTCGTTTCTTCCGGCCCCGTTTTTTCCGGTCCCCTCTCGTCCGTTTCCATCGTATCTCCCTGCCGCGTCATCTCTCCCAGTCCCCCCGTCCTTTCCGGCCCCGCCGTCCTTCCCCGGCGGAAGGCCCGGGAAGCCAGGCCCGGCCCGCCAGATCCGCCCCTATGTCCGCAAGTTCCAGGGCATCGACGAAGCGGTTCCCCATCCGGGGATCAAGGGCGGATCTGGTAAGAAGGGCGGCCCCCGCCAGGGCGCAGGCGTAAAGCCCTCCGCCCCGCGGAGCGGCGGCCCCGGCAGGGCCCCCGGCGGCGGCGTTCCGCTCCTCCGCCCCGGCGGCCCGCTGCCTCGCCGCGATTCCGGCGCAGAAGCCCGCCAAAAGATCCCCCGAACCGCCGGCGGCCAGGACCGGCGCCATGCCGTCCACCACCGCCAGGTCCCCGCCGGGGGAGGCGATAAACATAGTATGGCTTTTGAAAAGGATATGGGCCTTCTTTTCCCGGGCCAGGGCCAGAAGCCGGGGGCCGGGATCCGCCAGGAGCTCCTCCTTTGGCATCCCCGCAAGGGCGGCCAATTCCCCCGGATGGGGGGTAAGGAGGGCGTTCCCGTGAAAGACCCTGTCCCTCGCCAGATATATGGCGTCCGCGTCCAGGACCAGGGGAATCCCCCCTTCCTCCAGGGCCAGGGCCGCCTCCAGCGGGGCCCTCCGTCCCGGCCCCCGGCCCCAGCCGGGCCCCAGGAGCAGAGCGTCGGGCTTAAAGCGGGGATCGGCGGAGTCGGCGGCGCCGAAATCGACGGCGCCGGAATCGGGGACCACCATGATCGCCGACGCGGAGGCGGCCAGGATGGGATGGACGGCGGGATCGACCACCAGCCGCACCAGCCCCGCCCCGGCGGCCTGGGCCCCCCGGGCGGCGATCCGCGCCGCGCCGGTGGAACCCGGCGCCCCGGCCCGGATCTCCGCCAGGCCCCGGCTGTACTTGTAGGAATCCGGGGGCGCCGGGGGGATGAGGGTACGGCAGTAATCCCAATCGACCAGTTCAGCCTCCCGGTAGGCTTCCATCAGGGCCGGGGGGAAAACGCCCTCCACCGGGAGGATCCTGCCGCAGAAAGGCCGGGCCGCCGGCTTGTAGAGGCAGATCTTCGCCGGTTCGACCGCCAGCGTGGCGTCGGCCCGCAGCAGGGGCATCCCCGGCTTCCATTCGTCGGAAAGCCCGGAGGGGACATCCACGGAAACCATGAAGCCCCGGCCTCCGGGGGCATTCAGGAGGGCCGCCAACCCGGCCTCCCGCAGGGGGCCCCGCAGCCCCGTGCCGCAGAGTCCGTCAATGATAAGCCCGGCTTCCCGCAGGACAGTGCGGACCTCATCCCCCCCGCCGGGGAGGGTGATAAGCCGGACCCCCATCTTTACCAGCGAACGGCAGCTTTCGGACCAGGGGTTTTGTTCGGCGGAATCCGGGGCCCTGGTTGCCAGGAGGACCGCATTGTCCGCCCCTATCCTGCCCTGGAGGATCAGGGAGCGGAGGATCACCATGGCGTCCGCCCCGTTATTGCCGGCCCCCGCCAGGACCGCCGCGAAGGGGGAGGAGCCGGAGTCGAAGAGACGGGGAAAGCCCGCCAGCAGGACCTCCGCCGCCCGGCGGCCCGCGGCTTCCACCAGGGCAAACTGATTAAAGGACCATTGGGCCGCCGCCTCCGCGTCCAGGGCCCGTGAAGCGGAGGCCCCGGCAAGGATCCGCCGCTGCGTCATACCCCTCCTTCCGCCAGAATCTTGTCGGTCCGCCACCAGACAATTCTCACCTCGAATTCGCCCACCAGGAGGGCGGACAGAATACCGTCCCCCGACAAGTCGAAATTGTTCAGCCGGAGTTCTTCCTTATCCACCCGGATAAGCCCGCGGTGCTGCTCCAAACTCGCCGCCGGCCTTACGGTCCGGTCCCACCCGGCTTCCCCCCCCTCCGATGGAGGCCTGGCCGGAGACCGCGGCGAAGACCTGGCCGGGGAATCAAAGGGATCCCCCTGGTTTTCCCGGCGGAGGATGAGGAGGGAATAGCCGTCTTCCCCCGGAAAGGAAAGAAAAACCCGGCCCCCCCGGACAATCCCCATCATGGTGTAGAGCATCCGGACAGTCTCCCGATGGCCGTTGACCATGGCGGTTTCTTCCAGAAAAGGAACCTCCAGCACCTCCGTATAGGCCCCGTTTTCAACATCCATGACCCAGATCAGGGAACCGTAGGGCTCCGTCCCCACCCGGGTGCCGGTCGAATCGTCGTAAATATCCCGGTAGTAATCGACCTTGATGTAAAGCTCCCGGGAATCCGGGGCGGCCATGATGGAATCCACCGAGACAAAGCTGGGAGGCCAGTCCGGCGGCGTGGGGACCGCCCCGTTTTTCAGCCGAACCACCGAAAGCATATCCCCATTCGCGGAGTACCAGTGGACCGTCCAGCCCGCGGCCTCCCGGCAGACCACCACCAATTCGTCCCGGACCGAGGTGTAGAGCCCCGCAATCCGGGACAGCGGCCCCCCCCCTATCCCCCCCTGGCCCAGGTACTCGATAAAACGCCCGTCCTGGTCGAAGTGCAGAACAACACTGTCCAGCAGCGCCCTGCCCTCCGAATCGTAGCCGTGCCGGTCGTCGGGAAGCCGGTCTTCCACATAAATATGCTTCCGGGAATCCACCACAATCCGCCCCGGCTCCCGCAGGGGATAGGTAAAGGCCCAGCGGGTGGCGGTTACGTTTTCGTCGATATTCGTCCGCAGACTCAGAGGAGCGGGGTTGGATTCCTCATTGTAAATCATAAAAAGCAGATCCCCGTAGGAATTGTAGCGGACAATCTTGTTCCCGTTCCCGTCGGAAATATAAAAAAGACCGTCCCGCATGGTAAGACCCACCCGGCTGAGACCCCGGTCCCCCTCCAGACTGTAGAGGGCCAGTTGATCCTCCATGCGGCCGATTTCCAGGGTAAAAAGGTCCTCCCGGGCGATAGAATCAATCTCCTGCCGGGAACAGCCGCCGGCCAGCAGCGCCGCCAGACCAAGGAACATAAAAAGGGGACTCACAGTGAGACCTTAAGACGACGGAGAAGCCTTGTCAATCACGGCAGGACAACCGCCTTCATAAAGGAGCCGGGGATCCAGGGGCGGAATCTTTTTTCGGGCGCATCCCCGCCTCCGGCGGGGACCGGGCTATCCAGGGCTCCGCTTCGCTCCGGCCCCGGCGCTCCGCGCCGGGTCTGCTCCGCACCCTTCCTATCCCTTGCGCGGGCGCAAAACGGCGTCCCTGCCGTTTTGCGCCTGGGGAGTTTGTGCACTCCGCGCACAAACTCCAGTGTTTTGATACAGCCGGCCTCCTTGCCGGCCATTCCTGCGGATTTTCAGCTTGTGAGTTTTTGCTCCGCAAAAACTCATAGGGTTAATACACCCGGCCTCCCTGCCGGGCGTCCCTGCCGTTTTGCGCCTGGGGAGCTTGTGCACTCCGCGCACAAACTCCAGTGTTTTGATACACCGGCCTCCCTGCCGGCCTGGCTGGGGCGGAGTTTGGGGCGTTGCCTCAAACTCCGCCAAAAGCCAAAAGGCGCAGCCTTTTTGGTTCGGCATCCCTTGAGCCGGCGCGCCGGGGCCTTGAGCGGATTTCAGAATGTATACATCCCCGCGAAAAACGGTTATGCTCAACATTTATTTCAGAAAGGATTCGGCGAAAGGAGAAAGAGCTATGTTTCCGGGGCCCCGCGTCGGCGGTCCAGAATTGAAATCCGGGGGATTTCACATGATTGAAACAGCACAACCAAACATTCTGATAGTGGGCGGCTCGGACCTTACGAACGACGATCTGCGGAAGATCCTTCAGAACGAGCATCAGTTGGTCTTTGTGCGGAACGGCGAGGAGGCGGTTGCCTATATTTATGAGCAGAAGCCGGAGCTTATCCTGTTGAACCTCCGCGTAAACGGCGCCAGCGGTTTCGACCTGCTGGTGCGGCTCAAGGAAACCGACGATGCCCGGAATATTCCGGTCATCCTGCTTACCGACGAGGCCCGGATCGAGGACGAGGAAAGGGGACTCCGGCTGGGGGCGGTGGACTATCTGACCCAGCCCTTCCACGGGGCCATCGTTACGGCCCGCATACGGATCCAACTGGACCAGGTAAAGAATATCCGCACCATCGAACGGCTGGGGATGATCGACCCGCTGACGGACATTCCCAACCGCCGTCTCTTTGATATGCGGATCAAAGAGGAATGGCGGCGGGCCTACCGGCACCATTCCTGTCTGAGCATGCTGATGCTGGATGTAGATAATTTTAAACGCTACAACGACACCTACGGCCACCCCCAGGGGGACCAGCTTTTGAAGTTCATCGGCGAGGTTCTTATGGACAACCTGCACCGTCCGTCGGATATGGCGGCCCGGCTGGGGGGCGAAGAATTCGCCGTGCTTCTGGGGGACACCGACATAACGGGGGCGGTCAAGGTGGCGGAGGATATCCGCCGGGATGTGGGAAAGGGGATCGTCCCGACTCCCCAGGGGGAGCCTACCTCGATTACCATCAGCATCGGGGTTGGGACGATTATACCCACCATAGAAGGGGATTTTGCGGACCTTATCCAGCAGGCCGACAAATACCTCTACATCGCCAAGGAGAACGGCCGCAACCGGGTCGTATCCAGGGAATGAAAGCCCCCGCACCGCCAGGCCCTCATACCAACGACCCACGCGGCCCTCTATGAGGCTGCCCGGCCTAAAAGATCAGATATGCGGGCGGAAGAAATTTACCACAACGGCGAAGAAGGCGCACGAAAGGGGGATTGAAGGCGTTTTTTTATTCCTTCGTGTTCCTTTGTGCGCCTTCGTGGTTAACATTCTTGTTCCCGGTTGTTCCGGTGATTTGGTAAACTCATACAACCATGCGCCTCTTTATCGCACTCAACTTTGACGAGGAAGTCAAGGACGCTCTGGCGGTTCCGCAAGAGCGTCTGCGGAGCCTGGCCGCCGGGG
>JAIRSD010000059.1 GCA_031255615.1 Treponema sp. | reverse complement strand
TGACGCCGTCCCCGGCCGCCCACCACGATGCGGCCGTTCACCGTGGTCCGGCGGTTTTCGATCAGGGTCCACAGGGATTTGAGGATGTCGAAGGCATCCTCTTCCGTAAGGGTTCCCGCCGCCAGATCCCTGGCCAGGAAGGGCCCCAGACAGTCGTCCAGGCGGCCGTAGTTTATCACCCCCGAGAGCAGGGCGTAGAGCCAGAAAAGCTGCAATGCCTCCAGGAAGCTCCGGGGCCGGCCGTCTTTAATGTGAAGCAGGGCCTCCCGGACGGCTTCCAGTTCCTTCTTCCGCCGGGGCTCATCGTCACAGCGCCTGAGTTCTTCCCCCGTCTGATCCGCCAGATACAGGGCGCAGGTTTCAAAGAGGTCCAGGCATCCCAGGCCGGCCCGGTAAAAATCGGGGTCCGGGGCAGCCGCGCTTTCCCCGGCTCCGGCCCCGTCAAGGGTTTTGCCGAGGGCCTCTTCCAGTTCCCCCCGGAGTCCGCCGATCCCAAGGTCCAGCAGTTTCTGATAATCCAGCGTCATGCCGGAAAGCCGGGCGGTGACGATCAGGGGATAGTCGCAGTCCACGAAGGGGCCCACCAGCGGTTCCCGGAGGGCGTCCCGGCAGTAGAGGGTCTTGAGGTCGTGTTCAAGCCAGTAGTCGTAGAGGGCATCCGCCCGGCCCTGTTCCGCCTTGGGAAGCTGCTTCTGGAAGGCCCGGAGTTTGGCGAACACGCAATAATGCCCCACCCCTCCCACGGAGGTGACACAGCCGAAGCCGATGGGCAGGAAGTCCAGCCGCCCGGCGATGCGGTCCCGGGCCTCAGGGCTACGGAAAAGCCGGGGATAGAGTACCCGGAGACAGTCGATTTCCCGGGCGGGCCGGGGTTTCCCCGCCGTGTTCCGGTGGGCGGCGGTATAGGCTTCCATGATTTCAAGCTGGGTCAGCAGAGGTTTTTCGCAGGGGATCTTCTGGCTTATCTCCACATTTTGGGGAGTCTCCACATTGAAATGCGCCATGCCCTGCCCCTAATGTTTGCTGCGTTCCGATTCCCGCCAGTTATTCCGGTACCCCGACATAAGGTCCGTAAAGCGCTTGGCCGTCAGATGGGGACGGGTGATGGCGCTCCCCACCACCACCGCGTAGGCCCCCAGGTACAGGCACTTCACCGCGTCCTCCGGGGTATAGACGTGGCCTTCCATGATGACGCGGCATTTATCCCCGAAGTCCCGGCAGATCCGGGCAAATTCCCGGAGATCCGGGTATTCGATATGGGCGGTGGCCCTGGTATACCCATAGAGGGTGGGCCCCACGATCTCCGCCCCCAGGGAGACCGCCCGGGCGGCCTCGTCATAGGTGGACACGTCGGCAAAAAACAGGGCGTCCGGGATTTCCTTTTGTAAAACCGGCAAAAGTTCCCAGGCCGGACGGCCTTCGTGGGTTATCTGGTCCGTACAGTCCAGGGCGATGATGTCCGCCCCCGCCTCCCATACCTTCCTGGCCGCCTCCAGGGTGGGGGTGATAAACACATCCGTGTCATCGTGCCAGATCTTCCAGAGCCCGATGATGGGCAGATCCACCTCCTGCCGGATAGCGGCGATCTGTTCGGGCATATTGGCCCGGATACCCGCCGCCCCGGCCCATTGGGCGGCCTGGGCCATTTTTACCACGATGTCGCCGGAATAAATGGGATCGTCCTTCTGGACCTGGCAGGAAACAATCAATCCCTGCTTCAACTTGTCCAAAATTGCTGTATTCTTCATAAAAACGCACCGCCTTTGGTATATTTTCATGATACCACAGGTTATTTTCATTCTCAATCAAATTCGCGCATTTTCAAACAAATTCAGGCATCGAAGGCAGGGTCCGGCAGCCGCAGGTTAGGGGGAACCGGCCGTTCCGGGGGAAAGGAATCGCAGAATATCGTATCGAAGAGGGAAAGTTCCGCGAAGGCGTAGAAGCCGTCCCGAAACAGTTTGCTATGGTCCAGCAACAGGTGCTTCCGGCGGGCGTTTTGCATGGCCGCCAGTTTCATCTGCATACTGTCTACTTCCAGGGTAAAGGCCCTGTTCTGTTCCAGGGAAACCCCGAAGCAGCCGATGAAGGCGTGGTCGAAACTGAACCGTTCAAGAATTTCCTTGGCCAGGGGGCCGTAGGTCATGTTGTAATGGGAATGGTACTGGCCGCCGATTAAGAAGACCGTTGCCACGGCGCTGCCGGGCAGATTGGCCAGCAGGGTATTGCTGGTGACGATCTTGACGGGCCGGGAAAAGAGAATCTCCGCCAGCGGCGCCAGGCTGGTTCCGCAGTCCAGAAACACGCTGTCCCCGTCTTTTACCAGGAGGGACGCGCAACGGGCCGTTTCCTGCTTCTCATTGGCGCTGATGGACTTTTTTTCCCGCATCGCAAGCTGGGCGTTTTCCAGGGCGTCATGCAGGGCCGCCCCGCCCTGTACCCGCTTGAGCCTTCCCGCCTGTTCCAGCTTTTCAAAATCCCGGCGGACCGTGGTCTCCGATATCCCCAGTTCCCTGGCAATCTCCTTCAGGTTGATTACCCCTTTGGCGTTGATCTCTTTGAGGATATACAGATTCCGTTCCGAAGCGATCATGCCCTGCCCCCGGTTTCCGGTCCGGTTTCGCGGCCCGCCGCGTCCCCCTGTGCCGCCGGGGAATTTGTCGCACCGGGCTTGTCCGCCCCGCCAGAGTCCGGCGACTTCGGCGGAACCGCGCCCAGCAGGGCGGCGCCGATGACGCCCGCATCGTTCCCCAGCCGGGCCTTTACCAGCGGGGGCATGGAAAGTATGTCCGCCGCATATATCCGGCTTTCCGCCGATTTGCGGAGGGGGCCAAGGAGGTACTCCCCCTCTTCACTGATGCCCCCGCCAAGGATCACCATCCGGGGCCGGAAGAGGGTTACCAGGTTGGCGATTCCCGCGGCCAGGTATTCGGTATAGCCCTTCACCACCTCGGCGGCGGCGGCGTCACCCTGCTTCGCCGCGTTGAAAGGGGTCCTGCCGTCGACTTTTGCCAAATCGCCGCCACATTCCCGCCACAAAAGGCTTTCCCGGCGGGCTTCCATCTTTTCCCTGGTCTGCCGGATCAGGGCGGTCACCGAGGCGTAGGCTTCCACACAACCCCGCTGACCGCAGGTACAGGGTTCCCCGCCAAAGACCAGGGCCGAATGGCCCGGCTCGAAGCCCGAATTATCGCCCCCCTTGAATATCCTGCCGTTCATGATAAGGCCGCCGCCGAAACCGGTACCGACAGTGATGACCAGGACATTCTTCCCCGCCGCGGGACCTTCCATGGATTCCGCCAGGGCCGCGCAGTCCGCGTCATTTTCCAGGTATACCGGGAGGTCCCAATGTTTTTTGAATTCCCCGGTAAGGTCCAGGTCCCGCCAGCCCAGGTTGTTGGCAAATACCACGCGCCCGGTCTCCGGGTCCACCGTGCTGGGAACCCCGATACCAACGCTGGCGATCTGTCCGGCCTCAAGGCCGGCCTCCGCTGCCGCCGCTTTGACTGCGCCGGCCATTTCCCTGACGGTTGCCTCAAAGGGACAGTCCGGATCGGTAGGCATGGAACGGCGCGTTAACAGTTTCCTGTCTTCCCCGACTATGCCGAAGGCAATTTTTGTGCCGCCAATGTCGATGCCGGCGTAATATTTCTTAGCGGTTTGCATGAGGGCATCCTGAACCGCCGGCCCGTTTCCGGGCCGGCGGCCGCTGCTCATACTCAGTTCCACGCCGCAGGATTACGCATATCCTGCTTATAGCTGTCGATGTTGTCTTTATCAACCACCAGGGTGCCCGAATCGAGTACGTCCCTGGCGGGCTTAGTTCCCCTGGTGACAAACTCGTGGAGGTGGTTTGCGGCTTCCCAGCCCATGCGATAGAAATTTTGGCTCATGGTTGCCTGGATCCTGCCGTTCCGGATACCATCCATGGTTTCCTGAATATCATCAATGCCCATGATAAAAAGTTTGTCAGGACCAATCCCCGCTTCGGTGGCGGCCTTCGCGGCTCCGGCCGCGCCAAACCCGCAGACATTGATCGATACGTTGGCATTGGGATATGTGGCAAAAGCGTTCTGGTATTCACTGGTAATGTGGAGCTGATCGCTTCTGGTTTCCAGGAGTACCACTTCCCTGGCTCCGCCGGGAGCTTTGGCCAGCGCCCCGGCATAGCTGTCATGAATGGCTATGGCCAGAGAAGCCTCCAGGGCCCAAAGGGCGGTGATGTACCGCAGTTCCTGGTTGCCCATCTTTTTTACGATGTATTCGCCCGCCACCCGGCCAAGGTCTCCCCCGGTACCGATGGAAACGAGACGTCCCGACGCGGGCGCGTCGGAGTTAACCAGGGCAAAGGGAATATTGGCGCTTATCAGCTTGTTAAAGGCAGGAGTCATCCCTTCAGGGTTTACCGGCTGGGTTACCAGGCCGTCGGTACCTTCAACAATAGCGGTCTCTATCAGATTATTCATCTGATTGATGTCATTCGGCGTGGAAGGCATAACCACCACCGGTTTTACGCCAAGTTCTTTACAGCGATCTTCAAACCCGTCTTTTGCCACGACCCATATTTCATTAGGAACCATGGGAAGCACAAAGGTAAAACTCAGCTGTTTCGGACCCGAATCCTGCCTTGCGCCTCTTGCCCACACGTTAAAGACCAGGAGCGCCATCAATGCCGCCATTAACACTCTTTTCATTTCTCACCCTCCGTAAGATATATTTATAACAGACCGGGAAATCCGATCGTATTATACATTTTTACAGCCCGGACGCCATGTGAAGTATCGCCGTCTCCGAAGCCTCCGATTTTGAAAGTTCTCCCGCCACATATCCATTGGCGATAATTACAAAGCGGTCACACATGGCGAGCAATTCGGGATATTCCGAGGATACCATGACAATGGAAAGCCCGGACTCGGCTAAGTTTTTTATGATCTTGTATATCTCGGCTTTCGCGCCTATGTCAATACCCACCGTCGGTTCGTCAAGAAACAGTATTTTCATATTGGTAAGCAGGGATTTTGCCAGTACCACCTTTTGCTGATTGCCGCCGGAGAGGTTAATAATCTGTGTCTTAACCGAGGGGGCTTTGATCTTCAGCATATCAAAATAATGCCGCACCTTTTTATCTTCGACCTTTTTGTCGATAAAGAGGGCCCGGGAAATTTCCTTGAGGATCGAAAGGGTCATGTTTTCTTCAATGTTCATGGTATCAACAAACCCGTCCTTCTTTCGGTCTTCCGTAAGAAACCCTATGCCCCTTCGAATCGCCGTCCTGGTATCGGGTATGTGCCATTCCTGTCCTTCAATAAAAATTTTTCCCGACCGGTGGGGCATGGCGCCGAATATGGCCCGCAGGAGTTCACTGCGGCCGCTGCCCACAAGGCCCGCGAGGCCCAGAACTTCTCCCTTATGAAGGGTAAAACTTACATTCTCGATAATATTCTTCGCCGCGGAACTGGGATGCTGAACCTGGAAATTTTCAACCCGTAAAATCTCTTTGGAAATTTCCCGTCCTTCCATGGAAGGGTATATGGTATCTATCCGGCGGCCTATCATATCTTCCACCACCGTTTTTGAATCAATGTTTCCCTTGTAATAGGTCCGCACATAACGGGCGTCCCGCATGACCACAACCCGGTCGGATATTTCAAAAACCTCTTTTAGTTTATGGGAAATATAAATACACGATATGCCGGACTCCCTTAGCTTATTGAGAATATCCAGCAGGTTCCGGGTTTCGCTTTCCGTCAGGGCGGAACTTGGTTCATCCAGAATAAGAACCTTCGGATTCCTGACCAGGGCGCGGGCGATACAGACAAGCTGCTGCATACTGGTATTCAGATTCCGCACGATGTCATCGGGATCGGCGTTTACTTTCAGGCGATCGAGGGCTTCCCGGGCGGCAAGACGGTTTCTTTTCCAGTTGATAAATCCCATGCGCTGCGGCAATATCCCCAGAAAGATATTTTCCGCCACCGGCAGATCCAGTTCCAGGTGTATTTGCTGGTAGATCATCGCAATACCGGCCTTTTCCGCGTAACCGGGGGAACTAATACGCAGGGGCGCGCCGTCCATGACGATTTCCCCGCCATAGCTGCCGTGGGGATAATCGCCGGAGAGGATCTTCATAAGGGTACTCTTTCCCGCCCCGTTTTCGCCTATCAGGGAGAGGATTTCCCCTTTTTTCAAATCAATAGAAACATCATTAAGCGCCACGACCCCGGGGAAAGTCTTGGTAATCCCCCGCATCTCTATAAGGCTGTCACTGCTCATGTTTGTTTTCCCGGGCCGCCGGCGAGGCGGCTTTTTTACCAATCCTGGTCCCGTGCCCGGAAGAACCCCTGGTGTACTGATCCAGAACTACCGCCACCACAAGAACCGCCCCCACCACGAGATTTTGATAGTAGATATTCACGTGCATCAGGGTCATGCTGTTGGTAAGCATATTCATAAAAAACGCGCCTATGGCTGTCCCCAGAATCGTACCCCTTCCGCCGAAGGTACTGGTTCCGCCGACGATACAGGCGGCAATGACGATCATCTCCTGGCCGGTCCCCACCGACGGCTGGGCCGAACCAAGCCGGGAACCCATCATAATACCGGTTAGCGCGGCCATTACTCCGCAGATCACGTAAACCGTCAGCGTAACCCGGCCTATGGATATTCCGGAAAGTTTCGCCGCCGCCGCGTTGCCGCCGACGGCGTAAATCGCCCTGCCGATGGTTGTTTTGGTAAGAATAATATGAAAGATGACGCACAGAAAAATACACAGCCACACAATCGTAGGAACGTTAAGCAGGTTGCTTTGTTCGATCATCTGAAATTCTTTTGGCATGGGATAGATAGGCAGGCCCTTGGTGGTGATGTACACAAGCCCCCGAGCCATGAACATCATTCCCAGTGTCATAATCATAGGGGGTGTTTTGAATTTGACAATCACGCCGCCGTTTATGAGCCCGATAAGCCCTCCTATGGCGAGCGCCAGTATAATAGCCGCCCACATGGGAAAATTCAGTTGTACCATAAAAATGCCAACGCTGACGCAGCCCAGGGCCAGGACCGAACCCACCGAAAGATCAATGCCGGCGGCGATAAGTACCAGGGTCATGCCAATCCCGGAGATAAAAACAAACCCCGTTTGCCGAAGTAAATTATTTATATTACTCAGTGAAAAGAAGATGGGATTTACCATCTGGACAAATATTGCGTACACAATGGTAGGCAGAATAATGCCCCGTTCCTTCATGTTCCAAAAACCGCGTCCAAGGCGAACCAGGAAAAAATCTTTATGCCCCATAGTATATCACTCCCTACTGCCGCACCGGGGCGGTACGGTTGTACATGGCCAGGATGAAGATCAGCACGATTCCCATCACCATGTCGGTGGTGGCCTGGGACATATTGAAGACCGCGAGGCAATTGGTCAGCACCGTGATGAGCAGGGCCCCCGCCAGGGTACCGATGTAGGAGCCCTTGCCGCCGGTCAGCAGGGTGCCCCCTATCACCACGGCGATGATGGTCCGCATGGTAAAGGTGTCGAAGGTGCTGCCCCGGACAAAGTTCATGTAGCCCGCCCCCAGAAACCCGGCGATCCCCGCCAGAACCCCCGCCGCCGTGTAGGCGATGATCTTAACCCGCACGGTCCGAATGCCGTTGAGATAGGCGGCCCGCTCGTTGGTGCCCGTCAGGAAAAGCCGCATCCCGTAGCGGCTCCGGTTCAAGATAAAGATGACCAGCAGAAAGATGAAGATGCCGTAAAAAACGCTGGTGGGGATGACGCCGCCTATCCGGTAGGTCATGCTCCGGGTGAACCAGGGGCTTGCGGTGCCGCTGGGTTTCCCCTGGGTCAGGACATACTGCAACCGGGTCACCACGTTGGCCACGCACATGGTGACGATCATCGGGGGCAGGCCGATAAGGGCCACCCCGGCGCCGTTCACAAAACCCGCCGCCGCCCCCAGGCCGATGGACATGAGGAGGGTCCCCAGGAAGTAGCCTTCGTTCCCCCGCATGATGCCCACCGTCAGGATGGCGGTCAGGGACATTACCGCCCCGACGGAAAGATCGATGCCGCCGCCCCCGGAGATGATGATGATGGTCTGCCCCGCCGAGGCAATGGCGAGCATGACGGTGAGGGCGAAGATCGACCCGAAGGCGTTGATGTTGAGGGACCGGGGCGCCAGAATCACGTTGGTCAGAAACAGGAGTACCGAGAACAGCAGGGCCATCCCAATCTGGTTGGTGAGGGCAAAGCGTTTCAAAAATCCCCCCAGGCTTTCTTTATTCCTGGTTTCCATCTTTTCCCGCCCCGTCTTCCGTGTCCTTCGCCATTCCGTCCCGCGCCGCTCCGCCCTTCGCCCCTCCAAGCTGTTTCAAAATTCCCTCCTTCAGCGCATCCCGCTGGATCTTGTTGGTGAATACCGTGGCCGCCAGCCCTATGAGGATGATCCCGTCGGAGACCAGATTCTGCCAGTAGGAGGTGGCCTTGAAGCCGGGCATGAGCCTGGGCAGCAGGCTGAAAAGCTGGAACACCACGTTCTGGATAAGCACCAGAAAGCCGGAACCGTAGAGGGCGCAGGCCATGGTCCCCCAGCCCCCCGCCAGGGACACCCCCCCCAGGATGCAGGCGCTGATGCTCCGCAGCCCGTAGCTCTCCCCCATGATGGGGTTCCCCGCCCCGGTCATGGCGCTGAGGCAGAACCCGGCGAGGCTGACATACACCCCCTCCAGAAGGTACATCTTCATTTTGGTGGCCGTCACGTTGATCCCGTTGGCGTAGGCGTTCCGCTCGTTCCCCCCCACGGCATAGACGTGCTTTACCGTCGGCGTCCGCCGCAGGTAGGTCCAGATCAGATAGGCGGCCACCAGGATCAGCAGGGAAACGGGCAGGATGCCGAAAAGGTTCATGTCGTAGGTCAGGTAGATGACCTCGGGAATCTGGCCCTGGGGTTTGGGCATGATGAGCAGGTTGATCCCCCGGACGATGTAAATCATACAGAAACTGGTGAGCAGGGGGGGGATGCGCAACAGGGCCACCGTAAGGCCGTGGACCGCCGCGATGAGGATCGCCCCGCCAAAGGCCGCCGCCCAGGCCAGGGGATAGGGGAGGGCGGGGAAATATATGGGAAGCATGACGGCCACCACGTTGACAAAGGCCATCTGGACCCCGATGGAGATGTCGATGATCCCCAGCAGCATCAGTACCAGCTGCCCCATGGTAACCAGGACCAGGGGGGTGTTCTTGGCCAGGATCAGGGCGATATTGCGGATGGTAAAAAAGCGGAAGGGCCCCTGTACCAGGATGTTGATAAACACCACGATAAGGAACAGGGTCAGCCCGGTGAAGGCGGGGGAACGCTGGAGCCGGTGAATTTTTCCCCCCAGCCTTTCCCTGAGCGTGAAGGCGTTCATCACGCCACCCCCGGTTGCTGGCCGCCGGCCGTTTCCCGGCCCCCGGTAAGCCCCAGCATGGCCGCCACCAGCCGTTCCTCCCGGCGCTCGTCCCCCCGCAGGCAGGCGCTGATCCTGCCCTCGTAGAAGACGTAAATCCGGTCGGAGATTTCCAGCAGCTCCTCGTTGTCGCTGGAACTGTAGAGGGCGCACATCCCCGCGGCGGTACAGTCCTTGAGAATCCGGTGGATCTCCGCCCTGGTGCTGATGTCCACCCCCTTGGTGGGATCGTCCAGCAGCAGCAGTTTCGGCGTCAGGGCCATCCACCGGCCCACCACCAGTTTTTGCTGGTTCCCCCCCGACAGGGAGGAGGCGGGATGCTTGAGCCCCCCGGTGACGATGTGGTACCGCTCCACCGCCTTGCCGGCAAAGTCAAAAACCTCGGAGGGAAACAGGGGGCTGAAGGCCGCCTTCCCCGCCGCCGCCCCGGCGTAGATGTTCTCCGCCACCGGCCGGATGGGAAAAATCGATTCCTTGTTCCGGTCCCCGGAGATGAAGCCCAGCCGGCGCTTAAGCCCGTCGGCGGGCTGGCGGAACTTTACCCGGACGCCGTCGAGCAGGACCTCCCCCCCCTCGGGCTTCAGGTCCCCCAGGACGGACCTGAGAAATTCTTGCTGCCCCTGGCCGTCCAGCCCGCCGATGCCGACAATCTCCCCCGGCCAGGCCCGGAGATCCACCCCCTTCAGTTTACCCGTCAGCGTCAGATCCCGGACTTCCAGCAGGGCCGCCGCCCCCTCGTCCTGCACCGCCCGGTCCGCCGGGGAACCGGCCCCGGAAAGATCCGGCCTCCTGCCGGTCATGTGGTACACCACCGTGTCCAGGTCCATGTCCTTTACCGCGCCGGCGGCCACGGTCTCACCCCCCCGCAGAATGGTGCAGCGGTCACAGATCCGGTAAATCTCGCTCATCCGGTGGGTCACGGTGATGACGCTGACGCCCTCCCGCTTCAGTTCCCGGAGAATCCCGAAAAGGGTGTCCACCTCATCGGAGTGGAGGGACGCGGTGGCCTCGTCCAGGATGAGGAGTTTCGGCTTCGACGCCAGGGCCTTGGCTATTTCGATGAGGCTCTGGGTGGAAACCATGAGGCTCTGGACCAGGGCGTCAGGGCTGCACTCGATCCCCAGCTTCTTCATGTAAGACCGGGCGAATTCCCGGGCCTTCGTCCGGTTGATGATCCCGAAGGCGTTTTTGGGTTCCATGCCCATGACGATGTTGTCCACCACGCTCATGGCGGGAACCAGGCTGAGGTCCTGGTAGGCGGTGGCGATGGAAAGCCGCCGTGAATCGGCGGACGAACGGATGCGGACCTCCCGGCCCTCGTAGATCACCGTCCCCCCGTCGGGATTCACCAGCCCGCTCAGCGCCTTCACCATGGTCGATTTCCCCGATCCGTTGGCCCCCAGGAGGGCCATGATCTCCCCCGCCTGTACCTTGAGGGACGCTTCCCTGAGCGCCACCACGGCGTCAAACTTTTTTGAAATGCCCCGCATCTCCAGCACCGCTGTTCCTCCGCCCGGTCTTCATAAAAAGAAAACGGCGGACCCCTTACGATGCCGCCGTCTTCGCCTGCTTCCCGGCCCTTATCCCGCGCCGGAAATTGCCGGCCCTATTTGAAATAGGCGGCCTTTGCCTGTTCCACCGACATGTAGGAAGACACGGAGGTGGAATCCGGCAGGCTCTTCACCTGATCAAGCCGCTGGGCCATGTTGTCGTAGGTCATAATCCACTGGGGAGCGTAGTAAATGCTGTTCCCCTTAAGCCCCGCCGCCGCAATCCCGTCCTTGAGCTGCCCGCCCTGACGGAGATTCACCGCAATGGCAAGGGCCGTGGCCCCGATCCCGGGGGGATTCTCCACCACGATGAAGGGAAGCGCCAGCCGGTCCTTGTTGACGTTGGCAATCCGCCGGATCCAGGCGATTTCCTCGGAGGAGGAGATGCAGCCCGGATAGGGGACCTTCGCCTCTTCAATGGCGCTGAGAATGCCGTTGGCCGCTTCCTGGTTGATGATCCCGTCATAGCTGAGGCCGGAGGCGATGATTTCGCTCATCAGCCGCTTGGAGTCCGTGTCGTTCCAGTTGTGGGCCATGGTCCGGACTATTTCAAGCCCCGCGCCCCTGAGTTCCCGCTGCCAGACCTCGTTCCTCATTTCGGAGGCGGAGTTCCCGTCCAGCCCGTTGAACTGGATGACCTTCTTTCCGGGGCCCAGGGTTTTGATGACAAAGTCGGACTGTATCCGGGCCCATTCCCTCTGATCTACCACCACGTTGAGGATCCTGTCGGACTCGTATTCGCAGTCCGCGTTGACGTAGGTGATCCCCGCCTGGAGAGCCTTGGCGATGACGGCGTCCAGTCCGTTGGCGGCAATGGGGTTCACAATGATGATGTCGTAACCCTCGTTGACGGTCTGCTCGACCTGCTGGGATTCCACCGCCGGATCGTTGTTGGAAGTAAAGGTGGCGTAGGTCCCGATTATCCCCCGGGCCTGAAGCTCTTTGACCGCCTCGGTCATCTGGTCTTCGTAGACCGC
>JAIRSD010000276.1 GCA_031255615.1 Treponema sp. | reverse complement strand
CCGCGAATCTTTGGTTCGAGACAGTCCGGGGGCCCCAGGGGGCGGCTGTTCAGAATCTTACGCGGGAGCGCGGCAAACTGCCAGGGGTACGGTTTGATGGATCAGGTTCACGGAGAATTGACGGAAGCGGAGTTGGACAGGGCCCTGGAGGGGCTTATTCTTTCCGCCTCCGGCTGGCGGGGAGTCTTCGCCCTATCAGGGGATGGGGAAAGCGGGGAACCGGACATCTCCCCCGCCCACCGGCTTATCGCCGCCGCCGCGGCCCGGAGCTTCGCCGCCTGGCTTAGGGCCGGCTGCCCGGCGGAATCCTGGCCCCGGAGCCTCTCGGATCTGGAAAACGGCGCCGGGCCGGCGGACGTTCAGGCGCCCCTGGTAATCCTGGGGACCGACACCCGTCCCACAGGCCCCGCCCTCGCCGGGGCGGTAAGCGCCGCCCTGCGGGCCTCCGGCTGCCGGGTCATCTTCGCCGGAGTCCTCGCGGCCCCGGAGATCATGGCCTGGGCCCGGAGCTTCGACGAACCGCCCCCCGCCGGGGAGGGCCGGCCGAAGACGGGCTTTATCTACATCTCCGCGAGCCACAACCCCATCGGCCACAACGGTCTTAAATTCGGCCTTACCGACGGGGGGGTCCTGTCCGGGGCCGGGACGGCTCTCCTGATCCGGGCCTTCAAGCTCCTCACCGGCCCCGGCGGGTCTCCGGAGCCGCGGATACGCCGACTCAGGGGGCTTCTGGAGGGGCCGGGGGGAGCCCAAACCGAATCCCCCGCAATGGCAGATCCCTTGGCCAAGCAGGCCGCTTACCGGGCCTACGCCGGTTTTAGCTCCCGGGTGGTCTACGGAGACCGGGAGCGGGAACTACGGGACGCCCTGGTCCGGGGCCTGGCGGCATACCCGGTGAACATAGTCTGCGACTTCAACGGTTCCGCCCGGGCCGCTTCCATCGACGCGGAATTCCTTGGGGGCCTGGGCATAACACTCAGAGCGATAAACGGGAAACCCGGCGGGATAGCCCACCGCATTGTGCCGGAGGGGGAGTCCCTGGAACCCTGCCGCCGATTCCTTGAGGAATGTTACCAGGAGGACCCCTCCTGTCTCCTGGGCTACATGCCGGACTGCGACGGGGACCGGGGGAACCTGGTCGTCTGGGACGGGGGAGGGGCCCGGATCCTGGAAGCCCAGGAAGTCTTCGCCCTCTGCTGCGTGGCGGAGCTGGCCCACCTGGTCTGGACCGGAGAATCGGGGGAAGGGAAACCGAAGATCGCCCTGGCGGTGAACGGCCCCACCTCCCTGCGGGTAGACCGGATAGCCCGGGCCTTCGGCGCGGAAATGTTCCGGGCGGAGGTGGGGGAGGCAAACGTGGTGGGCCTGGCGCGGAAACTGCGGGACCAGGGTTATACGGTCCGCATCCTGGGGGAAGGTTCCGCCGGGGGCAACATCACCCACCCCTCCGCCGTCCGGGACCCCCTGGATACCCTGTTCTCCCTCCTCAAGCTCCTCTGCGTCCGCGAGGGGCCGCCGGAACGGAGGGCGGCGGGGGGCTTCTTTTCCATCTGGCTTTCCCGCCTCGGCAGGCCGGCCCCCCAAAATTTCGGCCTCGCCGATATTATCGCTTCCCTCCCCCCCTTCGTTACCACCGGAGTCTACGAGGATAAGGCGGTCCTCAGGGTCAAGACCGCGGATCACGGGGCCCTCAAGGACCGCTACCAAAAGGTGTTCCTGGAGGAGTGGGAGAACCGCAGGGGCGAACTGCGGGACGCATACGGCATCCTCTCCTGGGAGGCGGCGGCCTACAACGGCCTCGTCGAACGGCGGGGCCTCGACCGTTTCGGCGAGGCCGGCAGGGGGGGGCTGAAGATACATTTCCTTGACGGGGAAGGACAGGCCCTGGCGGCAATCTGGATGCGGGGTTCCGCCACCGAGCCGGTATTCCGGATTATGGCCGACGTGGAAGGCCGGGACCGGGGTTTTGAGCAGGACCTTATCGGCTGGCAGCGCCGTATGGTCAGCCGCGCCGACGCGGCGGAGGAGGAATAGACATGGGCGTCCGGGGGGAGATTTTTTCGACCAGGGTGATTTTGCCGAACAGGACCTATTTTTTCAACGTAAAGGAAAACCGCATGGGGGACCTTTACCTGAATATCGTGGAAAGCAAGAACCGGGATACCGGGGGCTTTGAACGGCAGTCGGTGATCCTCTTTGAGGAGGATCTGCGGGAGTTTCTCAAGGGATTCGACGATTCCCTGCGGATTCTGGAAAAGGCGATTCGGGAGCGGAAACGTTCGGGCCGTTCCGGGGAACGTCCGCCGGAATTCCGGGAACGGGGAGAAAGACCCGCCCCCTCCGCTCCGGCGGGGAAACAGCGGCGGATGGTGGTGAAAAAGAGCGAAGCCCCCGGCGGCCGCGAAGGCGGAAACAGCGGACTGCCCGATTCGCGGGACCCGCGGGGGGAGGATGCTGGGGATTAACCTCCCGGGACTGAAAATCCGCGCGGGGGCCGAACCCCAAAGGCCGCGCCGCTGCCCCGGCATCCGCGTTTTTGCGGCGGGGCCGTAAAAACGCGGCCAGCCCGCGGGTGGAGTGAGCCGTGGAGCGCAGCAGAACAACCCAGGCGAACGGACCCGATCCGCTTCAGCGGAGAAGCGCAAACAGTCTCAATATGCGGCGTTTCCGCATTATTGCACCCCAATGAAATCAAATATCGCAGTTGTTTCTTCTTCTGTCGGCAAATCGTTTAATTTGTATTTTCCAATATGATAAATTCCCTTTACTATTTCATCGTTCCAAGATATTTCAATATCGGTATAGCTTTTTAAATTATCTTTATTGGGGATTAAATATAAAATTGGTTTATATACTCTATAATCAGGGCTATAATAATATAATATTAAAATATCAGCAAATTCATTTAAAAACCGGTAAGTATATTTTTTGTATAATTTTACATATTTTAAATTATTTGTTATAAAAGGACTATCGTCAACCGTATCAAATATAAGCGATATTATATATGACAATTTTCTTGTTTCATTAATCAATTCGTTTTGTCCCTCGTTGATTATCAACTGCCACTCGTCTCCTTTGCTGGTTGCCGTCCATGGTTTTATTTCTAAATCAATGTTTTCGTAGTATCCTGATATTCCATTTTCATTGTGTACAGGGAATAGTTTTAGTTTCTTGGAAAATTCATATATATCATTTTTCATAGTTAATACAATATCATTCTCTGGTGAAATATCATTTTTCAAACAAATTTGAATACCGCCATACCTCCAATCAATACTATTTTTTTCTATGGGATTCGGAGGGTCGTCCGGTAAACCAATTAAATAATTATTAATATTGGGAACAGAATAAGCATCCGTTAGAGTACAATTGTTTAATGTAATATATTTTCTAAAATCATTTATACCGGGAGTTTTTTCTTTTGATAAATAGCCTCCGAAAACCCATCCCTGTGATTCATTGACGTTTGATTTTATATACACCCAGTTTCCAATAATTCCGTCAATGTTAATATCGTTTACATCCTTTTGCAGGACGGTTACTTCATGATTTTTTTCCAATAAAAACAGTTTTTCGCCGTCTAAATTTGGTTTATCTCTAACACGCAAACCTTCCGGAGAATTTACATACATTGTTTCATTGCGATATAAATCAATAGTGGTATTTATCCCCTCGGATTCTATGATAGTCTGTTTCCGGTCATTATCCTCTTCCAGGGAAGTTTCATTTATTTGCACCCTTTTTTCCTCACAGGAAATCAGCAAGAAAAAAATATTAGATAATACAAATATACAACGTTTCATAATTTCAATATAGCATCGCCGGATTCAACTGACAAGTACAACGCCGGCATATTTGGCAAAAATCCCGGCGGAGGTTTTGCAGCCCCGGGCACTTCATCGGTGCCGCATAATCCTGCGTATAACCCTATCGGGATCTTTCTGTATCGTCAAGCGCCAATCCTGTCCCTTCGGAAAATATCTCCGCAATATCCCATTCCGGTTCCCGATGCTCCCCTTCTCCCAACTGCGGCGGGATTTGTAGAAATATGACTTCATGCCAAGCTCCTGGTTCGTCATTTCATGCAGGGCGTTTTCCAGTCCGTTGCCATAGGTGATGGGGCTCTCCGCAGCCCCGCCGGAAGCTCTCCAGGCGGCCCCTGCCACCGCCCGGTGCATGGCCCCCGGGCCGTCTTGTCCTTCATGCGGGCCGCTATGAAAAACCGCATCTTCCGCCCGGCCAGAACTGCCGTACCGGCCCTGCTTTCCCGGGAAACCACGGCGTCCGCTTCCCGGCGGCCGGCCTGCTTCTCTGTCCCGGCCTGGGGCGGACGCTCGCTGAGGTCAACGCGGTTCGGTATCCGGGAACCCCCGGATTTCCAGCCGGAAGGCCGGGTATGCCGCATGGGCTTTGACCGGAGGGCGGCCGGACGCTCCTTCGCGCGGCTGCGGCGGGGGCGGTCTGCGGCCTTGTTCAGGGGAGGGCCGTTTCGTTGCACCTCCCGGCAGACGGAGGAGGGGCTTCTGCCCAGGGACCGGGCGATGGAACGCAAGGACTGGCCCTGTTCCAGGGCGATGGCGATTTCCTCACCTTTGGCGGGGGACAGATGGGTATGGCATTTTCCCTGATTTGTGCTGGCAGACTGTTTAGCCTAAAAGATTGGATATACGGACGGAAGAAATTTACCGCCAAGGCGAGGAAGGCGCATGAAGGCGGGGATTGGAAGCGCTTTTTCATTCCTTCGTGTTCCTGGCGATCCGCAGCTCGCCTTGGCGCGCCTTGGTGGTTAATATTCTTGTTCCCGGTTCTTTCGCTTATCCGGTGATGTAGGTGTAATCGAGGTACCAGACTTGGGCATAAGGGCATTACTCCTTATTGATGAGGTTGCGGCAACACCATCATAAGGGTTTGCCGTTTTTTTGCACCCCCTGCCGGGGATGCAGGGCTAA
>JAIRSD010000263.1 GCA_031255615.1 Treponema sp. | reverse complement strand
GGCCCCTGGGGGCGGCAAGACCCCGGTCCCGGTATTTCGCCAGGCTGCGGGGGACGGCTTCCTCCGGTCTAAGGCCGAAACGGCGGGCGAAGAGTTCCCCGTCGGGGCCCCGGACGCAGCGGAAGCCCATAAGGAGGCTCTCCTTCATCAGGGTGAGCCGGTCCAAATATTCCGCCGCCGGCAGAAAAGCAAGGCCGGTTCCGCCGTCTTTGATTCGGGAAGAAGGGGAAAACCATGCGTCCATATCCGCGGGCCAGGTATAGCGGCGGCCCGTACCGGTCCGGTCGTCGATGAGGGTGCCGGAACCGGAGGGTCCCAGGGCCAGCCAGTTCTTCATGGCCCAGTAGCGCAGATTATGGCGGCTTTCCTTGCCGGGCAAGGAAAAATTGCTTACCTCATATTGGCCGTAACCGGCATCTTCCAGGGCGTCCCTGCCGGTAATCCAAAGGGAATCCCTCCGATCCTCCGGCGGGAGCTCCCCCCTCCGGTTCCAAAGGGGGGTTCCCTCCTCCAGGCTGAGGGAATAGAGGGACAGATGGGCGGGGTGAAAACCGAGGATTTCCTCCAGATCCCCCAGGAGATCGGCGGGCCTCTGTTCAGGAAGCCCCGCCATAAGGTCCACGGAAAAATCCTGGGGAAAGAACTCCGCGGCCAGGTCCAGGGCGCGGTACACCCTTTCCGCCCCGCCTCTCCGGTGCACCAGAGCCCGCAGCCGGGGGGAGAGGCTTTGGACCCCCAGGGAAAGCCGGTTTATCCCCCCCTCCCGACAGACGCGGAGCAGGGCCCTGTCCAGAGATTCGGGGTTGGCTTCCATGGTCCATTCCCGCTCCTCCGCCGGGGGGGGGAGGAGATCCCCCAACAGGGCAAGGAGACGGCCCATGCCTTCCTCCCCAAGGACCGAGGGGGTTCCGCCCCCTATGTACACCGAGGGGACCGAAGCGGGGGGAAATTCTTCCAGCAGCCGCCGGGCGTCCCCTTCCAGGACCGCGATGTAGCGGTTTATCAGGTCCCGGTCCCCCGGAGAAAAAGATCCCGGAGAAGAAGACCCGAGGGCAACAGAATAAAAGTCGCAGTAATCGCAAAAGGATCGGCAGAAGGGCACATGGATGTAGAGGGAATATTCAGCGAAAGGCCCCGGCGGCCCCCCGCGAATCAAGGCCGGCCCATACGGTTCAGGGGCCAATAGCGGAAAAGCACCTTCCCCGTTACGCTGCCCAGGGGGAGGGGGCCCCAGGTCCGGGAATCGTTGGTGTTGCTCCGGTCGTCGGAGAGGACGAAACACTCCCCCTCCTCCAGGATAATCTGGTCCATGTTTCCCGAAAAAGGGATGGACTCGTCCCAAAGGGCCGGAACCTGGGGTATTTCCAGCACATACCCGCGTTCAGACACCTCGTATTCGGTCAGGGGGTAAGATTCGCCCCCGGCCTGGACCCGGAGTACAAAATTCGTCATGGAGATTTCGTCCCCCGGCAATCCTATGACCCGTTTCATAAAGAACTGCCTTTCCCTCCCCGTCAGGGAAACCCGTTGGGCGGTAAAGAACCGAAGACCCCCGTCCAGAACATCGACGAAGATGTTGTCCTTTTCTCCCTGGGACATATCCACCAACACGATGTCCCCCCGTTTTAGGGAAGGGGGGGGGAAGGGGACGCGAAGCCGGAAAAAAAGGGATTGAAGGGAAAAGGAGGATAGAACAAAACGGTCCCCCATCCGCAGCCCCGGACGCATGGAATCGTTTTCCAGAACCCGGACCGAGAAGAAAAAGGAACTAAGGGCGTTGTAAGCCAACAGGAAGGCCAATATCCAGAGCAGCAGCCCCCGCAGCCGGTAGCGCCGGGTTTTTTGTTCCGCGTAGGAATACTTTTTATTGTCGAAAAATTTAGAAATTCCCCGCATAGGCTGTCTACCTGATCATTCCGGCCCGCCAGGTGATCCCCAGGGATCTTTCAAGGGGCCGGGCCTCCGTATTTCCGGCGTTTCCCCCTTCGGCGGAACGCCAGAGGGGCCAATAGATAAGGGAGCCCTGGCCGATAACCTTCGAGAGCCTCACGGGTCCAAAGTACCGGCCGTCCCGGGAATTGTCCCGGTTGTCCCCCAGGGGGAAGATCCGGCCCTCCGGTACATACCAGCCCTGGGTAAGCCGGGAAAGGAGCATCCGGTACCGGTCGTCGTGGGGATAGGCCCCCCGCATGGCTTCCAGCCAGGCCTTTTCCACGGCAAAGGTGTCGGGGAGGAGGGCCCGGCCAGAGCCGGCGGCGGCGATAAGGGAGGGAGGGGGCCCGCCGGGTATATCCCGGTAGGCTTCCAATTTTCCCAGGGCTTCCTGAACGGGGTACTGATCTTCGGCAATAAGCCGGCCCAGGTTGTGATTCCAGCCCCGGCTTGCGGCGTAATCCCGCTCGTTTATCCAGCGGTCCTCCCCGGCGAAAAGTATCCGCATCTCCCCCTTGTCGATGACGAAGCGATCCCCCGCCGCCCCGGCGGCCCGCTTGATCAGGAAATGGACCCGGGGCTCCCCCTTTTCGTCCCGGTCTATATCCACCAGGGAAAAGGTGAGCATGTAGACAATCCGCTGGGCCACGTCAAAGACCGTGCCTTTGCTGATATACGAGGGATTCTCAAAAACGATAATGTCATTCCGCTTCGGCTTTATGGGGCTGGGAATCTTGGCAAAACCGGGCAGGACTTCGGGACCGTAGACCAGCTTGTTCACAAAGATATGGTCCCCGATAAGCAGGGTATCGATCATGGAACCGGAGGGAATCTGGTAGGCCTGGACCAGGTACTGGTTTATGAGGAGGACCCAGCCGGCGGCCCAGATCAGGGCCTCCGCCCAATCGAGGATGGGGTTTTTGGCCCGCTGCTTTTCCCTTTTTATCCGGTGAATCCGCCTCCGCCGGGTGAGAAAGTCTTCGGTAAGGGCCTGGATCCTATCAAAAACATGGGACATGCTGGCAGAAATTACCATGAAGCGGCTTCGTTGACAAGATAGAGGGGGGGAACCTATAATGCCGCCCATGGGGAAAAAACGGGAACCAGGGGACGGCGGCGGAGCTCCCCCAAACGACGACCGGGTGCGGCTCCCGTCGATCCTGGGCATACAGCCGGGAATCTATCTCAGCGTCCTCTACGGACTGGTCCTCCTGGCCTTCCTCTTTCTTTTATGCCTCTACCCCGGACTTTCCCGGCCCGGCAGCATGGCGTCCTTTCAGACCGAACCCTGGGGCGCGGCGATTCGCGTTGACAGCGTCTACCGGGGCGCCGCGCCGGAGGAACTGTTCCTTGAGCGGGGCCCCCATGTCGTCGAATTTTCCCTCCCCGGCTTTGAATCCCGCCGCCTCGAACTGGATGTTCCCGGCCGGGCCGCCTTTTCCCTGTTTTTCCCCCGGCGGCTCAGGGTAACCGAAGTCCTTGCCGCAGAGGATCCCCTGGCCGTCATAGCCGCCGCCGCGGGGGATTACGCGGCATGGTCTTTTACCGGGGAACCCACCGGGGCGTATCAGATACCCCTCAGCCTTTCCGAAGGAGTGTACCGGGGGGCCCCCTTTCTGGAAAGGGAGAATCTTCCCGAAGCGGGGGAACTGATCCGGACGGCGGCCCGGTTTGCGGTTTCCCAGGCTTCCCTCCGGGACTTAAGCCGGGCTAAATTTCTTCTGGATAACGGGGGCATGCCGCCCTCCCCCCTGAGCATGGCCCAATCCGCCGGGGACATCCTTTCCTGGCTTTCCACCGCCCCCGGCGCGGAATCCTGGCTGGCAGGTTTTCTGCCCCCCGAAGCCGCCGCCGTGATTCAGGACTCCCCCTGGGCCGCCGGAGGGGGCGCGGCGGGGGATGCCGCACCTGCCGGCGGAACCGGCGACAGGGCCGGCGGCCCCACCGCCGGCCGGGATTTCAGCCTGGAACCCTTTTCCGGCGGCCCCTCTTTGGTCGAGGCCGGGGGAATCCGCTTCCGCGGCCTCAGCCGGCGGGGTTCCTCCGGGGCCCCCTCCCTGTACTACGCCGAATCGCTAGTGGATTTGGAAACCTGGGAAACATTCATGGAGGAGCAGCCCGCGTGGGCCCCGGAGCATATTGCCGCCCTCCGGGAGCAAGGGCTGGCTGCCGCCGATTACCTTATCCAGCCGGGGGAATCCGCCGCCGCGGAGGGGGGCCCGGCGGCCCGGACCGGGGTTTCCTGGCACGGCGCCCTGGCCTTTTGCCGCTGGCTCAGCAGCCGGCTCCCCGCCGGTTTTGAGGATTGGGAAGTCCGGCTCCCCAGCGAAACCGAATGGGAAGCCGCCGAAGGGTTCTTCGCCGGCGGGGAGGGGGCCGGGGATCTTTGGGAATGGTGCGCCGATCCCTACGCCCCCCTCCGGTCTTTCCCCGCTTCCGAGGGAGCTGCGGCGGCGGTCTCGTCCCCGGAGCGGGTGCTTCGGAAGAACGCCCTGCCCCGGGCATCCCTGCCCCCGGATTTCTGTTCCCCCTTCGCCGGTTTCAGGCCCTTCCTGGCCCCAGGGACGGGACCCCATGGCTGAGGGAATCAAGATCATTGCCGTAAACCGGCGGGCCAGGTACGATTACACCGTGGAAGAAAGCCTGGAATGCGGCATAGAACTGGAAGGCACGGAGGTAAAGTCCTTCCGGGACGGGAAAATCTCCTTTCCCGACGCCTGGGCGGAGATCGAGGAAGGCCAGGTATGGCTCCGTTCCCTCCGGGTGGCGGAGAATCCCTTCTCGTCAATCTTTAACCACGACCCGGATCGCCGAAAGCGGCTTCTCCTCCACCGGGACGAGATAAAGAGACTCCGCCGCAAGGTGGAAGAACGGGGCTGCACCCTCATTCCCCTCTCCTTTTACTTCAAAAAAAGCCGGGTCAAGGTGGAATTAGGGCTTTGCAAGGGGAAAAAGCTCTACGACAAGCGGGCGGATATCCGGGATCGGGATATAAAACGGGATATGGAGCGGGAATTCCGCCGCTAACGGGCGCCCCGCCAACGAGCAATCCCGCTGGCTAACGGACAGCCCCCAACGCTCCGCCCCCTAGCGATAATTCCGGGGCCCCGAAGAGGGGAGATTAAGGTCCAGAATATCCTGAATCAGGAGGGCGGCAAAAACCGCCAGGGCGGCGAAAAGGGCGACAAGGTGGATTGTTTTGTTGTCGATGGAGCGGGATTCTTCGGCGGCGACAACCTCGCCCGGCAGGAGGGGGGCCTTCTTTACCTGCCCCAGCCCCACAATCCGGACAAATTTTTCGTCCACCCCCCCCAGCCCCAGGTTTCGGGCGTATATGCGGATGGTATCGCTGTCGTAAAGCAGGGCCTTCTGCCGGTTTCCCAGCTCCGCGTTAATCCGCCGGAGGGTTTCCATGTTTTTTTCCTGTTTCTCCTGTTCCTCCAGCATCTCGCTGTAGGCGAAAATCCCCCGGGGCCCCGCCACCACGCTCATCCCCGCGTAGACCGCCGTGAAAACCCAGAGAACCAGCAGGTATTTTATCAGCCGCATTAGTATTATTTACGGATTCCGGCCTCCGGTTCTTAAATCCCCAATCCCCAATTCAGGGAAAAGCCCCGCGGCGTTTTCTTTTTGGGCGCATCCCCGCCTCCGGCGGGGACCGGGCTATCCGCTTCAATCCTTTTGCCCGGCCCGCCGGGCAAAAGGATACCGCTTCTATCCCTTGCGCTGCCCCAAAATGGCCTCCCTGCCATTTTTGGGCCTGGGGTTTTTGCCCCGCAAAAACCCCGAGGATTCTGTCCCCCGTGTGGAGTTTCGCGCTCCGTCGCGAAACTCCGTAAAACCAAAAGGCGCAGCCTTTTGGTTCGGCCTCCCTGCCGTTTTGCGCCTTTCGGCAGCCGCGCTCCGTGCGGCAGCCCAGGGATTCCGTCCCCTGTATGGAGTTTCGCGTTCCGTCGCGAAACTCCGTAAAACCAAAAGGCGCAGCCTTTTGGTTTGGTTTCGCCTCCGCGCAAGGGATAGGAGGGGTGCGGAGCAGCCACGCCGCAGGCGGGGCCGGAGGCGAAGCCGGAGCCCCGGATAGCCCGGTCCCCGGCCATGGGGCCGGGGATGCGCCCAATATAACTCCCCTCCACCGGGAATTTCCGTTAAAATTCGGCTTCCATTGACACGGAAAAGACCCTAGGCTACCATTTCTTACTACGGATGTTCTATGAAGATCGATAATATTCCGGGGGAATGGCGGTACACCGGGTAGGGGCCGGTTGTTTATTTCCCGGAAACGGATCGGAGGGACCCATGGCACACGAAAAGGGGCCGGCGGCTGGGGAATCCCCTGGGGCGGACCTTTTCCTCGATGAAGGCGGGGAGGACGAGGAGGACCTTGTCATCAATCTTCCCCCCGAGGATGGGGCGAAAGATGAAGTTGAAGACCTCGTCGTAGGGATTCCCTCCGATGAGGAGACGGAAGACGAGATTGCGGACTTTCCCTTCGACGAGGATGCGGAAGAAACGGAGTCTGGTGAGGAGTTTCGCTCCGATGAAGCCGCGGAGGAAGGGGGCTTTGAGGAGCTTATCAAGGATCTTCCCCTCGGCGGGGAAGACGAAGATGACCTTGTCATCAATCTTCCCCCCAAAGAAGATGCGGGGGATGAAATTGAAGACCTCGTCATAGAGATTCCCCCCGATGAGGAGACGGAAGACGAGATTGCGGACTTTCCCTTCGACGAAGGGGAGGAGGATAGTTTCGCCGCGGGGGAAGGGGCGGATTCTGGGGAATCGGACATTTCCTCATAACGCCTGTTTCGGAGGACGCCGCCGTTTCCCGGGAAAATTGCGGTGAAGATCCGGTGGGTAATAACCCATTGGTAATAACCCACTAGGTGAAGACCCGCTGGATGCAACCGGCGCCCTCATTGGGGAACCGGGTCCGGGAGCGGAAATCCGGGAGAATCCCGTTGCGGAGCCGGCCCCGGTGAATTCGGCTTGCACGAGGAAGGAGCGGGGGAATCCGCGGAGGATCTTGCCCCGGAATTTGGAGAGCTTCCCGGCGATACGCGGGAAAGGCCCTGGCTGGCATTTCATGCTACGGATATTCTATTGAGGGGCCGATAAAATACCAGAGGAATGACAATAAACCGGGTAGAGACCGGTTGCTTATTTCTCTGGAGCGGATCGGAGGACGCATGGCACACGAAAAGGAACCGTCAATATATCAAGACCGGGGGGCCATTGGTTCGGCCAGGGAATTGGACGAATACGGGGTATGGGTAAAAAGCGAACCCCAGGATCTTGCCGACAGCGATAAAGAGGGGGAGGGAGATTTTTCTCTGGATATGTTAGACGATCTGCCGGAGTTCTCCGTGGATCTCGAATCCTCCTCCGATTTTTCCGCCGATCAGGATTTCGCTTTGGCGGAAGCGGAGGCTGAATCGGATCTCCCGCCGCCGGAAGACGATTTCAACATCGATGCCGAAGACGACGGCCTTCCTTCCCTCGACTCCGGAGACCAGCCCCTCGATCTGGACGGCTTCTCCCTGGACGAGGACGATTCCTTTCCCGATTTTTCTTTCAGCGATGAGGATATGGCCCTGCCTGACGAGATTTCCCCGGCTGAGGAGCCTGGCGAGGCGGCCCCGGATGATGGGGCGGCTCCGGTTGAAGACGAGGCTCTGCCGCTTGAAGATGATGCTTTGCTGGAAGACGAGGTCCTGATTGAAGACAAGGCCCCGGTTGAGGAGGCGGCTCCGGAGGACAATGACCTGGAAATCCCCGTTCCGGATCTGGGGGACGCGGATTATGACGAAATATCCCTGGAAGATCTTCTGGGAGAGGTGGCGGACGACATTCCCGATTCGGATATGCCGGCAGCAAGCGGCGGTAAAGACCGGATTGAAGACTCTTCCGACCAGTCCACCCAGCTTCTGATGCGAATAGCCGAGGAGCTTTCTTCGATCCGGGCGGAATTAAGCGCCCTGAAGCGGGAATTTTCCAGTGTCCGGGCGATGGGGGGGGGAAACGCGGAATCCCGTGGTTTTTTCAACGATACCGCCAATGACGACAAAATCGCCCTTACGGGGGATGAACTCAATAACATCCTTAACACGGCGGAGTTTACCGAAGAATCCGGTATAAACGCTATGGAGGGGGCATCTGCCGGGCCGGATGCTCTTTCCCCCGAAACCGCGTCTTTCCCGGAGGAAGAAAAGCCGGAGGAACCGGCGGTCCTTGAGGAGCCCGAGCTCCCTGAAGAACCGGCGATTGCTGAGGAATCGGCCCTTCTTGATGAGCTGGCGGATTTTGAGGTGCCCCCGGCCCTTAGGGAGTCCGGGCCCTCCGAAGAACCGGCGATTGCTGAGGAACCGGCCCTTCTTGACGAACTGGCTGATTTTGAGGAACCGGCGGCTGAGGAATCCCTTGAGATAGAAACCCTGCCTGAATTGGAGGAGCTTGAGGAATTGCCTACGGAGCTTCCAACGGAAATTCCTGACGATGCCGGGTTTTCCCTGGCGGATCTCCCCGACGACAATATTGCGGCGGACCTTTTCCTTGATGAAGACGGGGAAGAAACAGGGCTTGAGGATCTTGTCATAGACCTTCCCCCCGAGGAAGAAGCGGAAGATGAAGCTGCGGTTGAAGACCTTGCTATAGATCTGCCCGATATTGAAGATCTTCCCCTCGATGAGGGCGATGCGGCGGTGGAAAATAGCCCCGATGAGGAGGCAGCGGCGGATTCTGGGGAACCGGATATTTCCTTTGACGCCTCTTTTTCGGAGGACGAGGCCGTCTCCCTGGAAAATTTTGATGAAGACGCATTGGATTTAACCGGCGCCCTCATTGAGGAACCGGATCTGGGAGCGGAAATCCAGGAGAATCCCATTATGGAACCGGCCCCCGATGAATTCGGCTTGCTTGAGGAAGGATTGGGGGAATCCGCCGAGGATCTTACCCCGGAACTTATAGAGCTTCCCGGCGATACGATGGATTTCTTCTCCGCCGAGGAATTTGGGGGCGGGGAGGAAATTGCCGGGCCGGAAGAAGGGGTCCCGGAAATTCCCGCCGCCGATGAGGGGATCGGCGGGGAAGAGGATCTGGATCAGATCATCCCCGAAGGCTTTGTGGTCGCGGATGCGGAAGACGAGGCCGAACCCGGCGGCATCGATTCTCTGGAAGAAGTCCTCCCCCTGGAAGAAATTCCCGAAGACGCGCCGCCGGAAAACAGAAAAGACGCAGCGGAGATCGAAGATATCGATGAACCGGAAGTTTCCGCCCTGCCCGGAGGTTTCAAGACCGAACTGAAACAGGTGCTTTCCTACATGGATCAACTGCTGGAATCCCTGCCGGAAGAAAAAATCGAAGAATTCGCCCGGTCCGAGTATTTCGACACCTACAAAAAACTTTTCAAGGAATTGGGGTTGATTTAAATGGGGCTTTTGGATAAAGCCGCCGATATAAAAACAAGTTTCACCGGACCGGCGGACAAGGGTCCCGGTCTTGAGGATCGGGGGGCGGATGGGGGGAGCCCTCTCTCCCCCGAAGGACTCCCGGAAGAACTAAAAAGCGCGATTACCAAATACTGTGATACCTACACATCGGTTCACGGTATCGTTATCTCGGATCCCCCGAACTACGATGCGAAGGAAGCGGGGGAATCCTTTGATCATCAGCTCAACCGTGTGGTTGCCGCCTTTGGTACGGCGATCCCCCTTTCTTCCCGGCGCAACTTGGTGCTTTTTTCAAATACCATTGACCGGGAACTTCTGGCCCACCGGCTCTCCAAGAGTCTGGAGGGGGAAATTTTCGTGGTTTTTCAGTCGGATACCACGGCGTCGGTGGTGGATTATATCCGGCCCTACCTGTGAAGGCCCTTCATTCCCGCTACAATCCCCAGGCTGAGGCGGAACGATACCTGGCCGCCCTTTCCCTTCATCCGGATACCCGTTGTTTTATCTTAATTGAGCCCGGCCTGGGATACATGATCCCTGTTCTGGCCCGGCGTTTTCCCAGGGCCCGGATCGCCGCCCTCCATGTGGAGGCCTCCGAAGCGGGCCGGGAATTTCCAGCCGCCCACTGGGACCCCAATCTTGCCCCGGACGCAGAGGATTTTTTGGAACGGGAATTGGAAGAGGCGCTGCCGGGAGGATTGGGGGCGGAATCAGTACGGATCATCGAATGGCGGCCCGGGCGGGATCGTTACGGGGAAGATTATTTGAAACTCGCCGCCGCCGCCGCCGCCGCCGTCAGGCGTTTCGACGCGGGACGGCGTACCGTCCGGGCCTTTGGACGGCGGTGGTTTCGCAATTTCTTTAGGAATTTGCGGATCCTCGGCGGTTTCCCCCTTTACCGGGACTTGCCGGTTCCGGTCCTGGTCACCGGCGCGGGGCCTTCCCTGGAAGAAAGTCTTCCCCTCATTAAAAAATTGAAGGACCGGGAAGACTGTTTTATTATCGCCTCCTCATCTTCCCTCATGGCCCTCTGTTACGGGAACATCGTCCCCGATCTGGTGCTTTCCACCGACGGGGGCCCCTGGGCCCAGTTCCATCTCTACGAATTATTCCGGCGGGGGGTCGCTGCCGCCCTGGCCGCCGCCTTCATCGCCGGCATCCCTTCCCAATGCGGGGAGCTGCCTGTTTTGTGGATCGGCGACGGCAGTCTATGGCAGCGTCTGATCCTGGGGGGCCTTGGGATCCCCCATCTGGTCCTGCCCCAACGGGGTACCGTTGCCGCCACCGCCCTGGACCTGGCCTTTACTCTGGGCCGGGAGAATGTCTACATCGCCGGCCTGGATCTGGACAGCCGGGATATCCGCACCCACGCGCGGCCCTACGGCTTTGACCGGCTCTGGCGGGAGGGGGCTTCACGGTTCCGGCCCGCATACGGCCAATATTTTTCCCGGAGTTTCGCCATGAAGGAGGGGGGAAGCCACCGGGTTTACGCCGAATGGTTCGCCGCCCATCTTGACTCCTACTCCGCCAGACTCAAAACCCTGGGGAACAACCACCCCCTTTTCGGGGGGCTGCCCCCGGCAACAGAGGAGGGCCGGCGGGAAAGTCCGGGAACCGGCGGGAAGAAAGGGGGAGGGGGAATGCCGCCGGCCCGGCTGATCCCAATTCGGATAGAGAATCCGGTCTCAAGGGCCCTGGAGATCCTTAAGGCCGGGCTGGAGGACCCAAAAACCAGCCGGGCCCTTCGGGGGGAGCTGGGCTCCCTGCTTCTCCCTGCCGGAGAAAGCCCGGAGCCTGGGGAACTATGGAGGGTCCTTGAATCCCTGGCGGGGGCCCCGGTGCCTAGGGGCGCGGTCCATGACTGATCCCCGGACCGTCTTCGCGGGGAATCTCCGTTTCCTGCAAAACCGGGACAGGGAGCTTGCGGAACGCATTGCCGGGGCCCAGCCCGATTTTTCCACCCCCCTCTGCTACCGGTTCTTGGAGGCCCGGAACGGCGATCCGGTACCGGCGATCCTTGGTTCGGGGACCGCCAGGCCCCTCCACTCCCTGGTGGATCCCCGGCGGGAGGGAATCCGACTCGTCTCTACCCTGGGGGAGGAGGATTTTCTTATCTTTTTGGGGCTGGGAGGGGGCTACCATATCGAGGCGGCCCTGGAACGGCCTGAAACCAGCCGGGTAATCATCGTTGAATACGGCATCCGGGGTCTGGCGGAACTGTTGGGCCTGCGGGATCTGGGCCGCATCCTGGGGGACAGCCGGGTAGGAATCCTGGCGGATCCCCCTTCGGGGATGCTGGAACGGTTCATTCCGGCGCATTTCCTCCCCGCCCTCTCCGGGGCCATCAGGGTCCTCCCCCTGCGGCCCCGGATAGACGCGGCCCCCCTGGTCTTTGAGACGGCGGCGGCGGAAATTCGGGAGGCCGTGGGCCGCGTCTCCGCCGATTATTCGGTGCAGGCCCATTTTGGAATCAGGATGTTCAAAAACATCCTGCGAAACATTTTGATCGCGGAAACAATCCCGGCGGAAGAAGGGCCCGCTCCCTTTCCCCGGATAGACCGGGCCTTAATCTGCGCCGCGGGGCCCTCCCTGAACAGCCGGCTTGCCCACATTGCCGAGTCCAGGGAAAAGGGGGGGCTGCTCATCGCCGCCGATACCAGCCTCCCCGTCCTGTTAAGCGCCGGCCTGAAACCGGACGCGACGGTCTCCATTGACTGCCAACATATCAGCTACCGCCACTTTATCCCGCCCGGAACGAAGGGCGGGGATCCGGGCCTCCTGTTCCTGGATCTGACAAGCCCCCTGGGATCCCTTGCGGGAAGGCGGATCTTTTTCTCCGGCGGCCATCCCCTGGCGGACTATGCCTCCTCCTGGTGGCGGCCCTTTCCCTCCATCGACAGCTCCGGGGGCAACGTTACCTACGCGGCGGTTTCCCTGGCGGAATTCCTGGGGGCCGGGGAAATTCGGCTTTACGGGGCGGATTTTTCCTATCCCCAGGGAAGCACCTACGCCCGGGGGACCTACATCTTTCCCTACTTTAACATGCGGCAAAACCGGCTTTACCCCCTTGAATCCCTCTTTTCACATTTTCTTTACCGCGGCCCCCTGGAGAAAAAAAACGGCCCCGGCGGGGCCTGGTACTATGAAACGGCGGCCCTGGCCCGCTACCGGGAAGCCTTGGCCCTTAAAGGGGAAAGGATGGGGGCCCGACCACTCCCGGAGGGCGGCTTTACCAGGGTCCCGCGGCGGGGGCTGGGGGATCCGCGGCGGGGAAGGGCGGCGGGGAAGAACCCGATCCTCCCCGCCCGGGACTTCCTTGCGGAGTACCGGGAAAGAATCCGCGCTCTCCCGCCGCCCAGGGAGGGGCCGGCATCGGCATACCCGGAGAAACTTGACGTCGGGGAACGGCAGATTCTCGCCACCCTCCTCCCCCTGGCCGCGGCCTTACGGCGGAGGGACCCTGGATTACGGGGGGCGGGAATAATTGAGGGGATACGGGATTACGGCATAGCCGCGATAGACCGGGTCCTGGGATAGTTCCGGAGTCGCCAAAGGCCGCAGGTCTGTTCCATGCCGAGGCCGGCATTGCGCGAGGCCGCCTTATTTCCAGCCGACGGCGGCGTAGCCTACAAAGGAATCGGGGATTCCCCCCTCCTCCGCATCGACGCTGGTGGCGTAGGCCAAAAGTTCCGGCAGGACCGGGGAATCAGTCGGGGCGTATTCCCGGACGAAACCCAGGACCCCCAGGACCGCCCCGGCAGAACAGGCGGAGCGTTCCTCCTCCGCCCGGGTCAGGACCGCCGCCGGATCGCCGGTCAGGACCGCGTCGAGGAAACGGCGGTCGTTGATCTGCCGGACCCAGGCCAGGGCCTTGCTTCCCTGTCCCTGGGGGCTGAAACCGTAGTTCCGCCCATAGTGGGTCAGATCGGTGGAACCGATAACCGCCAGCCGCCGCCCCAGGGCCTTTGCCGCCTCCGCAAGCCGCATCCCCGTGTTGTATGAGGACGAATCCGCAGGCAGCCGCAGGGCCAGAATCCGGGCCTGGGGAAAAAAGAAGCGGACCATGGGAATCAGAACCTCCACCGTATTGTCCCGTGAGCGATCCGGCCCCCAGGCCCGGGGGCCGTCGTGTTCCAGAACGGAACAGAGGGATTCCCGAAGCTCCCGGTCAATTATCACGGGCCCCAGGGGGCTGGAAAAGCCGTCTTCGGTGTAGGCTAAAACCGGGGAGCGGGCCGCCAGGTGGCCCCCCAGGATCACCACCGTCTCCGCCTCTCTGTCCAGAAAGGCGGCGGCTGTCGCGGCGACGGCCCCGGAATAGTACCAGCCCGCGTGGGGGGAAAGGGCGGCCAGCCCGCCGCCGTCGCCTTGATCGGAACCGCCGGGGGAATCGTTCCGGGGCTTCGGGGCGGGGTCCTTCCATTGTTCCAAAAAGCGGTTAATTGCCTCGGCGCTTCGGGGATACCAGCCGGGAGACAGGGCGGGTTCTCGTATATTCATCCAGGTTCGGCCTCCTTTTATTGGGGTTTTAGCAATTTTAGCAGAATAGAGTTGTTCAGAAACCTCAGTTTCTGAACAATAGCCGGTTAAAACGAAAAAATTTATGTTGGGCGCGTTTTTGCGGCCGCACCGCAAAAAACCAGGCTTCCCTCCCGTCCCCCGCCTCCCGGGGGACGGGGATGCGCCCACAAAGTAACCGACTTTGTGGACAGACATTAGCACCCTTGCTTGCACACATCACCGGATAAGCGAAAGAACCGGGAACAGGAATGTTAACCACGAAGGGGCACAAAGGCGATCTGCGGCTCGCCAGGAACACGAAGGAATGTATATGGGCTTCCAATCCCCGCCTTCGTGCGCCTTCCTCGCCCTGGTGGTGAATTTCTTATATCCATATATCTCATCTTTTAGCATAATCAGCCTAT
>JAIRSD010000236.1 GCA_031255615.1 Treponema sp. | reverse complement strand
ATCTTCCGTGAGCGTCACCCGGTATTTCTTCTGTGGCATAGATTCCCTCCCTTTTGGTTTCTATGCCGGTAAGTATAAAATAATTCATCCCCAATTACAATCATGCCTGGATACTAGTTCTCCAATATCGTAATCTCCACCCGGCGGTTCCGTCTTCGGCCTTCCTCGGTTCCGTTGTCCGCCAGGGGCTGTTCCGCGCCGTGCCCTCGGACCACCACCCGGTCCTCGGAACGGATCCCCCGGCGGATGAGGTAATCCGCCACCGCGGCGGCCCGCTGGACGGAAAGCTCCTGCCGGCCTTCGCGGGTCCCCGCCAGGGCGGTATGACCGGCCACCAGGATGTCCCGATCGGGGTAGCGGCTCAGAATCTCCCCGATAAAATCAAGTTTCGTCTTTTCGGCGGGGAGGAGTTCCGGGGAATCCGAAGCGAATTGAACGGCCTCCAGCGTCAAGGTAACGCCGCGGCTGTCAACCCGGATGCCGGTATGCTCCAGCCCCCGGTTTTCTAGGTCCCGCTCGATTTCCCGGGCGATCTGTTCCTTGTTCATCGCCTCAGAGCCCAGGATCTCCGCCTGGGCGGTTCCCCGGTATTCCACCACGGTCCCGTCGGAAAGCTCAAAGATCATGCGGAAACTTTCTTCATAGGCCCGCTCCTGCCCCAGATCCCGGTTCCAGTAGAGGATCTGATCGGAAGCGCCGGTGATCCTCCGGGGCCAAATCCGCGCCCCCGCCGGAGGATCGGGGGAATGGTTCACCCGGTACGACACGGAAAAGGCGGGATATTCCCGGTCCTTCCAGGACCGGCTCCCCAGGTAGGCGTAGTCCGCGGTAAAGGGAATCCGGTAGGGTTCGGGAATCCCAAAGCCCTCCCTAAAATCGTGCGCCTCGTGGCCCTCCGCGCTCCAGGTATCCCCAACGGCGATATGCCGGCCGGGAAAGACCGGTACGTTCCTGACCACGGGCATAAAGAATTCTTTGTCTATCCCGATATTCCCCAGGCTGTCCCGATCAAAGACCGATTGATACTCCCGATTCCATAAAAAACTTTGGTTTGCCTCAGGCGGGCCGGAACGGAAGGCCCGTTCGGAACTTTGAAACAACGCTTCGTAGCGGCCCGTCTCCCCCTTCACCTCCGCCACCTCCACGGAGACCCGGTTCAAAATTTCCGCCCGGTGGCTCAGGCGGCCGTTGAGGTACACGTTTTCACGCACCACCGAAAGAATCCGGTACCGTTCCCCCCGGCGGTGGAGGTAGCGGAATTCCTCCGCCCCGATCCGGGGAACCAGGGAAAGCAAAAAAATAGCGGAGAGGACCCAAAGCCGCCCTCCCCGCTTTTTCAAATTTCTCATCCACGCCCCCGGGCCGCCGAATTTCGGAAGGGACCCGGGGAAATTCATCCTAATCAACAAAACTAATTCGGTCCCGTTCCACCGGATGGGCTTCCTTGGCGCCCGCGGGAACCCCCACGGCCAGGGCCACGGCGAAGCGATAACCCGGAGGAAATTTGAAGAGTCCGCTAAAATACTCCTTCCGGGGTCCGGTAAAGGCGGGATCGGGCATCCCGAGAATCACCGTCCCCAAGCCGATGGCGTGGGCCGCCAGGGCGATGGTCTGGGAAGCTATGCCGCAGTCCACCGGGGCAAAACGGTTTTCAGGATCATAGGAAATAAAGACGGCCCCCGGAGCGCCGTGGAAGAGATCCCCCACGTCCTTCTCCAAAACCTTGGAAACCTCAGCGTTTATCTCATCCAGCAGTTTACGGTTCTGGGTAACGGTGAAATGCCAGGGCTGGGAATTCCGGGCGCTGGGCGCCTGCTCCGCGGCCCTCAGCAGTATGTCGAACTGCTCTTTGCTCAGCTTCTGGCCGGTGTAGGACCGGATGCTCCGGCGATCCGAAATAGCGGCAAGAACGGGATTATCCATACAAAACCTCCTGGAATTTATTGGTTTTTAAGCGGCCGGCGGCGGCGGAACCTTCAGTCTCCGCCGACAACGCTATGGCAAAACAACCGGACGTTGGAACAAAGCCATCATATAAAATTCCGTCTTGCTGGACAAGGGAAGTCCTCCAAAAACAACTATGCCCCATTTCGGAGGTGCCGCATATCGAGTGTGGTTTGGGCGCATCCCCGGCGCGAAGCGCCGGGGACCGGGCTATCCGCTCTAACAAAAACCCTACGGGTTTTTGTTCCGCTTCTATCCCTTGCGCGGCTGAAAATCCGCATCCCTGCGGATTTTCAGCCTGGGGTTTTTGCTTCGCAAAAACCCCAGGGAAATGGAAGCAGCCGGCCTCCTGCCGGCGGCGTCCCTGCCATTTTTGGGCATGAGGTTTTGCTCCGCAAAACCCCCTGGACTTGTCCACGGCGGAGTTTCGCGCTCCCCCGCGAAACTCAGAAAAACCAGAACGCGCAGACCTGTTGGTCCGGCGTCCCTCTCGACGGGGACGCGCCCGGCATACATCCGGCCTTCCCTAAACCGAAAACCGCCGGAGAGCCGCGGAGCTTCTTGCCTAAGAATCCGCGCTGTGCTATGGTGTTGGCGGGGGCCATTAGCTCAGTTGGTTAGAGCAGGAGACTCATAATCTCTTGGTCCGAGGTTCAAGTCCTCGATGGCCCAAAGCTAATTCCTTATCCTGTAAGGAATTAGCAGATTGTATTTTGCTGGTATTTCTAGATTCGTAGCGCCTGTGCAGGAATTGTGCAGGAATTCCTCAAGGAGATGCGCTATGGCTAGAATTGCCGAACCTATCATAATCCACAAGCGTGGAAATTCCTTTCAGTTTACCCTCAACTCGACGTGCGGGCTCCCGCACCGTGTTTGTGCCGAATGGCAGCGCCGGAGCTTCAAGACCCTTCCTGACGAGCTTTTTCTCTACCGAAACCCTAGCAGCCTGTTGCACTTGTGGATTTTTTGCATATATATGCAAAAAATCCCGATTGACGGGCGTGCTTTCAGAGTTTGTAAGGTATAAATATTCATAAAATGAATATTTATACTATTTTATGCGCAAAGCGCAACAAACTCCTGGGGCGCTTACTTTCGTGCGATTTACAGGCTCATTTTGTAATATCCCCTTTACTATTTCTCTTTTTTTTCCTACTATATAAGTATGAAACTATTTTAGATTGGGGGTTTTTATGAAAATTGCGATTAACGGATTCGGCCGTATCGGACGCTTGGTATTTCAGTCTATCGTCGGGCAAGGGCTTCTGGGCAAGGACAAGATTGATGTGGTTGCGGTAACCGATATTG
>JAIRSD010000226.1 GCA_031255615.1 Treponema sp. | reverse complement strand
GACTTGTTCAATAACCCGGTTGGTTATTGAACAAGTCTTGCGAAAAAGGTGGATTTCCCGAGGAAACCCACCTTTTTCTTCGTCTTTAAACGGTTGTTGTTCAGAAACTGAAGTTTCTGAACAACTCTAATAACGAAATATCGACAATGAACAACCTAAAACATTGTAGAGCTATAAAATGCTTAAAACTGAAAATTTCTCTTGTTCCCTCGATTCCTCTTGACAAGTACTATAACTTTGTATAGTATACGGCTATGATCTCCGTATTATCCTACGACGGCACGCTGGCGGGACTCTTTGCCCTGCTGGACCGGCTTTGGGCGGAACCCCTGCCGGAGATCCTCCAGGTCCGGCGGCCCCCGTGTCCAAGCGGGTTCCCGCCGGCCCCGGAAAATCCGCAGCCCGGACTCTTTGACGGCGCCGCCGGCCCCCGGCTTCCTTCGGGCCGGTTCCGGAGTCCGCCGGATCTTCTTCCCGAACCGGCGGCGCTGGACGGCGCGGCGGGGATCCTGTTCCAGGTTTCAGCCGACGCCTACGACGCGCTGGTCTACGCATGGATGCACGCCGTTCCCCTGGAGGCGCCGGCCCTTCGCTACGCCCTTGCGGTGCTTTCCTCGGCGGAAAGGGCGGTCCCGGCGGCGGACCGGTCCGGCGGTTCCGGGGCGGCCCTCCCCGCGGACGGGGCCCCCTGGTACAGCCGCGGCGAGGCCCGGCGGGAGGCCTCCCGGGCCGCCCGCAACCGGGGGGAGGAGGACTGTAGGATCGTTCTGGCGGCGGCCTACCGGGTCGCCCGGGAGCTTGACCGGCTGAGGGGATTCCTCCGCTTCAAGCCCGACTCCCAGGGCCGCTACCGGGCCCGCTGCGGGCCGGATCACTTCATCCTGCCCGCCCTGGAACCCCACTTTACCCGCCGTTTTGGGGATACGCCCTGGGCGGTCGTCGATGAAAGGCGGGGCTTGGCCCTGGTCATGGATGGGGAGCCCCGGATCATCTCTGCCGGGGACGAGTTTTCCCCGCGGGGCGGGGGAGAGTCCCGGGATTCCGGCCCCGGATGCCGGGACGCCCCGCGATTCGACGCATGGGAGCGGCTTTGGCGTTCCTATCACCGGACGATCAACATCGAAAGCCGGAAGAATCTCGCCCTCCAGCGGCAGTTTGTCCCCCGGCGCTACCGGCAATATACGACTGAGTTCAGCCCCGATTGCCCCGAATGATCCGGTTGAGGGGCGGGGAGCCGGGGGCTTTGCGCCGCCGGCCTCCGCATCTGGACCCGCCGCGAAATTCCCCCGGGAAGGGGGATTCATGGGTTTTTGCTCCGCGAAAACCCATACACCCGGCGGCGGCATGGACCCACGGGGAACCGCGCAAGGGATAGGAGGGGTGCGGAGCAGACCCGGCGCGGAGCGCCGGGGCCGGAGCGAAGCGGAGCCCCGGATAGCCCGGTCCCCGCCGCAGGCGGGGATGCGCCCGTCTTTCCCGGAAACTGAGGGCGGGAACAACGGCTTGGCATGTAACGCCATATCGGACAAACTGGTTTTGTTACGAAAGGAGTTCTATGCGCGTTCCCCCTGGATTTATCGGTGTTTTGTTTTTTTTCGGCGTTCTGGCCTCCCCGGCCGGGGCGGCGGAGGATTTTTCGGATGGGGGCGGGGTGGTTCTCAGTCTTGAGGACGCGGTGGAACGGGCCCTGCGGCACAGCATCGAACTGCAAAAGAGCCGGATCACCCTTGAGGGGGAGGAGTATTCGTCCCGGCGGCTTTGGGCGGAGTTGTTTCCCTCCGTGAATGCTTCCGGGGGTTTAAGTTTGGGGAGCGTCCCTCTTTTTACCGGTACGGGCGAGGATCGCCGCATCGGGAAGGAGAATATCGGTTACAGCGTCTCCGCCGGCCTCAGCCTTAACTTGAGCGCCGGGATTCCTTACCGGATGAGGCTGCTTAGTCTTGCCTACCAGCGGCAGCTTTTAAGCTACGAGGAGCTCCGGCGGCTTTTGGAGGTGGATACGGCGCGGAGTTTCTACGATCTTGTGGCGGAAAGGGAGGGGCTTGCCCAGCTTGTCGATACGCTGAATCTGGCGGAGCGGCAGTTGGAGCGGCACCGCATAGGCCGGGCCAACGGATTGATCAGCGAGGCCGCGGTGCTGCAAAGCCGTCTGGCGGTGGAGAGCGCCCGGTATGGGCTTAGCAGCGCCCAGGCGGCCTATTCAAACGGGCTGGGGGTTTTCCTGAGCACCCTCGGTCTTTCCCCGGAGACGCCGGCCCGGCTGGAGGGGGAATTCAACACCCGCCGGCTGGATCTGGACCCGGAGAAACTTATTCGGGATTACCTTCCCGGGCGGCCGGATATAGCGCAGCAGCGCCGGGCTATCGAAGGGCTTGTCTTAACCGAGCGGCAGGCCGTTCTGGGCGGCAGGGCCCCTTCCCTGGATCTGTCTTTTAACTGGCAGGGGGGGCCCGGCGGAAACAGGGCCCTAAGCAATCCTTTTGCCGACAATATAAGCGGGAGCGTTACCCTCCGTGTTCCCATTAACCCCTGGATTCCGGGTACCAGGGAATCCCAGGCCCTGCGGAACGCCGGGTCCAATGTCGAAAAGGCCCGGCTTGATCTAAAAAGCCTGGAGGACGCGGCGGCGGCCCAGATTCGCTCCCTGACGGCGAATCTGCACAATTCCTGGGAAAGTCTGGAGATCGCCCGGCTGCGGGAGGAGATCGCCCGGCGCTCTTACGACTACAGTGAACAGGGTTTTCTCAACGGTTCGGTTGAGGCCCTCGCCCTGGAGAACAGCCGGAACAATTTGGCGGAAGCCCGGTACCAGCTTCTGCGGGGCGAACTGGCGTATCAAAAACTTGTTTTGAATCTGGCCCAGGCTATTAACGTGGACTGGCGGCAATTCACCGGGGGAATCGAACATCCATGAGCAAGACCAGATCCCGTATTGTTACGATTGTGATCATTGCATCGATAATTCTGCTGGGGGCCCTTATCGGGGGCAATCTATACATGACCCTCTCCCCCGGAAGGGGGCGGGGTTCCGCCGCCCCCCGGCCGGCGGGGGGTCCGGCTTCCGGTCCCGCCCAGGGAGGGGGGGGCCGCAATGTTACGGCTGTCCGGGTAACGGAGACGGCGGCGGGGACCATCGAGAACAGCGTGGTAATCAACGGGGATGTCCTGGCCGCCAGCCAGGTATCCATCTACCCCAACGTGGCGGGAAAGCTGACCCAGATGCGGTTTCGGATAGGCGATTGGGTGAATCGGGGCCAGACGGTGGCGGCGGTGGATCCCTCCCGGCCGGGGGAGGAGTATTCCGTAAGCCCGGTGGTTTCTACTGTCAGCGGGACCGTCCTTTCCGTGCCGGCCAACCTGGGGGATACGGTGGGATCTTCGACGGTGGTCTTTGTTATCGGAGATCTCGCCAATTTGGTGGTGGAAACCTTCGTGCCGGAGCGGTTTTCCAACGCCGCCCGGCAGGGGCTGGGGGCGCTGGTCTCCCTGGAAGCCCTGCCGGGGGAGGTTTTTTCCGCCACGGTGAACGAGGTAAGCCCGGTGTTGGATCCCGCCAGCCGGACTCTGCGGATCCGGCTGGGCTTTGACCAGCCGGACGGCCGTATCCGGGCGGGGATGTTCGCTACCGTAAGCCTGGTGACCGATGTCCGCCACGATGTACCGGTGATTCCCCGGGGGGCGGTGATCAACAGTTACGGTTCCTGGTTCGTCTTTGTGGTTGACGAGCGCAATGCCGCCCGGCGGCGGACCGTCGCCCTGGGCCTGGAGAATGAAGACTCCGTAGAAATATTGGAGGGTCTTGCGTTAGGGGATCGGGTCGTGTCGGCGGGGCAAAATTTCCTTTCCGACGGGGATCCGGTCAGGATTGTGGAATAAGAGCGGGACAGAGAGGGGGTTGCCTTGAACATTGCCGCGTATTCGGTCAAGCGGCCGGTTACCATTGTGGTGCTTTACGCTTTGGCCCTGGGCATCGCCGCCACGATGGTTCCCAATTTGGCGGTGGATCTGTACCCTTCCACCAGCCGTCCGGTGCTTTCGGTCTTTACCCGTTTCCCCGGCGCGGGGCCGGCGGATGTGGAAAAAAACGTTACCGAGCGGTTGGAGCGGGCCCTTTCCGCTTCCCGGGGCCTTACCAATATCACCAGCAATTCCCAGTTTGAATCCAGTTTTATCAACTTGGAATACGCCTACGGCACCGATATGGATAAGGCGGTAACCGACGCCCAAACTCTGCTGAACCGGCTGGTCAATTCTCTGCCCGACGGGGTGGAGACCCCCACGGTGCGGCGTTTTGACATGAGCGCCATGCCCATCATGCGGCTCGTGGTCCGGGGCAGCTATCCCCCGGATCAGCTCCGTCTTTTCGCGGAGGATGAGATTCAGTCCCAGGTGGAACGGATAGAGGGGGTGGCCTCCGCGGAGGTTACCGGGGGTACTACCCAGGTCGTCAAGGTTGCCGTTTCCCTTAACCGCCTGGCGGCCTTTAATTTGACCCTGGCGGACGTGTCCACCGCCCTGCGGGGCCAGAGCATTCTATCTTCCGGGGGGAATCTGCGCCGGGGGGAACGGGAATACCAGATTATGACCCAGGAGGAACTGGTGGATCCGGCCCAAATCAAACGGCTGGTGGTAAAGACCATCGGCCTGGGTTCAGGCCTTAACCAGGCTAACCGTTCCCAGGTGATCCGGCTGGAAGACATTGCCGACATAAGCCTTGGCTACAACGACAACGCCGCCCGCATCTACGTGGACGGCCAGAGCGGGGTCTATATCCAGGTTACCAGCGAGAGCGACAGCAACCAGGTTCAGGTGGCGGACCGGGTGCGGGCGGCCATGGACGCGATTAACCGGGACCTTCCCGGAGGCATCACGGTAGAGGTCCTTTCCGACAATACCACCATGATCCGGGCGACGATGGACCAGGTGTACAGCAACGCCTTGCAGGGGGCCCTGCTTGCCATGCTGATCCTGCTGCTCTTTCTGCGGAACATCAAGGGCACCTTTATCATCGGCCTGGCGATCCCCATCTCTATCCTCCTTACCGTCATGTTCATGGCGGTCTTCGGCTTTACCCTTAACCTGCTTACCATGACGGGGCTTATCATGGGCCTGGGAATGACCATGGACGGTTCCATCGTCATTTTGGAAAACGTCCACTCCTATCGGGAGCGGGGGGCCAAACCGGATATCGCGGCAATTTTGGGAAGCAGGGAGATGCTTCGGGCCATCTTCGCCAGTTCCACCACCACCCTTTGCGTTTTTGTCCCCCTTATCATCTACAAAAACGATCTGCGGGAAATGGGCCAGCTCTTTAGCGACCTTATTTTTACCGTGGTCATTTCCCTTGTCTGCTCCCTGGTGGTGGCCGTTACCCTGGTCCCCAGCCTCTGCGGTTCGATTCTAAAACTCAATACCCGGAAACAGCGGCCCCTGCGGAATCCCCTCCTGCGGGCCGTTGACAACGGGATGGAGAGGCTTTTCCAGGGCATGGAAAACCGGTACCGGGGGGCCCTGGAGTACTGCCTTTCCCACCGCTTCCTCGTCATTGCCCTGGTGGTGGCGCTGCTGGTTTTTTCACTGCTCCAATTCGGCGGGGTGGGGATGAATATGTATATCCGTACCCGGACCGATGACAACGTGAACATCAATATCGCCATGCCCCAGGGGACCGCCATCGACGTTACCGAAAAGGTGGTTTTTCAGCTTGAGGAACTTATCAAAAGGGAAGTCCAGGGCTACCGGAACATCATCCTCAGCGCCCGGCGCACCGGGACCAACCAGGGTTCCATACAGATCATCCTGCCTCCCCCGGCCCAGCAGATCGATACCCCCGATTCGATTATCAGGAAACTTAGCCCCCTGATTGCGGACATTCCCGGGGCCCAGGTAAGTTTCCGGGCGGGCCGCGGCATGGGCAGCACCTCCGCCGTGGAAATGGCGGTAAGTTCCCGGAATTACAACGCCCTGATGGAGACGGCGGAGGAGATACAGCGCATCATGGCGCGCCATCTTCCGGAGATCGAAAACCCCACGGTGAATATCGACGAGGGGGCCCCCCAGCTTACGGTGGAAATAGACCGGGACCGGGCGGCGGCCCTGGGGATATCCCTTGCCGCTATAGCGGGGGAGGTCCGCAGCGCCATGAACGGCGTGAACGTTACCACCATGAGCAGGGGAGACCGGCTGCTAAACGTGGAGGTGATGCTCCAGAACAGCGACCGCCAGGGCCTTCCGAACCTGGACGCCGTATTCGTGGTAAGCCGGAGCGGCGCCAGAATTAGTCTGTCCAACGTGGCCCGGATCGTGGAAAACCGGGCCCCCTCCTCCATCCGCAGGGAAAAGCAGGAGAGGGTAATCCGGATCACCGGGGGCCTCCCCGCGGGGATAGCCGCCACCGACATGCAGCGCCGGCTGGAAGAGACGGTCAAACAGAACCTGGTGCCCAGGGAAGAAGTCTCCGTCCGCTACCTGGGGGAGGCCCAGGAGATAAACACCTACTTCTGGCGCTTCCTCTTCATCATCGCCGCCGCTGTGTTCCTGGTCTTCGGGGTCATGGCCAGCCAGTTTGAATCCTTCGTCGATCCCCTGATCATCTTTTTCTCCATACCGTTGCTGTTTATCGGGGTCATCTGGATCTACAAGATCACCGGGCAGGCCATGTCCATGTTCTCCGTGGTGGGCATTGTCGCCCTGGTGGGGGTGGTGGTGAACAACGGCATCGTCCTGGTGGACTACACCAACACCCTGCGGGCCCGGGGCATGAAGGTCCGGGAAGCCTGCCTGGAGGCCGGGCGTACCCGCCTGCGCCCCATCCTGATGACCAGCCTTACCACCATCCTGGGCATGCTCCCCATCGCCTTCTTCCCCGGCGCGGGGGCGGACACCATCCAGCCCATCGGCAAAACCTTTGTGGGGGGCCTTACCGTCAGCTCCGTCATGACCCTCTTTGTCACCCCGGTGATGTACTCCCTCCTGAACAGCCGCCACGACAGGAAGCGGGAAAAGGAGGAGGCCGCCAGGCGTTACAGCCGGCCCGGGGACGGCGGGGAAATGCTTCAGCTCGCCGCCGGGGGAAAGTAACCAGGCGTTCCGCCATCCCCCGGGGCTGGAGAAAACCATGGAGAAGATACCTGTCGCCATCGTCGGCCTGGGCCGCATCGCCAGCCTCCTGGAGGAGGACAGCCGCCGGGAAAAACCCTGCACCCACGCGGGGGCTGTGGCCGCCGACAGGAATTGCGTCCTCGCCGCCGGCTGCGATATTGATGAAAAGCGCCGCCGCCTCTTCGCGGGACGCTGGCATGTTCCGGTCTACGCCAACGCTTCGGAGATGCTGCGGGAACACCGGCCCGGGATCCTGATCGTGGCCACCCATCCTGACAGCCACCGGCGGTACTGCTCCCTGGCCCGGTCCGGCGGGGTTCCGGTGGCGGTCTGCGAAAAACCCCTGGCAAACACCCTGGCCGCCGCCAGGAACATCGCTTCCCTGGCAGGAGGGGCCTCCGGCCAGGGCCCGCTAAGGATCCTCGTCAACCACGAGCGGCGCTATTCGGCGGACTACATGAGGGCGAAGGAACTGCTGGAAAGCGGAAGGCTGGGGGAGCCCCTTTCCGTCCGGGGGGTCCTCTATATGGGCGGAGGGCGCCTTATCGACGTATTGTGGCACGACGGCACCCACCTGGTTGACGCCCTCATGTTCCTCAGCGGCGCCGTCCTGCGGCATGACCGGGCCTGGGGCAGCCCCCTTAAGGCAAAAGAGGGGACCGCCTATCTTGCGGGAACCCTGATTCCCGGCGGGGAGGGGGGGAACCGGCCCGGCCGGGGGAAGCCCCTTCCCTGCATGATCGAACTGGGGGCCCGGCGGGACCACCTGGTTTTTGAGATGGAATTTTCCTGCCGGGCCGGGCGGCTGCGGATTGGCAACGGGGTCTACGAAGTATGGGAAAGCGGGGACTGCCCCTACGCCGAAGGCTTCCGGTCCCTGGTTCCGGCCCGGGATCGCTTCAGGGGCAGGACGGGGTATTTCTCCAGCATGATCGCCGACGCGGTAAACTGCGTCCGGAACCCCGCCCTGCAGCCCCGGTCCTCCGCCCTGGCGGCCCTCAGGGTGATGGAATACCTTGACGCGGTAAAAAACCAGCGCTGACCCCTTCCGGCGCGTCCCGCGCCTCTTCCTCCGCAGGCCTTATGAAGTTCCCGCCGGCCCGGCTTTTTTCTGGCCCGCGCCGTGCGGCATTATCCTCTTACATGCTCAATGTTCCGTATGCATCACCGGGCGTGGCCGGCGGGCTGCGGCTTGCGCCGGCTCAGCCGCAGTGCTTCGAATCCCCCCAGTCTTTTCGTGGTTGTGCTTTTTTTCGGAGAGGGGGGATTCGAACCCCCGACAGCCAGTTCCCAAAACTGGCGGCTTAACCACTAGCCAACCCTCCGCTATACAGGAAACTAGTACCTCGACTACACTAAATCACCGGATAAGCGAAAGAACCAGCGACAAGACTTTTAACCACAAAGGCGATCTACAGCTCGCCAGGAACCCGAAGGAATGAAAAGCGCCTTCAATCCCGCTCTTCGTGCGCCTTCCCCGCCTTCGTGGTAAATTTCTTCCATCCGCATATCCCACCTTTTGGACTAATCAGCCTACCAGCGCCTCGCCTGCACCAAAACTCAAGATAGAAACCGCGGCCCGCCAGGACCCGAATGTACAACCGCTCCCCGCCCCATCAACGCCCGCCGCCTTTGGCGGTCTCGCGGTCCAGTTCCTCCCTCCGTCTATCCCGCCCCCTCGGCCCAGGGGGCCCGCTAGATCAGATCATCCTCATCCATGCCCGGCGGGAACAGATAGAGATCCGGCAGCTTGACGGTGCGGCCCAGGGAAAAGGAATTCACCACCCGGGCATCGCTTATCATGGGGACCTTAAAAAAATGGTTCAAGGTTTCGTATTCTTCGGATTCGATCCTGATGTTAAATTCAAAAACCTCGTGGATATTGATCCCTTCGGCGGGAATAGGGTCGGGCCAGAAGGTAAAGGCCCCGTCGGTGTTGGGGACCAGGGCGCAGGGATTCTGCCAGTTGGCGTCCTTCATGGCCACTAAACCGCCCTTGCGGAAAAGCCGGACCACCGCCCCCTCCACGGGGGCGAAATTCTGGCCCTGAAAAACACGGCCCATGATGGTGGGAATATTAAAAACCGGGGTCTCCATGACGCTTTCCCGCGTCTGCCCCGCGCCGTGCAGCACATTGGGACGTTGGTTGTGATTAACCCGGCGGATCCCCTCGTAAACCAGGGAAACAATATCCGCTTCCTGCTGCTGTTTTTGGAAAGGTTCCGCTTCCACCCGGACCGCCCCCCGGCTGGAGGCAATATAGCGGGGAGGAGTCCGGTTAAGAACGTAGCAGGCGGTATCCATACGGCACCGGTCGCAGGTGCAGAACCCGTCCGGATTGTTCCCCTTCTCAATGTTGGTAAGAATCTCATCAACCAGAGCAAAGACCAGGTCTTCCGCCATATTGTGCAATTCCATGATCAAGCGCCTCCGCCCTTCTTACTCTAACCATTTTCCGCCTAAATGCAACACACCGTCAAGATCCCCGCGGGACCGCAGGGCCTCCTCATGCCGGGGATGGACAAAAATTCTAACCGTGTACAGGGACCCGATAAAGGATTGGGCCGTCTCCGCCGTAAAGGCGCTGGAACTCCGGGCGAAATAGCGGCCCTCGTTCCGCACATACAGGCCCGTCTCCAGGGAAATGGGCTCCGGTATGTCGATAATCAGCTCCCCCCCGGGAATCTCCCCCCCCGATCCGGCGGAAAGCTCCGCCGCCAGGACCTGCTCCCGCTCCCGCCGGCTCCGAATATCCCGCAGAACCCCGTGCCGCGCGGGATCAAAGGGAAGCTCCGCCGCCAGGGAGAAAAAAGCCCCCTCCCTTACCAGGGCCGCCAGGGAAGAAAGCGCCCCCCCCCTGGATTCCATCAGCCGAAAAAGGCCCTCATCGTCCAGATGGTACAGATCCTCCGGCCCTATGTCCCCCCCCGCAAGGCCCCCGATAAGCGCCTTTTTGATCATCGCCGTCCCGGAGCGGACCACGTGGTGCCAGTATACCGTGCGGTACATCAGATACTTGGAAAAAAGAATGGACTCCACGCTGGGAATCCCCCGACTGTCGATATCCACCCCCCGTTCCCGGTGGGGATAGAGCCGGGAAAGGATAAAGTCCACATCCTGGACCCCGTAGGGAACCCCGCAGTACCGGGCGTCCCGGTTCAGATAGTCAAGTTTGTCCGGGTCCATAACACCGGAGAGGAGCCGCCGGTAAAAGCACAGCTCCACCCCCTCCCCCGGCAAAGCGGGATCCACAATCGCCGCGGTAAAAGCGGGATCCGCCCCCGCCGCCCCCGCCAGGGACCGCAGCGGTTCGGCCAGGATAAGCCGCCCCGTCAGAACCTCGTGGGATTCCAGCGGCAGCTCCTTCAAAGAATGGGTGTAGGGAAAGTGCCCCAAATCGTGGAGCAGACAGGCGCAGAGAAAAGACCGGACCCCCTCGGCGCTCAGCCAGCCCCCGGCCCCCCGATCCACCAGATTTTGCAGCAGCCGGCGGCCCAGATGGTACACCCCCAGCGAATGGCTGGCCCTGGTGTGGGTAGCCCCGGGATACACATTGTAGACCGGCCCAAGCTGAAGAATCCGGTGGAGCCGCATAAAAGGGGCGCTGCGGGCCAGCTCCGCCAGACCGGGGGTAAGGTAGATATGCCCCCACAGAACGTCCCGCACCGGGTAGTTAAAACCCTCCTCCAGACTGGAACGGGGATCCTTCGCCATGGCTGATACTACCCCCATCGAGTTGCCCTGTAAACCTAAGGCCGGGGAATTCGGACCAAGGGAACAGCCGCGTCCATCAGGCGGCAGGCCGCATAACGCCTTCCTTTTGGGCGCATCCCCGCCTCCGGCGGGGACCGGGCTATCCGCTTAAATCCTTTTGCCCGGCGGACCGGGCAAAAGGATACCGCTCCTATCCCTTGCGCGAAGCGGCGGCGAAAACCAGGACGCGGCGCGTTATAACGCGCCGCGTCCTGGTCCGGCGTCCCTGCCGCCCGCGCCTTCCGGGTTTTGCCCCGCAAAACCCGGAGGCCGGAAACAGCCGGCCTCCCTGCCGGCCGCAAGCGCGGCCCTTCGAGGATCCTCCCCGCCAAGCAGGCTGCTTATCCTAAAAAATTGGATAAGCGGACGGAAGAAATTTACCACCAAGGCGGGGATTGGAAGCCCATATACATTCCTTCGCACGCCTCCTCCTATGTTTGTGTCAAGGGATTGTCTGGTTTTGTTTCAGACTTTCCCCCTGACAGCTCCCGGCCCCCTTATGCACTTAACGCTTCCGCCGCCATGCCTTTCATAGCGGCCTTCTTTTCCGGCCGGAACCGCCTCGCCTCGTATCTCGTCCCCTCCTTCATCAGCGTGTACAGCAGCACCCCCAGCCGCCGCCCTATCGCCGCTATCGCCTTCTTCTTCCCCTTCCCTTTCTC
>JAIRSD010000164.1 GCA_031255615.1 Treponema sp. | reverse complement strand
CGGCGGGGCTGCCGCGCCTGTCGGGGCCGGGCCTGGCCCGGCCGGGCCGGCTTGGAGGCCGGCTGTATCCGGTCCCTGGGGATTTGCGAAGCAAAACCCCAGGCCGAAAATCCGCATGGATGCGGATTTTTGGAAGGCGAAAGCCGCGGCGCGGCTTTCGCCCGCGCAAGGGATAGGAAGGGTGCGGAGCAGCCACGGCGCGGAGCGCCGGGGCCGGAGCGAAGCGCAGCCCTGGATAGCCCGGTCCCCGGATTGCGGCGGCCTGCGGCCGCCGCAATCCGGGGATGCGCCCAAAGAATCAGCATTGATCCCTTAATTACTCCCCTGCCATGACTGCTCCGTATCTTCCGGCCCTCCGCGGTTCCCAACGCGGCGTTCCGAAAATGATTGCCCATCGGTGTTGTTCCTGTTATAGTGGGGTGGTGGCAACAGTAAGGGTATTGATGATTGGGGATGTGGTGGGCGAACCGGGGCTTGCGACCCTGGAACGGCGGCTTCCTGAACTTATTGGCGAACACGACGTGGCTTTCACGGTGGTGAACGGTGAAAACGCCGCCGGGGGATTCGGCCTGGAGGAGGGAAGCCTCAAGCGCATCCTGGGGGCCGGCGCCGATGTGGTGACCACCGGCAACCATGTGTGGGAAAAGCGGGAATTTTGGCCGATTCTGGATAGGGAGGAGCGGGTTCTGCGGCCCGCCAATTATCCGGCGAACAATCCGGGCCGGGGCTGGATTTGTCTGCAAAAGGGGGAGACCTCTTATCTGGTGGTAAATCTCCAGGGCCGGGAATATATGACCCCCATCGACTGTCCCTTCCGCGGTTTTGACGCCGTTATGGAATCTCAGCGGGGGAAAAACGGCGGCCCGCATCCCCTCCATGATCCTTCGGGGGAGCCGGGCCTTTCCGGCGGAGAGAGCGGGCCCGTTGTTCTCTGGGGGGCGATTACCCTGGTGGATTTCCACGCGGAGTCCACCAGGGAAAAGGAATCCCTGGGCTACTACCTCGACGGCAAGGCAAGCGTGGTGGCCGGCACCCATACCCATGTGCAGACCGCCGACGAGCGGGTCTTGCCCCAGGGCACGGGGTATATCACCGATCTCGGCATGACCGGCGTAACGGACGGCGTGATCGGCATGGATAAAAATATCTGCATGGACCGGGCCCGGAATCAGGTGCTTTACCGCATGGAATGTACGAAAGACGGCCCCTGCGCGATGGAGGGGATTCTGGCGGAAATAGACCGGGACACGGGCCGGACCCTGAATATCCGCCGAATCAGAACGGACAGCCCCGCCGGGGCGGCCTAAAAATCAATGCTCTGCCGGTCGAGGGGCCTCCAAATGGGGATGCCCTCGCCCAGGTGATCGACCCGGCTGCCCTCAATAAGAATCTGCACGTCCTGTACATTGGGAAATTCCGTGGCGGTCCAGACAACCTGGATTAGCTGCGCCTCAAAACCTTCCTTCCCGACGGTGTTGTATTGAAATTCCTCGCTAAAATTGATCCGGGCGGTGTTTCCTTCGATAACCGCGTTCAGAACCCTGGTTTCCGGGGGGATGAGGGAGATCATGCCCTGCCGTTCCTCCTCCGCATTGGGGCCGGCGATAAGGACTTCCAGGGTATCCCGCAGGGGGGTGCCCGACAGGGGAATACGCCGGGTAGTCCTGCCGCGGAGGACGGCGCCCTCGTCATTCACGTAAATAAAATAGAGAATCTGCTCCGCCGCGGATTCCTCCGGCCCGCGGATCGGCGGGGCCGCCGGAACAGGAACGGCCGCGGCCGCCGGATCAGCCGCCGGAGTCTCCGGCGGCGCGCTGCGCTGCTCGATAGGCCGGGGGGCGCTCCGCGCGGTCCCCGGCGGCAGGGGGGCGGCCGGCGGCGGAAGGCTTTCTTCCCTCTCCCGAATCGCGGAATTCAGGCCCGCCGGCGTCCCCCCGGCGGGAGATTCCGGCCTTTCCGCCGCTGAGGAAGGCTGCTTTTCCAGAATCTGAGTCTTCCTGAGGCTCTCCGCAATTTTATCCCGGTTGATAAAGAAAAGGCCGGCGACAAGGATTAAAAAGGCGGTCCAAAAAATAAGACCCGCCGGAATTCTTTTCCTTCGCCGTTTTTGTATATGTTTTCTGCCGGAGGAACTCCGGCGGTACACCCTTTGTCTTGCCACGGTCCGATCATATCACATCGCCAAGAAATTTTTCCAGCGCGGCGGCGCTTTCAAAGACCCCCTGGAAAAAGCCCGCCCCCCCGCCGCCCTTGCCGCCGCTGTTCTCCATGGCGGCCTTCAGGAGGAGCCGCAGATCCGTCCCCTTGCCGGAGCAGAAGGCGGCGAACTTTTTCTCGCGCCGGGATCCAAGCAGGAGCACGGCGGCGGTTTCTTTCTGCGCCGCCCTGCCGATACGAAGGACCTCGTCAAAATCCGCATCGTATAATTCGGCGATGACCGGGGGGCCGGCGGCCCCGTCTTCAGGGGCCGGCAAGGGGGTCCGGGCGAGCAGGGCCCGGGCCTCCCGCTCCGCCGCCGCTTCCCGCAGGGCCTTAAGCTCCCGTTCCAGGGCGGCGCTCCGTTCCAGCAGGGCCAGCACTCCCGCGCCGGTTTCCGCCACCGGCACCTTAAGGGCCCGGGAAATGGTTTCCCCGTTCCGCCTCAACATGCGGCTGTCGGCAAGCGCCCGGCGGCCCGCAATAAAGGTAATCCGGGTCATCCCCTTGTAACGCTCGGCCCCCAGGATCCGCAGTATTCCTATTTGTCCGGTAGATTTACAGTGGGTGCCGCAGCAGGGGGAAAAATCATGGCCCGCGATTTCCACCACCCGGATCACCTCTTCCCCCTGGGGCGGAACCTTGCGCAGGGGAAACCGCGTAATGTCCTCCGGCGGGCACAGGTGGATCAGCAGCGGGGCGTCGGCTTCGATGGCGTCCGCGACCGCTTCCTCGACCTGGGCCAGGGTATCGGCGGAAAGTTCCGGGGCATCCACATCAATGGTGTCGAACTCCGCGCCCAGACGCATGGAAACGGTGTACTTCCCCGTAAGGCGCAGAATCGTACCGGAAAGCAGATGCTGGGCGCTGTGCTGCACCGTAAAATCCCTGCGCCGGCGGCTGTCCAGAATCAGAACCGCCGGACCGGGCCGTAGATTTTCGGCGGCGGCGGCAGCGGCCAGGTGCAGAATCTCCGGCTCCGCCGCTCCGCCGGATTCCTTCACGTCCAGCAGGGGAACCCCGTTAATGCTGCCCCGATCCGCGTCCTGGCCGCCGCCTTCGGGGTAGAAAATAGTCCTGTCCAGCAGAATAGCCGCCCGGTCCCCCTGGGGCCGTATCTCGCGAATCTCCGCCTGAAAAGGTTCCGGCGAGCTGTAATCATAGTAGAGACGTTCGGTCCGCATAACTCCCCCTTGAACCGGCAATACCGGCAATCCCCGGTTTAGAAAAGGCCCCGCATTGAGCGGCCCTGTTCAATGAACCTCCTCGCCCTAATGGGCGGGAGACCCCGCTGCGAATAAGCCGGGCAATCCTCGCACCCTTTGGCCTAAAACGCCGGACAAGCGGAACAACCGGGAACAAGAATGTTAACCGCGAAGGCGCACCCGGGCGCACTACGGCCCGCCGGGGGCGAAGGACGGGGCCTTCGCCCGCTGTTTCCGCTCCGCGCAAACGGCGGGCAGCCTGCCCGCGGCGGCCCTAAAAATAATGGGGCTTCCCGGTCCTGGCGGAATCGTAGATCCCCTCCAGAATCTGGGTCACCACCGCCGCTTCTTCCGGCAGCACATAGAGTTTACCCTGGCCCCGGACGGCCCTGGCAAAGGTTTGGGCCTCCAGATCCGTATCTTTCACGGTCAGCCCCTCATAGAAAGCGGCCGCCCCGCCCTCCGCCGGGCTTAGGGTGTACTGCCTGCCGTGTTTAACCCCGTTGATCACCAGATTCCCCGCCTTGGGCATATCCGCCCCGGCCTTGGTGCCGCAGAGGGTGGTTACCGCCTCCCGGACCTCCGTAGTATTCAGGGCCCAACTGGACTGTAGAATGATGGAAGCCCCGTTCTTCATCACGATAAAGCCAAAGGCCGAATCTTCCACGGTGAATTTTTTCGGATCCCAATCCCCCCAGGCGTTGCCGGTCTTTTTATCCTTGTTGAGTTTATGATAGGCGGCGCCCACCGCGTAGGCCGGTTCATAGTTCCCCATCATAAACAGGGTAAGGTCCAGGGCGTGGGTGCCAATGTCGATGAGGGGGCCGCCGCCCTGCTTTTCCTCATCCAGGAAGACTCCCCAGGTGGGAACCGCCCGGCGGCGCAGCGCCGTAGCCTTGGCAAAGTAGATCTCCCCCAGGGTGCCGGCGTCGCACTCGGCCTTAAGGAACAGACTGTCCGGCCGGAAACGGTTTTGATAACCGATGGTAAGGAGCTTCCCGCTTTTATCCCTGGCATCGATCATGCGCTGGGCTTCCGCGTAACTTTTGGCCATCGGTTTTTCGCAGAGAACATGCTTCCCCGCTTTTAAGGCGGCGATGGAAATTTCCGCGTGGGAAATATTGGGGGTAAGCACAAAAACCGCGTCCAGATCTTCCTTGATAAGCTCCCGGTAATCGGTAAAGACCTTTCCCTTTCCCCCGGCATAATTACTATTCGCCTGTTCCGCCCGCCCGCCGATAACGTCGCAAAAGGCAACGGCCTCCGCGTCCTCAAGATTTGCAATCGCCGGCAAATGCTTTTGATTCGCTATTCCGCCGCATCCGACGATTCCATACGCTAGTTTTTTAGCCATGATACCCTCCTATGGCTTCCGGACCTTGGTGGACTTGTTCGACAACCCGGAAGCAGTGCAGACCCCCTGGAAACAGACACGTTGAAAGACGCGGCGAAACCAACCGGGTTTGGGGACAAGCTCATCTTACAAATTATATGCTATATTTATGCCGTGAGGAACCGTCTTACCAATGAATTAGCTGTCTGCGGAATCAACGCGGCCCTGGCCCTGGGCGAATACCACCCAGAATCGGTTAACCGACTCTTTCTCCGGGAAGATCGTTTAAAAACCTTTTCCAAACTTTGCAAATATTTGGCGGAAAAAAAACATCCCTATAAAATATGCGGCGACGAGGAACTTGAACGGCTCTGTAAAAGCGTCCGCCACCAGGGCGTAGTGGCGATGATCGAAGCGCCCGCCCCGCAGGGGGCCGCCGAAGCCGATTTGGAACTATGGGCCGCGGAGGGAAAGACCGGCCTAATCCTCCACTCGGTAGGGAACGATCACAACCTGGGAGCCATGGTCCGGGCCGCCGCCTTTTTCGAGGCCCATTTTGTGGTCCTCAGCGGGGAGGATCAGGAAGCCCGGCTCAGCACCAGCGCCTACCGGGTCGCCGAAGGGGGCATGGAACACGTCAACTTCAGAACCGTCCGAAGCACCGCCGCCTTCCTCCGGGCCGCGTCAAAACGAATCGTCACCATCGGCGCCGATCCCCGCGCCCGCCTGCGCATCCGGGACCTGGGGGGCATGATCGAAGACCGGAAAACCGCCATGGGCGTCAAACGCCGTCCCGGCATCGCCCTGGTAGTGGGAAACGAGGAGACGGGGCTGCCCGCCGCGGTAAAAGAACAGTGCTCCGCCCTGGTAAGAATCCCCGGCACGGGGCACATCGAAAGCCTCAACGTAGCCCAGGCGGCGGCCCTGTTCCTCCATGAATTCTTCGAGATGTAGGAACCAAAAAACTCAGCCCCAACAATGATGAATCAGGGGTCGTGATTCAGTATATGGGCGCATCCCCGCCTGCGGCGGGGACCGGGCTATCCGCTCCAACAAAAACCCTGCGGGTTTTTGTTCCGCTTCTATCCCTTGCGCGGGCGAAGGCCTCCGGCCTTCGCCTTCTGTTTGCGCTCCGCGCAAACGCAAGCAGGCTGTCCGCGGTGGGGAGTTTCGCGATGCGAAACTCCCGAACAACCAAAACGCGGCGCATTTTGGTTCCCCCTACCAGATTCCCCGCTTTTCCCGAGCCCGCAGCTTCAACTTGACCGGATCATCCCGCCAGAAATACTCGCTGGTATCCACTTTAAAATCCAGAACGGTGGTGGGAGGCGCCCAGGGGGAACTGTGGTTATGAACCCGCTCGGACGGGGCGGGGGCGGGAGTCTTTGATCTTCGGTTCCGGATAACAAGGATCCTCTCCCAATCGTCCGCATCATACCAGTCGTCATCGTCCCAGCTCATCCGGTCCCCGGACCGGCGCTTTTCCCTTGGACAATCCGGAACCTTCGGATGATTCCGGGGAGTCTCGCTGTCCCGGCGCTCAACTTCCCGGATAATCGTAACCCCCTCGCTTGGATACACGGATTCGGAGAGGCCCGCAAGATCGTATGCCCCCTGGTCAATATAAATTTTAAGGGGCCGGAAATACCGCTCCCGGGAGGAACCCTGGGATAAAACGTAACCCTCCACAACCGCCCCTTCCCCGGCATCGAGCCCGTCGATATATCCGATATAACGATCCAGCCCCGGCAGATACCAGAAGATCCCGTCGGAGTCTACGAGGACAAACATACCCTTCGCCGCGGTAAGGGTCCCCCGGATCCGCCATATCGTGGAGCCGGGAACCATGACAACCGTTTCCTTGACTTTTTTCTGTTCTGCCTCGACGGCCGGTTCCTTCGGGGGAGGGCCGGCCCGTTGGGAATCGCTTTCGGCCTGGATGATGCTATTTATGCTTTCCCGCCAGAGCGGATCGATAACCGGGTGGCCCGCCCCGTTATGGTAAGTGTAGGAGGGGGCATAGGCCGGCCTTTTGGAAGGATCCCCCCCATTCCACTGCGATTCCTGAACAACCGGCCGGGAATTCCCGTTTTGCCCAAGAATCAGGCCCTCGCCCTCCGGCGCCGAACTACGGTACCAGCCGGGGGCGTAACTGGCGTAACTATCCACAAGAGGAAGCCCCTCCGGACCGGGGATAACCGTCACCCGGGCATGGGGAGTCCGGTGCATGGACGTCTCTCTGGCAGCGCCGGTGTTTTGATCGCCCCAGACTATCCTGCCCTCACCCGCGGCAGATTGGCCGTAAAGGGCGGCCCCCAGGATCCCCAGGAGGGAAGCGAACAGCAATTTTCTCATGCCTTACTCCATTCGGCATCTTACTTCCCTCCCGGCGCAGTAATAGCCCTTGACGCTTATTAGACCGCACAAAAACCGCGGATCTTCACGAAAACCCGCATGTTTCAGCGTTTTTAAGCGGTTGTTGTTTGGAAATTTCAGTTTCCGAACAATTTTATTGTAGCATAGAATCGTTCGGGAATCCCGCTTTTCGGACGACAAGTGTTTGAAAAAAATAAGGAGCCCTTCCGGGGCGGGAAGGCGGGGGACGGCGGGGCTTTCGCCCGCGCAAGGGACAGGAGGGCTGCGGGACGGGCGGAAAAAAACGCCGGAGATGGACGAATGCAGGGCATCCCTCCGCTCCCCGGCGGCTCAAAGTCAAATTTTGAAGCGGGATCCCGGCTTAACTTTCCTCCGGGCCGCTGCGGAATCGGAAATGACGGCGAAGTTCCGGCAGATCCCGGGGGCCCCAGCCGGGCCTCATCATCGGACCCATCCGGCCCCGGTGTCGCGGAGTTCCGTGGTATTCCCTGGGCATGGGGGGCATGGACCGGTTCCAGCCGGGCCCCTGCGCTATTCCCGGTTCCGCCGGGCCGACCTCGTAGTCCTTCCCGTTCAGGGTCAGTTTGGAAACCCTGAGAAAACCGGTGTTTTCGCCGGCCTGGGGGATCTTCCCACCCCAGCCTTCCAGGGCTACGGCGGCCCCCTCTTTCAGGCCGTCGATAAAGCCGATATAACGCCGCAGCCCCGGCGTGTACCAGGTTTCCTCCCCGTTTTTCAGGACAATGACGCCCCGGCTTAGTCCCAGGGTTCCGGTCAGGCTGAGTTTTTCCCCGGAAACGCTGCCGGGCGCGTCAAAGAACCGGTTATGATGCCATAAACGCCGGTTATCCGGCTGGGGGGAATCTGTCGTCTGGGCATAGAGCAAGGCCCCCAGGGCCAAAAGCCCCAGGCTAAGAACAGCGATTCGTTTCATTGTACCTCCGCATGGTTTTCTACGAATGTCAGATTTTTCTACGCGCACGCATACTTTCGTAATAAAAACCAAAAAGCCCGGTATAAGTAACAGCGCCGCCCACCACCCGGCGATTTTTGGCCCCGGCAACGCCCCCCGCGGACGGCGCGGCGGCGGACATGCGGCGCGGGGCATGGCGGCGGCATGAAAACCCGCCGCCAATCGGCCCATTATGTGCCGATGCCGAGTTCCTGGACCTTCTTGCCGCCCATTTTCCGGAGGACAAATTTTTGAATCTTCCCCGAAGGGGTAAGGGGGTAGCTGTCCACAAAGAAGACGTACTTGGGTATCTTGAAGCGGCTGATCCGGCCCCGGCAGTAATCCCGAACCTGGTCTTCGGTCACGGCGGCGCCGGGATGGGGGATGATGAAGGCCCCCACTTCCTCGCCGTAGCGTTTGCTGGCGATGCCCACGACCTGCACGTCCTTGACCCCGGGCATGGTATACAGGAAATCCTCAATCTCCTTGGGGTACACGTTCTCCCCGCCCCGGATGATCATGTCCTTGATGCGGCCGGTAACCCGGAAGTAGCCGGACTCATCCTTCACCCCCAGGTCCCCGGAATGGAGCCAGCCCTGGGGGTCGATACATTTGGCGGTCTCCTCCGGGAGCTTGTAGTAGCCCTTCATGGTGTTGTAGCCCCGGCAGCAGAACTCGCCGTGGACCCCCACGGGACATTCCTCCCCGGTTTCCGGGTCCCGGATAGTCACCTCCACGCCGGGCAGGGCGCGGCCCACGGTTTCCACCTTGGCTTCCAGGCTGTCGTCGTAGCGGGTCTGGGTCATGACGGGGGAAGATTCGGTCAAGCCGTAGCAGATGGTGATTTCCTTCATGTTCATAAGGTCGATGACCTGCCGCATGGTTTCTATGGGGCAGGGGGAACCGGCCATGATTCCGGTTCGGAGGCTGGACAGGTCGAAGGTTTTGAACCGGGGATGGTTGAGTTCCGCGATATACATCGTAGGGACTCCGTAAACCGCGGTGCAGCGTTCCTTTTGGATGGTGTAGAGGACCAGCAGGGGATCGAACCATTCCAGTATCGCCGCGGCGGCCCCGTGGGTGATGATGGCCATCATCCCCAGCACCAGGCCGAAACAGTGGAACAGGGGCACCGGCAGACACACGATGTCCCTTTCGCTCAGGCGCTGGTTGTCCCCGATCCCCAGGCCGTTGTTCAGGATGTTCCGGTGGGTAAGCATGACCCCCTTGGGGAATCCGGTGGTGCCGGAGGTGTACTGCATGTTCACCACGTCGTTCGTATCAAGGCTTTCCTCGATCCGCCGCAGTTCCTCCCCGCCGGAGTGGCGGCCCAGGAGCAGCACCTCGTTCATACTGTACATACCCCGGTGTTTTTCCATCCCCAGGTAGACCACGCTCTTTAAGCAGGGAAAACGGGGGGAGTTCAGGCTTCCCCGGGGGGCGGTTTTCAGTTCCGGCACCAGTTCGTTGACCATCGCCAGATAGTCCGAGTCCCGCCAGCCGTCGATGAGGCAGAGGCAGGCCAGGTCCGACTGTTTGAGCAGGAACTCAAGCTCGTGGGTCTTGTAGCCGGTGTTCACGGTAACAAAGACCATCCCCGCCCGGGCGCAGGCAAAGAGCAGGATGTTCCAGTCCGGAACGTTGGTGGCCCAGAGCCCCACATGGTCCCCCTTTTTTAGGCCGATAGCCAGGAGTCCCCTGGCAATCTCATCTACCCGGCGGTCGAATTCTGCGTAGCTAAAACGGAGATCCCGGTCCGCGTATACAAGAAAGTCGTGATCCGGCTGGGCCTGGGCCTTTTCCCTGAGGACCTGGCCCAGAGTTTTTTCGATATAGGTCATGCTGCTTCCACCTTTTTTGGAACGGGGTTTAGGACGGGGTGTAGATAACCGCCAGAATTCGCAAGGGGCTGTTGTCCGCGGAATTCAGCCGGTGGGGGACGATGGAATCGTAGTAGATCGAATCCCCCGTCCGAAGGGAGTAGCTGTCTTCGCCGTACTCTATCCGCAGGTTTCCGCTCAGGACATGGATAAATTCCTCCCCCTCGTGGGCGGACTTTGCCTGCTCCACGCCGCCTTCGATGTCCACGATAAAGGGTTCCATATGGCGGCCCGCCTTGTCCGCCGCCAGGGTGTGAAAATGAAGCCCCCGGTGGGCCTTTCCGGATTCCTCCGGGGCGGGCTGGTTTTCCCGAACAATCCCCGTGATAAAGCGGGCGGCCTCCCCCGCCTCCCCGGAACGGGTAATCACCGGCCCCAGTTCCTCGTGGTCGTCCAGCAGGGTGCCCAGCCGGACCCCCAGGGCCCGGGAAATTTTCATAAGAGGAGCCAGATCGGGGATATGGCCTTCCTCGACGCGGCGAATAAGTTCCGGGTCTATACCGCTCCGTTCCGCCAGGGTTTCCCGGCTAAGGGAATAGGTCTTACGGAGTTCAACGATCCGGTCGCCAGGACTGTGTTTCTTGTTCATGGAGCTATCATAGTATATGAGGGGCCTTTCATGGAATATCCCCGCCCCCCTCCGCGCGGCGGTCGGGAGGCGGGGACTCAAAAAAAGCTCAAGGAGGCTGCCAGGGCCGCCGGGGCAGGGCCCGGAGAACCGGGACCGCCCCTGGCGGGGACTTCCCCGCCTTATTTCGCGGCGGCGGGGGCCCTCCCCTGAGGCTTGCGTGAATTAAAGACCTTCGAAATGAAAACAAAGATCAGGAGGGAGGCCGCCAGAACTATCGCGAGCATCCTCATCCCCAGGACGATGTTTTCGGCCACAATATAGCTGAAAACGATTGGACCCGCCGCCAATGACAGGTTCTCGACCGCCGAATAAATGCCCAGGGCCCTGGAGGGCAAGATCCTGGTGTTCCGGTACAGGGATGCGTAATATGTCTGGATATTCGTAAGGGCGAAAATGTTGACGATGGCAAGAATGACGGTAACGATGATTAGCATTTCCAGGGAGATGTTAAGGGAAAACAGGTAAATGGCTCCCGCGTTCACCGCCAGGGACAGTATGATGATAAGCATCAGGGGCAGTTTTTCCGAAACATATTCGCAGAGGGACGTACCAAAAAGAATCGCGAACAACCCGTTCAACAGGATAAGCTGCCCAATGTTGGATTCCCGCAGGCCGTTTTCAATTCCGTATACGGGCATGAAATAACCGGTAAAACTTAAAGACGTTACATAAGGCATAATCAGCAGGAACAGGGCGGCAAGAACAATGGGATTCCAGATGAATTTGATCGTCGTATACTTTCGTTTCTCTACCATGATGCTGACATCATATATCTGTTTCAGGTTATTTGAACGGACGGAAAACGCGATAATGACCAGAAGTATGATGGAAACCAGCGTGGAAAAAAGATATACGGTGCGGTAGGGGAAAAACTGGGCCAGGACGGAACCAAAAACGACGCCCACGTTTGCACCCGCGAGGTAGGATGCGTTAAAATGGGCAAAACCGTTGTTTACATCCTCCATTCTTTTCTGGGCGCCGATGATTGTATTGATCGACAGGAGAATGGCCCCTCCCGAAAAACCCGTTAACGCATAGGCGATGGTTAAATAGATTGTATTATCGGCCACAAAGCAGAGCAGACAGCCAACGGAAGTAAAGATCGCGGCGATAAAAATTATTTTCCTAAGCCCCATCTTGTCAATCAGACCAGGGACAATCAACAGGGCAAGGGCGGCGAAAATCGTGTCGGAAATAATGGGGAAGGTGATGACCAGCTCGCGGGGAAGACCAAAAATCGGTACATACAGGTTCGCCGCGTACATGGGAAGCATGGCGGTCGCCAGATTAAACGCGACGAAAAGAAAGAAAATAACCGCCCGCAGAAGCTCCGGATAAAAGACCGGATCTTTATTCTCTTTGGCGTCTTCTTTTTTTTTCCTGTAGGCTTCCAAAATCAGGATGGCCTCGATGACGATCAGAAGGAACGCGATAGCGGCGGCGACGACGATAAGGATAATCTGTATGATCATAGAGCTGGTCTGTCTTTCCACCATCTGCCAGTCGTAGCCGGTCTCGATTATGCCAATCGTATTCCCCCCCCGGTCGAATATGGGGCCGCACACAAACATCCAGCTTCCCTCGTAATCGACGGAACCGGTTACCCGGGCGTATTCCCCGGATTCCATTACTTCCTGATAGACGCTGCCCTCATAGTCCGCGTAGGGATAACAGATCCCGACGGAGTTTTCCAGATCGTACATGACAAGGACGGTATTATCCCGCACTACATATATGATCTGATACACATGCTCTCCCTCAAAACGGGTTCCCGAAAACAGATCTTTAAGGGAATCCTTGAGTTTCAGATAGTCTTCATTGTTGTACTGGGACGGATATTCCAGAGAATCAAAGACATCCGTATCAATAAGGGACATGGCGATAAGGCGGGAGACATTTTCCAGTCCGGTAAAGGTATCTTCCTTGTGGAAGGTGGTCATTTCGTTGATGATGAGGATGGCGGTAATAATGGCGCCAAAGCCGATACAAATGGTCGAAAGAAATATCCGCTTGAGCGATTCTCCCATCGTCCATTTCCGCAGGAAATATGCCATCAGCCCCAGGGTTCCCAGGGCGGCAATGATATCCAGAATGATGGAGATAAACAGCAATATTTTTAGCTGTATGAGAGAAGACGGATAAAAATAGGAATCCAGAATTTCGGTTGCGCCGTCGTCGGTCCTTTTAAGTACATTTTCATAGGAACTGGCAAAAAGAGTCCCGTTGCTGTAATTGATCCGGCTGTAGGGAGTATTATCCCCGGATACGGTATACAGAGGTTCAGCTTTCCCGGTAACGGTATCAACATGGACGAGGGACCCCGTAAAAATGTCCGCGTAGATGATGTTATTGCGGTCATCCGATACCGCGGTCCAGGGCAGCGTCTGCCCGTCTTCCGCGTCCCGCCTGTAGACAAGGCTGCCGCCAAAATCGTACTGCCGTATCTCCCCGCCCTTGGTGGTAACCACGAATCTCTGTTTATCGGCGTTTATGTGAAAGTAGATTAAATCCCGCAGCGCGTTGGGATAGTCAAGAAAGAGAATCTGTTCGACATCTCCGGGGGATTCGGTCGGCACCCTTTCCAGGTATACCCCGTTATGTTCCATGCGGATCAGATAGAGGAACCCCCCAAACCAGGCCATGCCGCCCATTTTCCCTTTGGTTATGATAAAATCCTCGTTGATGTAGCGGCAGGCGTAGAGTTCTTCCAAATATTTTCCGTTCGGGGAATATTTGATCACCCGCTCGGTATTTTCGTTAAAGGTGCCGGCAAAATAGGTATCCAGGACATACAAATTATTCGCCGTGTCAATTTCCACAAATTTGGCGTTTGAAAAAGAAGAACCGCCCCCCTGTTTCGCGTCCAGCTTGTATTCCAACCTTCGGGTTGAATCAAAGACAATGACGGACTTCTCGACATTCTCGAAGATCATGGCCGTCCGCGACTGGTTTCCCCCGGCATAGGTAGGCAGATCGACAGAAATAGCGTCCAGCCGGATTGGAAACTGTATGTTTTTCTTGTTCATAAACAGAAAGAACGACAGCGCCGCGCATACGGCCGGTATAAGGAAAAGTATCCTGCGTCTTTTTTCATTCTCCATGAGGCCGTTAACTTTCCCTATGACTTCCTTCATTCTTTCCATGATACCGTTGGTCCCTTTCATGATATGTTACTCCTGTTTATCATAATACAAGATATGTTTCCGCCATTGTGTATAGGTCCCCAGATGGCTCTTGAACATCCGCAGCCCCGTATTGCCGAGATCCTCATCAATATTGATATAATCCACATCCCGAAAATACATGTCGGTTATTTTATAGAGAAGATACACGAAATAATTCTGCCTGTTTACCTTGCCAAGGTAGAGATACGCGATATTGGCGTCCGCAAGTTCGGTTATAATATATCCTATCGGCTTGTCTCCCTCGTACATAAGAAGCCCCTGGTAAATTGTTTCGTCAAAAAGGCTTATCATAATTTCAAGGGCTTCTTTTTCACATCCGGTAAAGGATTCGCAGAAGACGCAGTCCCGTCCTTTGCACCATTCAGCCTCTATTTCCCGGCATATAGCGACATTGTCCTTTGAAAGGGGAACGATCGAGATAGCCGGGTCGTTGATGCATTTCCGCAGCCGTTTTCGTTTGTTGAGATTGACGCTTCCCTCCAGATTCAGCAGATCCTGGGGGGTAAAAATATATTCACTGTCGTCGTCCGTCTGTTCCACCGTGATCCGGTAGCCGGCGACGCCTTTAAAATCATCAAGCTGGGATTCATCGACAAATCTTATCACCAGACAAGGCAGCTTTACCCTCATGCAAAGCTCGTAGAGGGCGTCAATAATCTTTCCCAGCGGACACACGCCGCAGTCCGGGGGGGGGCGATGCACCACAAAATAGACCAATTTGCCGTCGAAGAAATGTACGCTGCAAAGATACCCTGAAATGATTTTGTAGAGTCCGTTGAATTTACACGACCAAATTGCGATGAGCGTCGAAGTCATTGCCGCAAGGGGGCTGGAAGATTCATATTTTCTAAATACCGGATAACTGTCCCGGCCTGTAGGCGCAAAACCCTCTTGCTTGAAGAAATTGTAAGCGATAGCATGTTCGTTGTTCATCAAAATTTTCCTTACCCCGGTTATTTTCTATCGAAAATAAATATACTCTGTTGACTTGGATCTTTAATTCTCCGTTCGGTCTCCGTAAGAAAATAAGCGGCGCATACATCATCAGGATCCGCCTCCACCACTTTTTCAAAACGCCTGCGGGCGTTCTGGTAGTCTTTTGTGTGGTACAGCCTGATTCCCGATTCAAAGACCTGCCTTGTCGCGATGCGCCTCGCCCGAATTTTGCTGGGCAGGGCGTCAAGCATGTCAAATACCCCTACCGCCGTATTCAGCCCCGCCGCCTTGATCATGCCGATAAACCGGCAGTTGAATTCCGTCCTGCCGGAAGGAATTTGGTTCATGGTGTCTCTGGTAATCAGCATGCCGGCCTTTACCTGCTTGGTCAGGGATTCCATCCGGGACGCCATGTTTACGTTTTGGGAGATAACCGTACTGGAAATCCGCTCCTCCTCTCCGATGATGCCCATCATCACCGAACCGGTATGTATGCCGATGCCGATGTTGATTCCGTCGCCGCCTATGGTGATCCTCGTTTCCCTGTTCAGAACCAGCGAATGGTATATTTCGATTCCCGCCCGGACCGCGTCGCTGGCAACGGGAAAAATCGCCATCACCGCGTCGCCGATGTACTTGTCCACAAAGCCGTTATGTTTGCGGATGATCGGCCCCGAAGCGGAGAGGATTCTGTTGATAAAGGAAAAATTCTCAGCCGTTGACATCATTTCTGAATTGATCGAAAAAGACCGGATGTCGAAGAAAAGAACCGTCATGTCCCGCTGAACGCTGTCTCCCAAATTCAGTTTCGTAATGTCCCGCACTCCCAGATGCTGCATAAACTGCACCGGCACAAAACGGATGGTCGATTCGTTCAACATGCTTATCTGCTGGAATTGATTTTCCAGTTCGGTTGCCATGCTGTTAAGACCGCTGGAGACATTGCCCAGTTCGTCTCTGCCGTGGTAATCCACACGGACTTCGTAGTCCCCCCTGCCGACGGCGGCCAATACCTTCGCCATTGACGCCAACTGGCGGACGATTATCCCCATGATGACGATTATTACTACGATGATGCACAGACAGACGAGGGCGGTGATCAGGGCGATCTGCCTGCTCTGTTTCAAATTCGTGATGGTATAACTGATTAAATCAATGCCTATTTCAAAGATGCCGCAAAATTCCCCCCATCTGTTGTAAATCGGCGCGTTGGAGTAGGCCCAGTGGCCGTCGTTGTAGTTAATGGTGTTGACGAATATCCTGCCGTTGTTGATAAGCTCATATTCGGGGGTTCCTTCGTCGATGCTCAGGTATCCGTAGGGGCGGAATATATTCCATTCGTCGCTGGAATTCATGATGGAATATTCAGTATCCCCTATGACCTTGTAAACGGCTGAATAGTACACCTTGTTCCAATCGTCCCTGTTGTCGCCGACGACCTCTTTTATTGTCCGGGACACCCTCTTGTACGCTTCGGTCTGATAGTCCCCGTTGCTCTGCAGGGAATCGACATCGTCCCCGTCTATCATCGCCGCCCCCGTCTGGGCCAGAATCAGCAGTTGATTGAAAATTTCACGGTCTATCCGGGTTATCATCATCTCAAAGGTCGCTACATAGACGATGATAAAACCGGCAATGGTAAAGGGAATAATGGCGATAATCTGTTTTATGACAATCGAGACAAAGCGGTCGAGAATTTTGATAAAGAAAACGTAGATCAGAGTCCCCAGGGCCGCAATGCCGAGGATAAAGAAAATCTGCACCAGCAGGATCAGCACCCGTTCCCTCAAGGGGATGGCGATGCCGTCCTCGTAGGTTCTGAATTCGGAGCCGTCGTAATACCACAGAACGTCCCCGTATACCCCGGCAAAGCGATCCCCGGAGAATCCGAATCCCGTCAGGGTGGGATGCACCCCCGCCTCAAGCAGGCTGTTGAAGAAATATTCCGGGAGGGCTTTTCTGACGGAACCGCCGCCGTCGATAAGGTAAATCTCCCCTGAAATCATGTCAAAAAAGACAATGTCTTCCCTGTTCCCGTAATCGAGATTCCAGGGAATGATGCCCCCGTCGTCCTGGGTAAAGGTAAAGCTCCCCCGCAGTACGGAGGGGCCGCCGTTCCTGACCTCGTAAATGCCCCCCTCCCGGGTGGTATAAATAAAATTGTTTAAATTCCGCAGCGTCAGCCGGGCGATTGAATAATCCGCCACATTCTCCATAAAGACCGACGAGCTCAGTTCTTCCCGGTAGATGTCCCACGAATAAAGGTACACCCGATCCCGCTGGACTCTTGAGAAAGTAAGGTATCCGTCGTCGCAGCGCAGGGAACCGATTTGGGGGAAAATGTGGGGGCGCTCTTCCGAATTTTCCGTATATTCAATGGATAAAATTTCTTTCTGGAATCTGCCGTAGCTGTCGTACACCCGGATAATGTCCCGCTTTGTCAGATAGGCATCGTATTCCGATTCCATAAGGTAGACGTAGAGGTTGCCGTGTTCATCAACGGCGAAATCGTACATTTTTACATATTCGCTGAACCTTTTTATCGTGATGGTATAGTTGACGGCTCCGTCGGGGGCCATGGAAACAATGCGGAAAGAACCGTCGTCAATGACGTAGATATTTCCGTCTTTTTCGTATTTTGCCGACAGGGGGGCGATGAAATTATCGGTGCTTTGAAGGGCAGGCTTCCCTATATAGTCCATGAATATTACGCAGAATATTAGAGAAACAAAAAAGACAATGGTGGCGAAAATGAAAAGAAAAGCTGCTTTTCGGTTCGCTTTCATGCAATCAACCCCTTATCATTCACCAGTATCGAAGACCGTTTTCCCGGTGAGGCCGGCGCGAGGACACCGCAGGGCTTCCCTTTCCCGGAGACGGCGGAGTCCTCCGGGGCGGGGGATAGTAGCACGGGCGGCAAGCAGGACAAGACAAACGGTACATTGCTCCTTATTGGGGAGCCTTTCTAAACACACGCCGACAACTGGGGCTACTTTACTTGAAAAAATCATCCCGGTAAAGGGGGGCGCGGGACTTTCCGGAATCGGTCCGGGAAGCCCCGCTTGGGGCGGAATCGGGAGAATCTACGGGGCCGCCGCCGTGCAGAAAAGGGCGGAGAGCCGGGAATTTTACCCCTTCCACGGCAAGAGTCGGGGAAAAAACACGGCTGCCGGGGAATCAGGGCCGCCGGGAGGGTCCGAAAAACGGGGATTTTTCGAAGACAAGGCCCTCCGCCAGGGCGGCAGCAGGGGATTGGGGGGATTTTCGCCCCGATTTGGGGGAGTCGGGTCTTTTTTGGGGGGAGGGAACGCCGATTCCCCTTCGATCAAAGCAAAAACAGGGCCGGGAAGAATCTTTTTCTTCTTTTTTGATGCCGGCGGCGGCGGGGATTCCGGGTTTGCCGGGGGATCCCCTCCTTCCCCGGCCCGATTCCCCCGGCCGCGGCGGGGCCCGGCCACATTTGTTAGACTCCGCTTATAGCCGCCCCGTTCCAGGATCCGTCCGGCTTTGGAGGGGGCCCGGCCGGGGATTCCCGAGGGGCCCGTCATTGGGGACAGGGGGCGGCGGAGCGCGGCAAAACGCGCCCTTTTGCGAGGGGCGCCGCGGCGGGGCCGTAAAAAACGCGCCCGGAACGCGGCTCGACGCGGGGCGTTTTCCAAAGCGGGAATCCCGCAATTCCCGGCGCGGGGCCTTGTTTTTTCGTTCCCGGTTTCCTATGCTGGTATCATGATCCACACTTGAAATTCAGGAGGCGGAGGATGTACGCATGGGACAAGAGTCTGGAAGTCGGGAACCAGCTGATTGACGACCAGCACAAACACTTAATCGAAGCGCTTAACAGTTTTCTGAAAGTCCGCGAAGACAAGAGGCCCTTTCAGGAATTGAGAAAAAGTCTGGATTTTCTGAATGATTATACGATTAAACATTTTTTTGATGAGGAGCGGCTTCAAAAAAAATACGAATACCCGGATTATGAAAACCACAAAAAACTCCACGAGATTTGTAAAAAAAATGTGCGGGATCTGCAAATTCGGCTTATTATGAAGGGGGCTTCCGACGAGTTGTTCAACGACATTAAGACCCTGGTGGGGGACTGGCTTGTCGCCCATATCAAAACCCAGGATTCGCGGATAGGGGCCTATCTGAAAAGCAAGGGGATAGACTGAAAGGCGGGGGGCGGTTGTTTCTGTCCGCGGATTGCGCGGATGTTTACAGCGGAGGTGCATGAAGGGCGGGAACCGGGAAGGTTGTTT
>JAIRSD010000141.1 GCA_031255615.1 Treponema sp. | reverse complement strand
ATGGCGGGCAAAGAGCCGGGCCGCGGGGTCCCGGGCCGACACAAAGGAGGCGGCCCGGCGGTCGTCGTCCCAGCTCAGGGCGTTCCGGTGGTATATGGGCATCTGTACGGGAAAGTCCGTCTCCTTGCGGGCCCCCAGGCTCCGGTAACTCATCAGCACCTGGCCGTTGGCGTTGACGTTCTCCGTCAGGGAAAGCATGGCCTCGTTGAACAGGGCCGTCACCGGAACCTCCGCGCTTTCCCCGGGGCCCAGGCGGGGGATTAGCGCGAAGGGTTCGGGCTGTCCCATGTAGCGATCCATAAAAAGCGAAAGGCTCAGGTTAGTAACGGTGTTCGGTTCGTCGTTGGTGATCCGCAGCGTTGCCGCCGGGTTGTTCTTGTACCAGGCGTAGGAGACGGGGAAGACCCGCCGCTGGTCAATTTTTTCGCCCCGCACCCGTGCCTGGCCCCCCATGATCTCCGACAGGTTCAGCCGGATCCCCGCCGCCAGGTTAAAGGTGTTGATGGCATGGTCTGAAAAAGCGTGAAGGGTATAATCGGCTCCGGCGTAGAGGGAGAGGGTGGGTAAGAGGTGAAACTCCGCCCGGAGGCCGCCCCCCGCGAAGGGCCGGGTATTGCTGTAATCCTCCCACTGGTACTGGTACAGCCCGGCCCGCAGGCCGGCCCGGAAGCTCCAGCGGTCCAGGGGCCGCCAGCGGAAGAAGGGGCCTACGCCGCCCCGGTACAGGCTAAAGGCGCTCCCGGCCCCCGTGGAGAGGCTTGAAAAGCCGCCCTCCGCGCTTACCCCCAGGAAGGGCAGGAAGGCCCAGTCCAGGGCGGCGGCGGCCCCCATGCCGGGCCCAAAGTGTTCTCTCCCCGAGGGAATTTCTAAGACCGGCGACAGGGACAGGGCGAATTCATGCTCCGCGAAAACCGGAAGCGCCAGGGACGCCAGTAATACTATCCGCGCAATTCTACTCCCCACTTTTCACTCCCCCTACTTTTCCGTCAGGTTGTTGATCCCATCCCAGTTGTCGGGGGGCATGTCGATATAGTTCAGACACCATTCCGCGTAGAGCTTCGCCGTGCCGTCCTGGGGCTTTTCTTCGGCCAGGGCGGAAAAGACCGCCCCGGCTTGCGCGAAAGAACCCCGCTCAAAAAGGCTTATCCCCTTTTCCCAGGCCCCCAGGTACTCCGCCTCCCGGCTCTCCGCCTCGCTCGTTTCCGGCCCGCCCCGCAGTCCCAAAAGCTCGTAGAGCCGGACCGGCGTGTTGGTGCCCACCACCCGCACCCGGTCGAGCCTCCGGCAGATAAACTCGTCCCCAATACGCGCCTTGGTGTATTCGCTTATCACCAGGCCCCCGGTGCGGTACTGCTTGTTCACCCCCTCAAGCCGGGACGCCAGGTTCACCGCGCCGCCCATAACGGTGTAGTCCATCTTGTTTTCCGCCCCCATGTTCCCCACCACCATCTCCCCGGTGTTGATCCCCACCCGGGTAAAAAGCGGCGAGGGACTTAGGCCCTCTTCCACAATGGCCCTGTTCAGTTCCCCCTCCGCCTTTTTTATCTCCAGGGCGCTCCGGCAGGCCAGGGCCGCGTGGTCCTCCCGGTACACCGGCGCGCCGAAAAAGGCGATGATCGCGTCGCCTTCGTATTTGTCGATGGTTCCCAGGTTCTCCATGATGATGTTGCTCATCCTGGTCAAATACCGGTTCAGGAGCCGCACCAGTTGAACCGGGTCCAGTTGTTCGGAGATGGCCGAAAAGCCCTGAATGTCCGTGAACAGGGCGCTCATTTCCCGCTTCTCCCCGCCCAGGTTGAGCTTGCCGGGGTCGGCGATGATCTCGTTGATGACCGAAGGGGAAAGGTAGCGGGAAAAGGCCATGTGCAGGAATGCTTTTTCCCGGTTGGTTCCCAAAAAGTTGAGGGTCAGGGTTGAAAGGAAGCTAAGGGCCGACGAAGCCAGGGGAAGGGCCAGGCCGATGTACTGTTTGGTAAGGCGAAAATAGATCAGCGAAAGGCCGGCCAGGGCCGCAAGGACGCAGATTCCCGCGGGGATGGATTTTCCCGTGGCAAGGCGGCTGGTCAATAGGGCAATGCCGCAGGAAAAGATGAGGGCAAGAACGATGGAAACCAGGGCCGGCGCGTCGTCGAGGAATTCCCCGGAGAGGATCATGTTCGCCATCACCGCGTAGGTGCCCACGTTGGGGTAGTTTTCCTCGAAGGGGGTAATGCCGTTGTCGGTCATGGAAGTGGCGTCCGCGCCGATAACGCAGAAGGCCCCCTCCAGGGCGGCGCTGTTTGCGCGGATCTCCCCCATGCGCCGGAACTGGGCCCGGGCCGCCGCGAATAGTTCCTCCACGTAGGCCGAGGTTTCCTCGTCCCCCGCCGTCATCTCAAGGATCCGTTCCTCGTAGGGGCCCTCAAGAAAATCCCCGGCGGTCTCAAAAAAGATTTTCCGCTGCCCAAGCCACTCCTCTGCCTCCGCGCCTTCGTTCCTCAAGCTTTCCGCCAGGTTGAAAAGTTCCCAGGGGTTCCGCTCCGGTCCAGGGCCGGAGCCTTCCCACAGGGTGAAAAACCCGGAGGAGGCCATGAGGCTTAAATTCTCCACAAAAACTTTTTCAATGATCGTGTGCTGAATCAATTCCAAAAGCGACATGATCCGGTATTCGTAAAAGGTTTTTTTCGGCCACTTGAGCAGCACCGATCCCTTCTCCGTTCGGGGTATCCTGATGTCCCCGGTACGGCCGTCGATGCGGCTTCCGGCCGCCGCGTTCCGCAAAACAATTTCCCGGTCGGACACTTCAATGGCGGGATTGCCCAGCAGTTCCCCCAGGCCCGCCAGGGCCAGATGGCCGTAGTAGTTCCCCTTGTATTTGACGAGCAGATCGACCCGCCGCCTGATGCCGTCCGGATCGGCGTCGGCGTTGACAAAGCCCGCCCCCCGTGCCCGGCTCAAGAGCTTGTAGATGGCCGGCATGATCCCGGCCATTTCCGGGGTCTTCCGGTCTCCCCGGGCCTCGATGTTCTTCAGGGCTATCCGCGATTCAAGCAGGGCCCGGGCTGTCTCGTCCGGTTCGGGGATCTCCGCGCCGGGAAGGACGTGGTCAGGGCTTATCATGGTGAGGGTAAGCCAGGAAGCGTCCGAAAAGGCCAGGGCCCGGGCAAAGTACTCGTCCACGTCCCGGATCAGATACTCCAGGGATTGCTCCAGTTCCGAACGGACCGCGTTGTTCAGGGCGATAAATTCGTCCCGGTAGATCCCGCTCTCCTCCCGGCCAATGGTTCCCGCCCCAAGGCCGTCGATAAGCCAGGCGGCGCTTTCGTTTATACTGCCAAAGCCCTCGTCCAGATACCGGGAGAACAGCTCCCCCGCGTAGGCCCGGTCCAGCCGCTGGGGGCTTTCGTCAAGGTAGTTCAAGTCGAAGGTGATGGAGGCGGCCCCCAGCTCCTTGAGCAGCAAAACTACATCGGCCATGACTTCCCGCCGGAAGGGGAAGCCCCCGGCGTAGTTGATGGAGTCGTCGTCCAGGGTAAGGACCCAGACTTTTTCATGTTCCGTCAAAGAGGGCAGGAAGCGCAGAAAGAGGTCGAATATTTTGTTATCCGCCGTGGTAAAAAGCAGGGGCAGAGTCAACGCAAAGCAGAGCAGGGGAATAAACCAGAATTTTTTACCACGGCTCCCGTTCATTCCGCGGCGATATCCTCTTCCGCCGCCGCGTCTCCGGCCCGGGCGGAAGCGGTGCTGACCCTGCCGGTGCTCCGGCTTACTTCTCCGGTATCGGTTTGGACCACCCGCCCGTCAATCCGTATGCCGCCGGAGTTTCCGGCGGAGTTGCCGGCCAGGGCGGCGATTTCCCCGGTCCGGGCCCCGGCAATGGAAATAGTCCGCCCTTCGGAGGCCAGGGTCAGGGCCGCGCCTATCCCCGTGCGGATCACCGTGTCGCCGCTCAGGGCCTCCCCGGCCTTCACCGCCTCCCATCTGCCGCCGCCCAGGTCCCGCTCAACCCGTCCCGACACGTTTTGCACCGTGAAGGACTGGCCGAATACCGCGCCGCCCACCACCATGCAGGCGATCAAAACCAACAGCGTCTTTTTCATTCTTCACTCCTCATTAAAACGGCGAATCGCCGCCAAGGTTCAATGTTAGTTCCCACTTTTTTCAATTTGTGCTATACTTAAAGGCACAGAGGGAGGTACGAGGCGCCCGATGACTATAGACCTTAAAATGCCAAAACAGGCCGCGCTTTCCGAGTTCGATATAAAAATGCTGCTTGCCGCAAAACTGTACGAAGATCGAAAGCTTGCCCTGGGATACTGCGCGGACTTGGCGGGCCTTTCAAAAAGGGCCTTTGTTGAAATGCTGGGCAAGTACGGGGTCTCTCTTTTTTCCCAGACCGCCGTCGAATTAAAATCTGACATTGCCAATGCCTCCAAACTCTTTCACTAAAATAGTCATTTCCGATACAAGCTGCCTCATTGCGTTAACCAACACCGGAAACCTGGACATTCTCCACCAAGTTTGCCAAACCGTTCTTATTACGCCTGAAATTGCGGCGGAATACGGCGAAGATCTTCCCGGCTGGATCACGGTCACCCCTGTCCGGGACCAGGAAAAAACCAGGCTTATCCAAAAAAGCCTTGATCCCGGCGAATCGAGCGCTATTGCCCTGGCCCTCGAAACAGAAGATCCTCTTTTGATTCTTGACGATGCCCAGGCCCGTTCATTTGCCCTGGAACTCGGCCTTTCCATAACCGGCACACTCGGTATTCTCATTGCGGCGTACCAGCAGGGTATCATCGCCGACCTTAACCCCGTCATAGCCAGCCTCAAGGCCTGCGATTTCAGACTCCCCCGCAGCCTCCCCGAAATTCTCTCTGCTCTATAAGTTCCCACTCCTCATTCCTCTGCTTTTTCCATACCCCGCAGGGCTGTCTGGTTCCCCGGATCCCGGGCCAAGGCCTCTTTGAACCAGCGCTCCGCCGAGGCGTAATCTTTTTCGATAAGGGCAAGATTCCCCCGGTTGGTCATGGCCGGAACCAGCCCCATGCCCGCGGCCCGCTCGTAAGCCGCCTTGGCCTCCCCGGTCTGTCCTGAACGGACCAGCAGTATTCCTAGGCGGTTATAGAGCGCCGCCGT
>JAIRSD010000109.1 GCA_031255615.1 Treponema sp. | reverse complement strand
TCGGGAATTGGAAGCGTTTCTTCATTCCTTCGTATTCCTTGGTGCGCCTTCGTGGTTAATATTCTTCTTCCCGGATACTTCGCTTATCCGGTGGTATTCCACATAGGCTTTGACGCGGGGATTGGCCGGATGCTCCTTCGCATGGCTGCGGCGGGAGCGGTCTGCGGCCCGTTTTTGGGCGTGGTTTCCCCGGTTATTTTGGGGCGGGGTGTTTCGATGGAGCTTCCCGGCAAACGGAGGAGGGGCTTCTGGCCAGGGACCGGGCGATGGAACGCAGGGACTGGCCCTGTTCCGGGGCGATGGCGATTTCCTCACGCTCGGCGGGGGACAGATGGGTAGAGCATATTTCCTGGTTTGTGCTAGACTTGAGCATAACGGCATTACTCCTTGCTGATGAGGTTGCGGTGACACCATCATAAGGGGTTTTGCTGTTTTTTTTGTAGTCTCTGTAGAGGGTGGCTATAGCCACCCTATACAGAGACTACTAGTCAGTCACGATTCAAACTGCGGGTAGAGTCGTTTGAGTTTGATGCGGGCGTCGGCGGCGGTAAAACGCCGGTTGATTTTACAGGTTTCCTGGTTCCGCTTCTACGCCGCCGCCTCTTTCCGCATCCGTTCTATCGTGGGTATCTGTTGCGGCAGCCCCTGATGGTTTATCACGCTCATCTCTATCTCCGCCATGTTCAGCCGGCTTCCGTGCTTCGGCGTGTAATGCAACTCCCGTTTGTCCTTTATCCGTTTCGCTTCTTCCGGAGGAAACCGTTCATACACAGAAGCCGTCGTATGGGTATTCAGATTGTCCATCACCAGGACGATCTTTTCAGCATGCGGAAAATCCTCATCCACCAGGCGCCTTATTTGTTCCGCCCCATCCGCACGGGTCCGCCGATCCCGTTGTCCCGGCCCTCCTCCAGCCTTCAAGCGGAGCGGCAAACATGAAGATATCGCAGGCCCCCCTCCGTATATGCTCCGTATCAAAACACGCCGGTTTCCCCGGCTCCGCCGCCAGGGAAAGCCGGGTTTCCCCTACAACTGCTTCGGACTCTCATCAAAAATGGACTTGTTCAACAAGCAGCCGCATTATTGAACAGGTCTTGCGAGGAACGCGGGTTTCCCGAGAAAACCCGCGTTCTTCTTCGTTTTTAAGCGGTTGTTGTTCAGAAACTGAAGTTTCTGAACAACGTTACAAAAAAACCCCTGCCGCCCCAACGCAAACGGGGAAGGGCGGGGCACAGCGAGCGCGCAAGGGATAGGAGCGGAATAAAAACCCGCAGGGTTTTTGTTAGAGCGGATAGCCCGGTCCCCGCCGGAGGCGGGGATGCGCCCAACCTGGCCTCGATACGCGCCTGTCCTCGACCCGGCATTGCCGGTGGATTTGTTCATCGGTTGCCTTTTCCGGCTTTTTATAATACAATTTGTTGTATAATGTCGCAGCCTAGTAAATTCCTCGTTATCCTGAACCCGGTCGCGGGAAAGGGGAGGGCTCTAAAAAAATATCCCAAGATCGACCGTTTCCTGAAAGAACGCCGTGTGGAATATGAGATCCTTTTGACGAGGGGGCCCGGCCACGCCCAGGAGATTGCGGAGAAGGCTCCGGCCCGGAGCATTGTCGTGGCGGCGGGGGGAGACGGCACCAGCAACGAGGTCGCTAATGGGCTTCTTTCCCGGAAGGGGCCCGCGGGGGAGCCGCCGATCCTCGGTCTTATCCCGGTGGGGCGGGGGAACGATTTCGCCTGTTCCGCGGGGGTTCCCGAGGACCTCGACCGGGCCCTGGAGATACTGACGCGGAAAGAGATCAGCCCCCTGGACGCGGGGCGGGTTACGGGGGGGTACTTTCCGGAGGGGCGCTACTTTATCAACGGCGTGGGGATTGGTTTTGATACGAAGGTCGGCTTTGAGGCGGCGAAGATGAAGTCCGTCCACAGCGCCCTGGCCTACGCGCTGGGGGCCCTTATCACCACCGCCCGGTTTGAGGCGTCCCCCCTGCTGGAGATTGAATACGACGGGAAGACCGCGGCCTTTCCGGCGATCATCGTTTCGGTGGTGAACGGCCGGCGCATGGGGGGCATGTTTTACATGGGGCCCCGGGCGGTCCTGGACGACGGGCTTTTCGACCTCTGCGCGATCCGGCACCCCGCCTCCCGGCGGCGGCTTATCCAGATTGTCCTCCGCTATCCCAAGGGCACCCAGGGCGAGTGCCCGGAGACCCTCATGGATCGGGGGGCGCATTTCCGCATCAGGGCCCTTCAGGGAGGGATGGCGGCCCACTGCGACGGCGAAACGGTGTGCGAGGACGGCAAGGAACTGGTCATTAGCTGCCGGCCCGGGGCCCTTCGGCTGATAGGTAATCCGGTGCGTCCGTGAAACCTCTTATGAGTATCCGCCGGGCCATGGTGAACGCCGTCCTCAAGGGGCTGCTGGATACCCTCTGCGAAATAGACGCCAGCGAATTTGTCGGCACCCTGCGGTTCCTCATCTACGGGACCAGGGGCTGTCCGCCGGGGACGGCCGGGGGAGCGGGCGGTTCCGGCGGGGCGGAGGACGGCCCGGACGGCGCCTTTCCCCGGGGCCCGATGATTGTCGTGATAAACCACATCAACTTCCTGGAGGTCCCCATCCTGGTTACCCACAGCCACCCCCTGCTCCTTACGGGGTTGGTAAAATCGGAAACCTGGAAAAACCCCTTTATGGCCTTCCTCTGCGATACCTACAACGCCATCCCCATCAACCGGAACGGCTCCTACTTGCAGACCTTCCGAAACGTCAGGGAGGCCATCGACAAGGGGTTCTTCGTCTGCATCGCCCCCGAGGGCAGCCGGAACAAAAACGGCGTCCTCCGGCAGGGAAAGGCCGGGGTGGTGCAGTTGGCCCTGCTCACCGGCGCGCCGATGCTGCCGGTAGTCCACTTTGGGGGGGAAAAAATCTGGGACAACCTCCGGCATTTCCGGCGGACCCCCCTCCGCTTCCGGGTGGGGCGGCCCTTCCGTTTCAAATACGAGGGGCGGCCCGGCAGGGCGGTGCGGGAATCCATGCTGGCCGAATTGATGGGCCAGATGGCGGCCCTGCTTCCCGAGGCCATGCGGGGCTGTTACGCGGAACAGGCCCGGCGGGAATGTAAGTATCTTGAATTTTTATAAAATTCCCCTGGGGGCGCCCTGAGGGCGGCTTGCCGTGGCGGTCCATTTTTTTGACGTTGATCATACGCTGCTGCGGGGCTCCACGTCCCGGTACTTTCTCGCCGAGGCCCTAAAGGGGGGAATCCTGAGTTTCCGGCAGCTCCGGCAGCTCCCCCTTGAATGGCTGCGCTACAAGGCCGGGCGGATACGGGGGGACTTCATCGAAACAGCCTTTAAGCGGCTGGCGGGCATCGACCGGCGGGCCCTGGAAGATCTGGCGCGGCTCTGCTTTGAACGCCGCGTCAAGGCCAGACTGTACCGGGAGGGCCTGGGCCTCATCGCCGCGCTCCGCCGCCGGGGGGAGACGGTCTGGTTCGCCAGTTCCTCCCCCCGCACCCTGCTGGAACCCCTGGAAGAATTCTTCGCCGTCGAGGGCTCCATCGCCAGCGTGCCGGAATTCGCCGGGGGGAAAACCACGGGCCGGCTGAGCGGCAGGGCCCCCTTCGGGCCCGAAAAGCTGGCCGCCGTCAAGGGCTGGCTGGAGGAACGCTCCATAGACCCCGGCGCCCTGCATTTCTATTCGGATTCCTACACGGACCTGCCCCTGCTGGAATTCTCCGGCCACCCCGCGGCGGTCAACCCGGACCGGATCCTGCGGCGGGAAGCCCGGCGGCGGGGCTGGAGGATCCTCCGCTGGCGGGAGACCCTGGGAAGCTCCGGCGCGGCCCCCCTGCCCTAACAGCCCCCCCTTCGCGGCGCCTTCATGTTTGACAGGAAAACCGGACAGGGCCCCGTTCCCGGCGGTCCGGTTGAGGGATGCCGCATAATGAGTGCAGGTTGGGCGCATCCCCGCCTGCGGCGGGGACCGGGCTATCCGCTCTAACAAAAACCCTGCGGGTTTTTGTTCCGCTCCTATCCCTTGCGCGGGCGCAAGCCGCTCCGCGGCCTGCGCCTTCTGAAAATCCGCTTCCCTGCGGATTTTCAGCCCGCAAGCGCCGCTGTTCCACGCCAAAACCGATGAAACGCATCCCCTCCCGCCGGCCTCCCTGCCGGCGCGGCTTCGTCCTCCGCATTGCCGTGCGGTGTGCGGCGATGCGGAGAATCGGCCCCCCAACGCGGAGTTTCGCGAAGCGAAACTCCGCCGAATCAAAAGGCGCGGCCCTTTGATTCGGCATCCCCGGCGGCGGGGCCGGAGGATCCTCCGCCGGCGGGAGACCCCGGGAAGCTCCGGCGCGGCCCCCCTACCCTTCCAGGCCCCGCAGCCGCCCCTGGCGCCGCAGCACCCGGTCCAGGGGCAGCGGAGAACTGCGGGTCGGGGCGCAGGGCCTGCCCTCCCGGTCCTGGATGGAAAGCCCCCCGTTGCCGATGGCCTGGGCCGCCTCCCGGATGGGGAAAATTCCCCTTTCCAGATACCGGGCGATCACCGGGGCGATGGCCGCCGCCGCCTGGTCCACCGCCCCGGCGTAGAGATCCGGGAAGGAACGGCGATCCTCCCCGCCGTCCCCCGCCGGGTAAAACCAGGGCTCCCTCCCCAGGTTCAGAAAATCCAGATCCTCCTCCAGATCTTCCGGGTACAAATATTCCAGGACCCGCCGGACGGCCGCCCCGTCCTCCGGCAGGACCTCCCCCTTTAGGGCGCTGCGCCGGGGGCTGGTAAGCCGGTAAAACCGGGCGCAGTCGGCAAAGGTATTGTCTATCCGGGCCATCAGCTTCCCGTCCCCGCCGGCCCGCTCGGGAAAAGCCAGAACCAGGGCCCGGGCCACCAGTTCCTTGAGCCCCAGGGGAGGCGCCTCGCAGATCCGCGCCAGAATAGCCTCCTGGTCCCAGGAAGCGGCCTCCTCCCCCCGCAGCTCCTTCAACATCAGCACGTCGATAATCCGTTCAAAAAAGGCGTGGTGCCGGGCGCGGCGGCCCCCGCCGGAATCCCCTCCGCCGGATCCCGCCGGCCCCCCCAGGGCTGCGGATTTATAGACGATATACGGATGGGCCTCCCGGTCCAGGATGGCATGGGTCATAAAACCCAGGGCATAGACCCCCAGGGCGTTGATCCCCTTTTCCCGCCGGCCCCGGGCGATATCCTCCGCATCCGGCGGCGGGTCCGGCAGCCCCATCTTCAAAAGCCCCGCCGTGAAAACCCCCGCCCCCCGGCGGTGCAGCAGGGTCCCGTACTCAAGCCCCACCGGCCGCCGGCCCTGGCTGTGGTAAAAAATGTCCGGCCCCTGGCAGCCCAGGGCGAAGGCGGTCCGGTAATCCCGCCGGATCTTCTCCAGCGCCTTATCCGCCACCAGCCCAAACCGGGGCCCCAGCCGCCGGTACATGGCGGTAATCACATCTTCCCCAAAGAGGGTATGCAGAATCTGCGACGGCATCACGCGCTCCCCTGGACTTATCACGAACCCGGCGGGCCCGGACAAGCCGCCCAAACAGTATGCGGGCCCCCCAACCCGGAAGGCGCGGAAAGCCCCTCCCCCGGAAGGGCGGAAAAGCGCGGCCCCCGGAACCCAGACCGCCGCCGGAGCAACCTGTCCGCAGCCCCTGTAAGATTATCCGGAACGGGTCCCCGTGAAAACCGCGTCCATAGTCCATAGCATTGATGGAACAGGGCCCTTAATCAGCCTCCTCAATTCGGCGAAGATAGAATACCGGGACTCTTTGGGCGCATCCCCGCCTCCGGCGGGGACCGGGCTATCCGCTCCAATTCCCCGCCCCCTGCGGGGGCGGGGAATTCCGCTCCTATCCCTTGCGCGGAATCCGCTCTATAAACACGGAGTTTCACTCCGCGAAACTCCGCTGAACCAAAAGGCGCGGCCTTTTGGTTCAGCCTCCCTGCCGGCGCAGCTTTCGCCCGCACCCCGCCGGAAAAAGCCGCCGGACCGGGGCGGTATATTTAGCAGGCTGCTTAACCAAAAAGACCAGATATGCGCGGTATGGAAGAAATTTACCACGAAGGCGAGGAAGGCGCACGAAGACCGGGGATTGGAGGCGTATATTCATTCCTTCATGGCTAACATTCCTATTCCCGGTCGTTTCGCTTATCCGGTGATGCAGCCTAAGCAAGGTACTAGTATTCATACTATACCGATAGATATTATAATCTAGCGGAGCGGCGGCCCCGGCTGATGCCGGGCGCGGATTCGGCGGGGGCCGGAATTTTTTCTCCGCCCGCATGTTGACACAACTCCAGGGCGAGGAGGGGGCGCGAAGACGCTATGAAGACCCAGACCATCCGTATCGGCGGCATGACCTGCGCGAACTGCGGGAACCGGATTGAAACCTGGCTGAATAGTGCGCCGGGAGTTGAAAAGGCGGTGGTGGACTTTGCCGCCGGTACGGCGGCGCTGCGCTACGATCCGCAGGTACTGAGTTTCGGCGAAATAAAAGGAGGCATCGAAGGGCTGGGCTACCGGGTGCTGGGGGACGATGCGGGGACCGGGGCCCCGGCGGGGGAGCTTGCCGGGACCCTGACGCTCATCCTTGCCCTCTACGTCCTGCTGCGGGCCCTGGGGATCGGGAACCTGGCGGCGGCCTTTCCCCTGGCGGAGGCGGGCATGGGCTACGGGATGCTGTTCATCACCGGCCTGGTTACCTCGGTCCACTGCGCCGCCATGTGCGGGGGGATCAACCTTTCCCAATGCCTAAACCCCGCCGTGCAGGGGAAAAAACGCCGGGAAGCCCTCGGCCCGGCGGTCCTGTACAACGCCGGACGGGTGATCTCCTACAGCGCCGCGGGGGTTCTGGCCGGGGGCCTGGGGCGGGCGGTAAGCGTATCGGGCCGCTTCCAGGGCCTGGTGCAGCTTGCCGCCGGAGTCTTTATGGTGATCATGGGGATCAACATGCTGGGATTCTTCCCCGCCCTGCGGCGTTTTCGTCCGGGCCTTCCCCGGATTATCTCCCGGAAAATTGAGGGCCAAAGGGCCCGGAACCGGGGCCCTCTTTTCATCGGCCTCCTCAACGGCCTTATGCCCTGCGGCCCCTTGCAGGCCATGCAGATCTACGCCCTGTCCACGGGGAGCCCCCTGGCGGGGGGAATCGCCATGTTCCTCTTTAGCGCGGGCACCGTCCCCCTCATGTTCGGCCTGGGAGCCCTGGGTTCCCTGCTGGGCCATTCCGCCGGGTCCGGCTTTACCCGCCGGGCGGCCTGGGCGGGGGCGGTCCTGATAACGGTGATGGGCCTGACCATGTTCGGTTACGGCCTGAACCTTGCGGGGTTCAGCCTCGATGCCGCCGGCGGGGCCCTGGCCGCGCTCCGTTTCCCCGGCGGGGCGGCGCTCCGGCGGGAGGCGGCCCCGCCGGCCCTTCCCCCGGTCGAGGGGGGAGTCCAGATTGTCAATTCCACCCTCAGCGGGAACCGCTATCCGGCCATCACGGTGCGGGCGGGCATGCCGGTGCGGTGGATCATCAACGCCCCGGCGGGGAGCGTCAACGGCTGCAATAACCGGATGATCCTCCGGGAATACGGGATCGAGCACCGATTCAGATCCGGAGAGAACGTCGTCGAATTCTCCCCCCCAAGGACGGGAAAATTCTCCTATTCCTGCTGGATGGGGATGATCCGCGGTTCCATCACGGTGGTGGAGCCGGGGGCGATCCCGGAAAGCCCCGCCGATTCCGGCGATCCCGGCGCGGCCCCCTTCCCGGCGGGGGTGCTTATTCCCACGGATCGGGTGGCCCTGGCGGAGTTGGGGAAGGATGGCGGCCAGACCGTAACCATAAGCCTCCGGGACGGGGGCATTGATCCGGCGATCCTGGTGCTGCGGCGGGGAATTCCGGCGCTCTGGATCGTGAACAACGATTCCCTTGATCCGGGAAACAGCAGCCTTATCTTTCCCGCCTATGCCGCCCGGTTGGACATGGAACAGGGGGACAATATTATCCGGCTTCTGCCGGGGGAGGATTTTGATTTTTCCACCGCCGACAATGTATTCTACGGCTATGTGAAGGTAGTGGACGACCTTTCCGCGGTGGATATCGAGGCCCTGAGGGCGGAGGTTTTGAACCACGAAACCCTGATATACCCGGAGGGCTATGTTGAAGGCCGGTCCGGGGACGCCTCGTACCGCCGCCGGGCGGGGACGCTGGAAAGGCAGGGCATACAAGAAACACCGGAAAGATCCGGAACCTAAGGAGGAACCCATGAATGGAGGGGTTAAGGAAGGCGGACGAGGGAAAAAACCCGGAGCCTTCGGACGGCGCGGGGGCCTGTGCGTGGGGGCGCTCATGCTGGTTGCCGCCGGTCTTGCCTTTGGAGAGGGCGGGGAGATCAACACGGTCAAGCCCGCCGTCGCCGACCGGGATCTGGTGATCCCCCTGGCGGAGCTTACGGCAAACGCGGCCTTCTACCCGGTGGACATCAAGGGAACCCGGCTTGAGGTCCTGGCGGTCAAGGCCCCGGACGGGAGCGTCCGCACCGCCTTCAATACCTGCCAGGTGTGCTACGCCTCGGGCCGGGGCTTTTACAAACAGCAGGGAACGGTGCTGGTCTGCCAGAACTGCGGCAGCCGTTTCCGCATGAGCCAGGTGGGGATCCGTTCCGGGGGCTGCAACCCGGTCCCCATTCCCGACGCCCATAAAGCGGTAGGGAACGGGGCAATCACCATCTCCAAAGAGTTTCTGGACGGGGCCCGGATCATCTTCTCCCGGTGGAGGCGGAGTTAGCAGGCCGCTTAGCCTAAAAAGTTGGATATGCGGACGGAAGAAATTTACCACTAAGGCGAAGAAGGCGCACGAAAGGCGGGGATAGGCGGCGCTTTTTCATTCCTTCGTGTTCCTGGCGAGCCGCAGCTCGCCCTGGTGCGCCTTCGCGGTTCAAATTCCTGTTCCGGCCGTTGCTCTTATCCGGTGATGCAGGGTAAGCAAGGTACCAGCGCCTTGCGAAGGGCGTTGATTGTCCGTGGATTACGCGAATCCCACTGGCGGCGAGGGATTTTCGTATAAAAATCTGCGAACATTCGCGAAATCGCGGTTTTCCGGGGCCGCCGGGGAAATCTCCTGACGCAAGGCGAAACCGGAACCCCGGCAGCCTCCGGCTGCCTTGAGAGCCCGTGTTTTTTACGGCGGCAAAAAACACGCCCAAAGGGGAATCGACATTCGGCGCTTTCCCAGCAGGGGAATCGCCGGGCGGGCCGCCCCGGACGAAGACAAAAAATGTGGGAGGAGGAGCGAAAACCATGCAAAGTCAGACCCTGTCCATCGGCGGCATGACCTGCGCGGCCTGCGCGGCCCGGGTTGAAAGGGCTATCCGCAAACTGGAAGGCATAGAAAGCGCCGTGGTGAACCTGGCCACCGAAAAAGCCGCGGTGGTCTACGATCCGGGGGTCATCAGGATACCGGCCATCCAGGAGGCGGTCGAGAAGGCCGGATACAAGGCCCTGGAACTCGGCGACGACGCGGCGGAGCAGGACAGACGGCGCAGGGAAAAGGCTATCCGGGTCCTTAAAACCAAATTTACCGTCGCCGCCGCCCTGGGCCTCCCCCTGCTCTATATCGCCATGGTCCCCATGATGGGCGCGGTGGTCCCCTCCTGGCTCATCCTCCCCTTCCCCAGGGCGCTGTCCCCCATGAATTACCCCCTGGTCTACGCCCTGGCGGAGCTGGTCCTGGTCGTCCCCATCATGGCCGTGGGTTTCCGGTTCTACACGGCGGGTTTCAGAAACATCCTGCACCGCAGCCCCAACATGGACAGCCTTATCGCCGTCGGCACCTCGGCGGCCTTTATCTACAGCACCTTCAACGTATGGCAGATCGCCCAGGGCAGCTTCCACGCCGTGGAATCCCTGTACTACGAAACCGCCGGCATCATCATCGCCCTCATCCTGCTGGGAAAAACCCTGGAAGCCGTGTCCAAGGGCCGGACCGGCGACGCCATCAAACGGCTCATGGGGCTGGCCCCCAAAACGGCGATCATCGTCGCCGCCGGCCCCTCCGGCGAAGGGGTGGAGCGGGAAATCCCCATCGCGGCGGTCGTCCCCGGCGACATCGTGGTCGTCAAACCCGGCGCCAAGATCCCCGTGGACGGCGTCGTTACGGAGGGCGCCGGTTCCGTTGACGAATCCATGCTCACCGGCGAAAGCATGCCGGTAGACAAAAAACCCGGCGACCCGGTGTACGGCGCCTCCATCAACGGCAACGGCCTCCTCCGCTTCCGGGCGGAAAAAGTCGGCGGCGACACCGCCCTGGCCCAGATCATCCGCCTGGTAGAGGAAGCCCAGGGTTCCAAAGCCCCCATCGCCCAACTGGCCGACATCGTGGCCGGCTACTTCGTCCCCATCGTCTGCGCCCTCGCCCTCATCGCCGGCGTCGCCTGGTTCGCCGCCCTCTCCGCCGGCCTCATCAGCCCCCCCCCGGGAAAATCGGCGCTGGAATTCGCCCTCACCGTCTTCATTTCCGTCCTGGTCATCGCCTGCCCCTGCGCCCTGGGCCTCGCCACCCCCACCGCCATCATGGTCGGCGCCGGCAAGGGCGCGGAAAACGGCATCCTCATCAAGGGCGGCGAAGCCCTGGAGACCGCCCACAAAATCACCACCATCGTGTTCGACAAAACCGGCACCCTAACCGAGGGGAAACCCCAGGTTACCGATCTCATCGTCATGAGGGGGGAAGCCTCCCCCCTGGCCCGCACTTTGTTGCGGGCCACCCCCCTCAGCGGGGGGGGAAAGGCGAATCCCGAGGGTTCCCCCCCCGCAACGCCCCCCCAGTTAAGCCCGGAAGACGCGCTCCTCCGGCTCGCCGCCTCCGCCGAACAGGGCTCCGAACACCCCCTGGGAGAGGCTATCGTCCGGGGGGCGCGGGACAGGGGGCTGGAACTGGCGGCCCTTCGGAGCTTTACCGCCCTGCCGGGCCGGGGCATCGAGGTGGAACTTGACGGCGCGGCGGGTCCGGGGGACCCGGCGGCGGCCCCCTGCCGGGTGGTAGTGGGGAACCGGAAGCTCATGGAAGAACGGCGGGTCTCCCTTAAGGGCCTGGAATCGGAAAGCGACCGCCTGGCCGCCGCGGGCAAAACCCCCATGTATATCGCCCTGGACGGCGGGGCCGGCCCGGAGGCCGCGGGAATCGCGGCGGTGGCGGACGTGCTGAAGGGAAGCAGCGGGGAGGCGGTGGCGGCCCTCCGCGCCATGGGGATAGAGGTCGCCATGATCACCGGGGACAACCGGAAGACCGCCGCCGCCATCGCGCAACAGGCGGGAATCGACCGGGTCCTGGCGGAGGTGCTGCCCCAGGATAAGGCGGCGGAGATAAAAAAATTGCAGGAATCGGGGGAGGCCCCGGCGGGGGAAGGGGGCCGGCCCCTCTCCCAAACCCGCCGCCGGGTTGTAGCCATGATAGGGGACGGCATCAACGACGCCCCGGCCCTGGCCCAGGCGGACGTGGGAATCGCTATCGGCAGCGGCACCGACGTGGCCATGGAATCGGCGGACATCGTCCTCATGCGCAGCGATCTCCTGGACGTTCCCACGGCCATCAACCTAAGCAAGCGGACCATCCGCACCATCAAGCAGAACCTGTTCTGGGCCTTCGGCTACAACACCCTGGGAATCCCCGTCGCCGCCGGACTCCTCTACCTTTTCGGGGGGCCCCTCCTCAACCCCATCTTCGCCGCCGCCGCCATGAGCATGAGTTCCGTGTCGGTGGTAAGCAACGCCCTGCGGCTTAAACACTTTAAGCCGGTCCGGGCCGCCCCGTCCAAGGGGGCCCCGCGATGAAAGGAACGAAGCATCCCCCCCGGACCGCCCTCGGTACGGCGGCCCTCCTCGCGGCGGCCGTCTTCTCCGGCGGCCTCCTTTGCTCCTGCGAAAAGCTGGATGTGGTGGGAGCCGGTTCGCTCCGGTCCCTTGAACAGATCCTCCCCCGGCTCCCCCGGCCCGTCAGCCGGGACGAAGCGGCGGGCGGCTGGTCCCTGGCGGCCCCGGACAACAGCGTCCGTTTTATCTGGAGCGCCGATTTCGCGGAAAGCCCCCGATACGATCTGTTCTTCGAATTCGACGCCGCCCCCTTTATCGCGGCGGGCCTCGATCCCCGCAAACTGCCGGATCATTACGGATTCGCCGACGAAAAGATCACGGTGGGAACCAAACTGGGGAGGGAGCGGTTTTCCTATCCAGGGGACGCGACGCCCCTGGAATCTTACCGGCAGATCCTCAAACTCAAGCGGGACAGCATCGGCTACCACATGGCCATGGACCATTACGGCATCAGCCTGGGGGACGGCAACCTTTTCGAGTGGGCCAAGGATGCGGCGGCCAACGACATGGACATCGTCTTCGCCCTGAACCCCGCCCCCCTTGCCGGGGCCGGCGCGGATCCCGCCCGGATTCCGGGCTGGACCTTTACCACGGTCCCCGCGGATGATGAGAAGGGAAGGCCCGTCAGGGTGGAAAAGCTCCTCAAGGCCTTTAATCTGTAAACGGCCTATAGCGGGCCTATAAGCGGCCTACAGCAGGGCCTGGGCATTGGTGGCGTAGAAAATATCGTCCCGGTTCGCCATAAGCCGGCAGAAATCCTCTATCACCTGCCAGTTGCGGCCCATGTCGAACTCGTAACTGTGGCCCCAGAGGTAAAAGACCTGGGGCCGGGGGCTCTTAAGTTTGATAAACCGCTCCCCCAGTTCCATCAGCTCCGCGTCGGCGTGGTGGCAGGTGGGCTGGTAGGCCAGCAAGTCCTCCGGCACATCGAAGGAATGGGTGCTCCGCACCCCCCGGCCGTAGCGCAGACCGCAGGCGGCGGCGCATTTTTTCACCAGATCGTTGAAGGTCCCATAGGGATAGGCCATGCCGCAAATTCCGGCCCCAAAGATCCGCTCCAGATTCAGCCGGTCCTGCTCCAGTTCGTTCAGGACAGTCTCCTCGTCCAGGTTCTCCAAACGGGGATGGGTCAGGCCGTGGACCGCGATCTCGTGGCCCGCGTAAAGCTCCCGAAGCCCCCGGACATTCATCCGTTTAATGGGCAGATCCCGCCCCGCAATATCCTTGTTCACCCAGCCGCCGGCCCCGGTCTGGATGCCGCTGTTCAGGTTAAAGGCGGCCTTTATCCCATAGCGGTTCAGTATCTCAACCAGCTTCCGGTCCTGTTCCACCCCGTCGTCGTAGCTCAAGGTCAATGCCTTGGTTTTACCCTCTGGAAACATCGTGTACCCCCTGCCCCATCATATAAAGAAGGGGGGCCGCTTACCAGACAGAAGTTCCGCAAACCGCGTCAACAGGGAGGCCGAACCAAAACGCAGGGCGTTTTGGTTTTGCGGAGTTTCGCTTCGCGAAACTCCGTTTTAGGGAGCGGATTCCTTGAGTTGCCGCGTACCGCGCGGCAACTCGGAAGGAGGAAGCCCTGCCGGACCGGCAGGGCTTCCTCCCGCGCAAGGGATAGAAGCGGAATAAAAACCCGTAGGGTTTTTGTTAGAGCGGATAGCCCGGTCCCCGCCGGAGGCGGGGATGCGCCCAAAAAAACGCGGCGCGAGGCCTGCCGCCCCCTTCAAAACCTGAAAAAGCTAAAAAAAATTGAAAAAAGCCAAGCAAATCGCCGTTTTGCCCCCCCTATATAGGAGAACGATCCCGTCCCGGTGGGGGCCGGGACAAGGATACGCAAGGAGAGACTATGAAACGAGGATTGGAGGGCGGCTGCGGGGCTCTTGCCCGGCTGTTCGGCCCCTGGAGGGTCTGGGCGGGGCTTCTCTTGCTGCTGGGGGGAGCGCTGATTCTGCTGGGGGCTTCCTGCGAGGCAGCCGCCGGAGCGGCGGCGGGTTTGGACAAGGGGGAACTGGATGTCCTTTTCTGGAACGTCCAGGCCCTTTTCGACGGGGAGGAGAGCGGGTCCGAATATTTGGATTACATGGAAACGGCGGGCTGGTCGGCGGAGAAATACAGGGCCAGGATCACCGCCATGGCCAAGGGGATTAGTCAAATTCCCTCGGGTTTTCCCGATATTCTCGCCCTGGCGGAGATTGAGAATCCCCAGACGCTTCTGGATATGGCGGAGAGTCTGGCTTCCCTGGGGGGCTCCCAGGCGCGGTACCGTTACAGTTCCTTCGCCAATGTTAGCGGCATGTCCCTGGGGCTTGGAATTTTAAGCAAGATCCCCCTTGTCCAGCAGCGGGCCCATTCTTTTACCGCGGAGAATGAAACCACGCCCCGGCCCGTGGCGGAAGTGTGGGTAGAGGCGGAGGGGATCCCCCTGGCCCTGTTTATCTGCCACTGGAAATCGAAACTGGGGGGAGATGAAAAGACCGAAGGCCAGCGGCGGGCCTCCGCCCGGCTTATTCTGCGGCGGCTTCGGGAAATCGAGGCCGAAACGCCGGGGACGCCGGTCCTCATCATGGGGGATTTAAACGAAAACCACGACGAATACTACCGCCAGGCGGGCCGCTACATCTGCGCCCTCCTTCCCGACGACCCCAAGGCGGCCCACCACGCGGGGCTGGCCAGGGACGGCGGCGCGGAAGCCGGGTCGGTCCAGACGGATTTCCTGGTGCTGAGCGGCAATAAACCGCCCCGGTCCGCCTACTTTGCCGAGGGGACCGCCGCCCTTTACAGTCCCTGGGGGAAGGAGTTAAAGGGGGGATCCTATTTTTACAGCAACGACTGGGAAACCATCGATCATTTTCTTTTAAACTCCGCTCTTTTTGACGGACAGGGCTGGGAATTTGAGGGGGGCGAAACCCTGCGCGTCGAACCCTTTGTAAATGCCCAGGGAACCCCCAACCTGTACAGCATCCGAACCGGCGGGGGCCTGAGCGATCATCTGCCCCTGCGTCTAAGCCTGAAGCTCCTCAGCCCTTA
>JAIRSD010000102.1 GCA_031255615.1 Treponema sp. | reverse complement strand
GGCCGCCGCGGGTCCGTTACCCCTTTCAGTTTCTCTCTCAATCCCCCTATGTCCATATCCCCTCCCAGGAATATGTCCATTCTCTCATCCCAGCCGAAAAAGTAAATGCAGGAGCCCTGCCTGCCCCCTGCTGGAACCTTGACATTCCCTCCCATCCTGTTTATGGTTCTCATACCATTCGGGGTGGTGGGACCGGCAAAGGGACCCGCCTGAGATTAGACCCGTTGAACCTGATCCGGATAATGCCGGCGTAGGGAGCAAATGAGGCCGGGCGCGTGAGCCCGGCGAAGGACCGGAGCAGCCGCCGTCCGGCGGATTCCGGCAAACCGTGCATTGCTATTCTACCCCTTTTTCCCGGTTCAGGTTTATTCAGGGCGGCTCCGGATAGGGAAAGGAGTAAGTGTATGCGCGGAAAAATTGTCCTCCTGGCCCTTTTGGGCGCAATCCTCGCCGGTCTTCCCCTTTTTGGCGGGGGAAAGAAGGAAGGGGCTTCCCTCCGGGAAACGGATTCCCGGGAACTGATCGTCTGGACCTACGATTCCTTTAGTTCCGAATGGGGGCCCGGACCGGCGGCGGAAAAACAGTTTTTTGAACAAAGCGGCATCAGCGTCCGCTGGGTAAGCCACGGGGATGCGGGAGAGGTCTTGGCCCGGCTTCTGCGGGAAGGTTCCCAGGCCAACGCGGACATTATCCTGGGTCTGGACCAGAACATGGCCGGAAGGGCCCTGGCCTCCGGCCTCTTGGAACCCTACAAACCCGCGGGGGCCGAGGGGATTTCCCCGGAACTGGCGGTGGATCCAAGCTGGGCCCTCTCCCCCTACGATTACGGCTACTTTGCCCTCTGTTACGATTCGGAGCTTCTGCCCAGCCCGCCCTCAAGCTTGGAGGACCTTACCGAAGGCCGCTATGCGGGAAAGCTCATCCTGATGGACCCCCGGACCTCCTCTCCGGGGCTGGGCTTCTTCGCCTGGGTCCGGGATATATACGGGGAAGGCTGGCGGGACTACTGGCGGCGGCTCAAGCCTTCGATTCTCACCGTCGCCGACGGTTGGAGCAGTGGCTACGGCCTCTTTACCAACGGGGAGGCCCCCTTGGTCCTGTCCTACACCACCAGCCCCAGCTACCACCTGGAATACGAGGAGAGCGAACGGTACCGGGCGGTAATCTTTGACCAGGGCCATCCCCTCCAGGTGGAACTGGCGGGGATCCTGAAGGCCGCTAAAAACAAGGAAAATGCCAGGGCCTTCCTCGATTACCTCTTAAGCCCCGATTTCCAGTCTCTGGTCCCCCTGACCAACTGGATGTACCCGGTCATCGACATCCCCCTCCCGGCCTCCTTCCGTATCGCCCCCAAGAGTTCCAAGGCCCTGCGGCCCGCTCCCCCCACGGAGGCGGAGCTAAACGAGTGGGCCGCCCTGATGCGGGCCCAAGGGGGCTGATGCCTTGCGGCGGATCCTGGCCCTTCCCCCCCTGGTTCTGACGGCCCTGGCCTTCATCCTCCCCTACACGGCCAGTCTGGGCCTGGGGATTCAGGCGTTGGCGGAACCGGGAGGGGCGGCGCTGGTCCTCTCCGTCTTCCCCGTCCTGGGCTTCACCCTTAAACAGGCCCTCTACAGCACCCTCCTGGCCCTGGGCCTAGGCCTGCCGGGGGCCTGGCTTTTTGCCGTCTTCCCCGCCGCTTTTCCCGCCGGGGGCAGGCTGATCCGCTTTTTCCGGGCCCTTTCAGGGATTCCCTTCGCCCTGCCCCCCATCCTGGTGGTCCTTGGTTTTATACTTTTCTTTGGGAACTCCGGCTGGCTTAACCGGATCGCCGCGGCCCTGGGGGGGGGAACTCTACGAATTCTCTACAAGCCGGGGGCGATCATCCTGGCCCACGGTTTCTACAACTTTCCCCTGGTCCTCCGCCTGACGGGGGACAGCATGGAGCGGGCCGGAAGGGCCTACCTCCCCGCGGCGGCAAGCCTGGGGGCCTCCCCCTTCAAGGCGGTGCTGACGGTCCTCCTGCCCCTCTCCCTCCCCGGCCTTGGTTCCGCGGCCCTGCTGGTGTTCCTCTACTGTTTTACCAGCTTCGCGGTGGTTCTGGTCCTGGGGGGCGGCCCAGCCTCCGGCACCCTGGCGGTGGAGATCTACCGCTACGCGAGAATCTCCCTGGACTACGGGGCGGCGGGAATCCTGGCCCTCTTTGAGACCCTCACCGCCTCCGCCGTATTCCTCCTCTACCTCCTGCTTGAGGGGCAGACGGGACGGATCAACGCGGCGGCGGACCGGGAACGGCGCATGGAGGGCCGCCGGACTCCGGGATTCTTCATCGCCCTGGGAATCTACGGCCTGGTCATGGTCTTCCTGATCCTGGGCCCCGTCCTCTCGGTGCCCCTGGAATCCTTCCTTCAAAAAGCCTCCCGGGCCCGGGCGACCCGGCTGAGTCTTTACTGGTGGCGGACCGCCGGGGAAAGGGCCCTCCCCGCCTTGGGCCGCTCCCTGATCCTGGCCTTCTCCTCCGCCGGCCTTTCCTGCCTCCTGGCGGTCCTTGCCGCCGGAGCCCTGCTCCGGGAAGGGGGCGAATCCCGGGAATCATCTACGGGGCGCCGGGTTCGGGGGAAAGCGGGGGGAATCCTGGGTCTCCTGGTCAAGGCCGCCATGACCGCCCCCCTGGCCTCGTCGGGGATAGTCCTCGGCCTTGGCTGGCTTATCCTCTACGGTCGGGAACAGTCCCGGTCCTTCCTTTCGGTAACCCTGATCCACGCGGTCATCGCCCTGCCCTTCGCCTTTAACTCCGTTTCCCAGGGCCTCAGGAACCTGCCCCCCAACCTGATGAACGCCGGGGCCGCCTTCGGCGCGGGGCCCCTGGCCCGGATCTTCAGCCTGGCCCTGCCCGCCGCCGCCCCCTCTCTTCGCTCCGCCTGGGCCTTCGCCGCCGCCGTCAGTCTGGGGGAGCTTAACGCCGTCATGATGCTGGGGACGGAGGACTGGGAAACCCTGCCCCTCCTCATCTACCGGGCCGTGGGGGCCTACCGCTACGGCGCGGCCTGCGCCGCGGGGACTCTCCTTATCCTCTGCTGCGCCGCCTTCTTCCTCCTCTCGGACCTGGGGGGCCGAAAACTCCGATGAACTCCAATCCGATGAGCCCTGCGTTTACCGGATTCCCCTGGCGGACCTATACTGGGGGGGTGAAGAAATCGGGGGGCTCCCATGCCGCTTGAAATCCGCGCTCTGGAAAAGACCTTCGCCGGAGGGTTCCGGCTTTTCATCGACAAACTGGAAGTCGCCGCCGGGGAAACATTGGCCCTGACGGGGCCTTCGGGCTGCGGCAAGACTACGGTCCTCAACCTTATCGCGGGCTTTATCCGGGAGGATCGGGGGGAGATCCTGCTGGACGGGGAGGCCGCCGCCGCCCTCCCCCCCTGGAAGCGGGGAATCGCGGTGGTGTTCCAGGATCTGGCCCTGTTCCCCCACCTCTCCGTGGGGGGCAACGCGGCCTACGGCCCCCTGCTCCAGGGCCTCAGACGGGCGGAACGGCAACGGCTTGCCGGGGAGGCCCTGGCCTTGGTCAGACTGCCGGGCTGGGAAAAGCGGCGGGTGGAAACCCTGTCCGGCGGGGAGCGGCAGCGGGTGGCCATTGCCCGGGCCCTGGCAGCCCAACCCCGGCTTCTCCTTTTGGACGAGCCCTTTTCAAGCCTGGACGCCCCCCTGCGCCGGGAGATTCAGGGAGAATTCGCCGCCATCCGGGCCAAGTCCCGGGCCCCCTGCATCTTCGTGACCCATGACCGGGAGGAGGCGGCCCTCCTGGGGGACCGCATAGCTCTTATGGACCGGGGAAGAATCGTGGAAACGGGAACCGGCGGGGAACTCTTTCTGAACCCCAAAACCGCCTTCGCCGGACGCTTCTTTGGCCGGGGCGCAGTGCTTCCCGCCGCCCTCCTGGAAATCCCCGGGCCGCCGGGGGCGGAAGTCTTCGTCCCACGGGACGCGGTAAGCCTCCGCCGGGAAGGAGGGGGAATCCCCCGGCCCTCCCGGCCCTTATTCCGCGCCGCCTTTCTCCGCTCCGCCATCGAAGGGTCCCGGATAAACCTGGAACTGGAACTGCCCGGAGGATCCCCCATCGCCGCGGAGCAGAGCATCCGGGATCCCCTCCCCCCCAAGGGGCCCCTGCTCTCCTGGGAGCTCGACATGAGCTTGGTCAGGTTTGTGGAAGGCTGAGCCTAATCC
>JAIRSD010000069.1 GCA_031255615.1 Treponema sp. | reverse complement strand
TTACCCGGCTGGGCTTTACCCGGACCGACATCATCCCCTTCCGGATCGTCTTCGCGGTCTCCCTGGCCCTGATGCTGGCGGCCTTCTTCACCGTCCTGGCCCTGGGGGAGGAGGAACTCAAGGTAAAGCGGCGGCGCTTCTACTTTGCCCGGAAGTTCACCAAATACTATATGCTGGAGGTCTTCTACGGCGCCCGGAAGCAAATCTTTATAACCTTTGCCCCCTTTGTGCTGATCCGGTACTACGGGGCCCCCACCTCCATCATTTCCCTGCTCCTGGGAATCTGCGCCGTCTTCGGCACCATTTTCAGCCCCTTTGTGGGACGCCTTATCGACAAACTGGGCTACAAATTCGTTATGGTCACCGATACCCTGCTCTTGGTCGTGGTCTGTATCCTCTACGGCTTTGCCCACCGCATCTTTCCCCTGAACATCGCCTTTTTCGTGGTCTGTATAAACTACGTCCTGGATTCAATCATCTCTATGGCCAGCATGGCCAGCAACGTCTACGTCCAGTCCATCGCCTCCAGCCAGGAGGAAGTCACCGCCACCCTTAGCACCGGCGTCTCCGTAAACCATGTCATTTCCATTCTTATCGCCCTGCTGGGGGGCTATATCTGGGACACCGTGGGCATCGAGGCCCTCTTTAGCCTCTCCGCCTTCCTGGGAATCCTTAACAGCATCTACGCCGCTACCATCAAAAAAAGCGAGGAGTACCACCCGGCGGCATCATAATACTTTTCGGAATTCGGGCGCATCGCCGCTTTGCGGCGACCGGGCTATCAAGGCAACCGGAGGTTGCCAGGGCTCCGGCTTCGCTCCGGCCCCGCCTGCGGCGTGGCTGCTCCGCACCCTTCCTATCCCTTGCGCGGGCGAACATCCGCATCCCTGCGGATGTTCGCCTTTCGGAGTTGGCGCGTGAAGCGCGCCAACTCCAACTTTGAAAACAACCGGCTTCCCTGCCGGCTATCCCTGCCGTTCTTGAGCCTGGGGTTTTGCTTCGCAAAACCCCAGGAAGTTACTCGCGCCGGCATCCATGCCGGGCACCCCTGCCGTTCTCCGCCTTGTGCGTTTTTGCTCCGCAAAAACGCATGTATCGGATGCAGCCGGCTTCCCTGCCGGCCTGGCGAACGGAGTTTGGGCAAAGCCCCAAACTCCGCCAAAACCAAAAAATCCTGCGGATTTTTTGGTTTTGGCCTCCGTGCAGGCGGCCTTCTCCCTGTGCAGGCGTATGTTCGGTTTGCGGTTTTTTACGTCCCGCAAAAACCCGGCGAATCAGACGCTTGCCCCGCGGAAACTTCCGGCGATCCCGAATTCCGGCGGCGAAAAGAGAAGGCCAAGGCCGGGCCTCAATGCCGGTAGTATTCGATGTTCCACAAAAAAAGACCCTGCCCCGGCAAGGTCGGACCGGCAAGCCGGCGGTCCCCCCGGACCAGCGAATCCCGCAGAAACTCCGGGGCCAGGTCCCGCTCCTCAAAGAAAAGCAGAGTCCCCAGGATGGAACGGACCATCTTCCACAAAAAGGCGTTGGCCGTAATTTCAAAGATCAGAGCGTCCCCCCGGACAAAGAAACCGCAGCGGGTGATATGACGGAAACGGGAGGCGCTGGGATCCTGGGGGCTGGCAAAGAGAGAGCAGTCCCGCTCCCCCAGGAGGAGCCGGCCGTAATCGTTGAGGAGCCGGATCCGGGGGCGGCGCCGAAGATGGAGGCCGTAGCGCAGTTCCTGGGGCAGGGCCGGCCGGCCGCAGATCAGATGGTACCGGTAGGTCCGGGATTTCGCGTCGAAGCGGGCGTGGAAATCCCGGCGGGTTTCCCGGGCCTCCAGGATCCGTATATCCCTGGATAAAAAACCGTTCAGGGCGGGGACAAAGCGTTCAGCGGGGATACTGGCGATGGGGGTATAGAAATTCGCCACCTGCCCCGCAGCGTGGACCCCCGAATCAGTGCGGCCCGCGCCGGTAAGGGGGATCCTGCCGCCGTGGATCTTCTCCAGCGCATCCTCAACGGCGCCCTGGATACTGCGCCGCCCCTCCTGCCGCTGCCAGCCGTGAAAATCCGTGCCGTCGTAGGCGATAAGGAGCCGGATGTTTCGGCCCCCGCCGGCCGGTTCCACCTTCAGCCCCCGGACCCCGGAAAGACAAACGCCGCCGGCGTCCGGCCCGCGGGAACGGAGGAACCGGACCGGTATTCGTCAGATGTCACTTTCGTTCAGTTCCTTGTTAATGGCATCGTAGACCTGCCGGGCATGGTCCAGCAGGGGCCCCGGTTTTTCCTTGGAAGATTTCCCCATGCCGAAGATTTTGGAAATAGTCCTGCGGGCCTCTTCCAGGACCTGCCGCCGCTGCGACGGTTCGGTGGGACCGAATTTGTAACGCAGGTAGGCGCAAAGGTAAAGCACCCCTTCGTAGGCATAGTTCTTATCCGTATCCGGGCCAAAGACCTTCATCGCAGAAAGGGTTTCCTTGCCGGTCTGCTCCAGCCGGATTGCCTCATTGTAGAGAAATTCCGCCTTCCGTCTGAACAGGAGGGCGAGCCAATCGAAATGCTGGCGGGGCCTCTTTTTATCCAGATCGTCAAAAAGCCAGGCCGCCCGCAGGGAAGCCAATCCCTGCTTGATGGTGGGGCTGACAGTCCGGTCAAAGTATTCGTAGCAGCGCAGGGTCAGGTACTGGGACGCCACCCCCTCCTCCAGATGCCGGGGGGAGGAAAAATCCAGGGCCCCAAAGAGACTCGTGGTATCCTTGATCCGGCTTTCCCCGTCTTCCCGGGCCTTGGCGATCCCCCCGCCGGAAAGCTCCGCAAAATCCTGGTCCATGGCGGCGAACCAACATTCGGGGCAGACCGTGGCCTGGTAGATCAGGGGAAAGATCTCCCCATATTTGACGCTGGGTTCGTAAACCCGGTGGAGTTCCTCGGTCATGGGGCCGGCGATAAGCCTCCCCCCCCCGGAAAGAAGTTCCTCCTTGTGAAACCGGGCGCTGCAAACGGGGCACTCATATTCTTTCCTGGACAAGAACGATACTTTTAATTCCCTTTCCTCAACCATCCTTACCGATCCTCCTCAAGAATCACCACAGCGATGGCGTTGTCCCGTTCATGGGTTAAGGAAATATGTATCCTCTGGGCCCCGCTTCTTTCCAGGGCCTTCAGGGCGGTGTTAAACACCCTTATCTCCGGCCGCCCGTTGAACCGGTTCACCACCATGACGTCCTTTAACACAATTCCCGCCAACCCGGTCCCCAGGGCTTTGCCAAAGGCTTCCTTGGCGGCGAAGCGGGCCGCCAGGGAAAGGTTGGCCCCGGCCCCCTTTTCCAGGGCCGCTGAAAGCTCCTGGGGATGAAAGTAGCGCTCCAGCAATCCCGGAATGTCCCGCCAGCGTTCCATGCGGTTCACATGGATCACATCCACCCCCAGACCCACTATCATTCCTCGGTTTCCTCAAGAACATCGGTTTCTTCAGGTACAGCAGCTTCCTCAAAAACGATGGTAAGCCCCAGCTCCTTCGGTTCTATGCGGACCAGGTTAAGCGAGGAAGGCAGGTTGGCCTTGATCGGCAGGCTGTAACGGCCCGGCCCGGTAATGCCCGAACAGTCTACGGAAAGAAAACCCGGGGGCGGGACAAAGGAGTCCAGGTTCCCCCGGCTTCCTTCAAGGCGGACGCTGCCGGTTCTTATGTACGCTTCGGCCAGGAGCCCCGGCCCCAGGAAGGAAAGGGTAATCGGCAGGTTTCCAAAATTCCGCACATCGACCCTGGCGTGGACAAAACCCTTAAACTCGGTCATGCCGTTCCCCCGGATGGTAAGCAGGGGATCCCTGTTCAGAATAGCCACGGTAACCGAAAAATCGGCGTTCCTGCCGTTCAAATCTATAACGTCGGTGTAAAGCTCAAAGACATTGTCCAAAAGGCTGCTGGGGCCTTCCAGAACCACCTGGGTAGGAGAAAGGGTATGGGACACCAAATCGAAGCCCGGTTCCGGGCTGCCTTCAATATTGGCCGTCAGGGGCACATACTTGTTTTGCTTGTAGTCCAGGTCAATGTTTATAGCCACCGGATCGACGGTCAGCTCCAGCGGTTCCACCCCCAGGGCGGTTCCCTTCTTGCGGAGTTTTATGGGGGCGTGGTAGCTGCCGGGGGATTCGTAGCCCTGCAAATCAAGGTAGGCTTCAATATCGTCGTCCTGTACGGGCTGAATATTGTTGGCGTCCCCCCGGAGGCTTACCCGCACCATCCTGACATAGGAACTGGAGGGGCACAGATGGGCGGGAATATCAAGGATAAGGGGGATGGAAAAAAAACGGGTCTCCAGGGTATTCAGCCGATGGAACATAAAAATCACCAGCGCCAGGGCGATGGAAAGCACCTTGGGGACCCAGTTTTCCGCCAGCTTTTTAAGGAGCCCCTTAAGGTTTGGCAAAAACATCGGCGTTCTCCTTGGGGGCAAGCTCCCCGCTCCCGGCACCAAGGTTCGGACCAAGATCCAAACCAAGACTGGATTCGGCGGCGGAACCAAAACCACCCCCCAGTTCCTTGGGGGAGGCGTCAAAGGACTCCCGCCGGGCCCCCCGGTCCAGCAGTTCCTTCAACCGGCGGGTTATCTCCAGGGTGGAAAGGTCGTAGTATATTTTCGAATCAAAGGCCAGGGAAAGGGCCCCCGTTTCCTCGGACACCACCAGGATCACCGCGTCGGACTGTTCGGACATGCCCAGGGCGGCCCGGTGCCGGGTCCCAAAACTTTTACGGATTCCCTGCTGATCCGAAAGGGGCAGAAAACAGCCCGCGGCGGCGATATGGCCGTTCTGAATAACCATGGCCCCGTCGTGGAGGGGCCCGTCAAATTCAAAGACCGCCACAATCAGAGGGCTGGAAATCTCGGCGTTCATCCGGGTCCCCGTATCAATAATGTTTCTTATGTTGGTTTTCCGGGAAAAAACTACCAGAGCCCCCCGCCGTTCCTGGGAAAGAATTTCCGCGGCGGTTATCACCGCATCCAGTTTGCCGATCCGGGGCTTGGTATCGGGCCGGAATATATCCCCCTGGCCCAGCCGCATGATAATCTTCCGCAGTTCAGGCTGAAACACGATGGCGATAACCACGAAAAAACCGGGGCCCAGGGTTTGGAGTATCCATTGCAGGGTGGTAAGACGGAAAAGGTAGGCCACGCCGTAAACCAGGGTTAAAAAACCGGCCCCCCTGACCAACTGCATGGCCTGGGTCTTAACCAGAAACACATAGACCTTGTAGAGCAGAAATGCCAGAATCCCAATGTCCAGCACCGGCCGTATTAAGTCGTATATATAACCAAAACGATGAAACCAGTCCAATTCCATTCCTTCAAAAAACCTATGCGCCGGGGGCTTCTCGTTCACATGCTCGTCCGCGCGGGGAAATCCGATTAAAGGCCCGGTTTTTCATCAGAGTTGCCCGGAAACTCCAGTTTCCGCCAACAACACCCCCTTAAAGCGGAACAGATCCTCCAAAAAATTCGGCGGAACAACCCCAGGCGGAACAACCCCGATTATAAAAACTATAAAAAAACCGCCCCTAAAGCATAGTCCGCAATCCCCTCCCCGTCCAGGCTGCTCATCCCCAGCAGTTCCTGCCGAGTCCCCAGACCCTCAAAATCCCCCTCCACCGCCATGGCCAGGACTCTGCCGCCGATGTTCCGCCTCCGGGCCAGGGCCAGGGCATATTCCCCAAAGCCCCCCTCCCGGATTCCCTCCTCCACAAAAACCGTCAACCCGTAGCGGTCCATAATGGAAACCAGGTAATCCTCGTCCACCGGCTTAAGGAAACGGAGGTTGTAGCAATCCGCCCGAATCCCCCGGCCCGCCAGAATCTCCGCCGCCTTAAGGACCTCCCCGTAAAGCCCGCCGGTAAAGGCCAGACAGACCCGCGCCGCCGCCGGGACTTCCCCCGGAGATTCCCCGGAACCGGAAACCCAGACCCCCCGGCCTTCCACCAGGGGCAGGGAAAAGGCGGGATTCCCCGCCGGGGCCGCCCCCTTGGGGTAGCGGATGGCAATGGGCCCCCCCGGTTCGGCGGCCCGCTCCAGGGCCCAGGCAAGCATCAGGTCAAGCTCCTCCGCGCCGGCGGGGGAAAGAATCCGCATGCCGGGAACGGGGCGGAACAGGGAAATATCAAAAAGACCCTGGTGGGTTTCCCCGTCCTCCCCCACAAAACCGGCGCGGTCCAGGGCCAGGATCACCGGCAGCTTCTGCAAGGCCGCGTCGTGGATCACCTGATCCACCCCCCGCTGGATAAAAGTTGAATAAATGGCGGCCACGCTTTTAAGCCCCCGGGCCGCCAGGGCGGCGGCAAACACAAGGGCGTGTTCCTCAGCGATTCCCACGTCAAAAAAACGGTTCGGAAAGGCCCCCTTAAAGGCCGAAAGGCCGGTCCCCTTTTCCATAGCCGCGGTAACGGCGGCGATTCGGGAGTCCCCCCCGGCGGCGGCCAGCAGGGAACGGCCAAAGACCTCGGTAAAATCCCGGTTCCCGGACAACGACGGAAGGGCGGGGGCGGAAACGCCGTGGTAGGTCCCCGGATCCTCCTCCGCGTCGTCGTGGCCCTTCCCTTTCCGGGTTATCACATGGATCACCACCGGCCGCCCCAGCTTCCGCAGATCCTGAAAAACCCGGATAAGGGAAGAAATATGGTGGCCCCCAATGGGCCCCACATACTCAAAACCCAGGTCCACAAAAAAATTATCGGTATAAAAAACCGCCTTCACCGCCCGCTTCAGCCGCCGAATCCCCTCGTTTAAGGGCTCCCCCACCAGGGGAATCCGCTGCACCATAGCGTCAAAGGTCCGCCGGAACAACTGGTACTTGGCCTTCATCGACAGACGGCTTAAATATTTGGAAAGCCCCCCCACATTGGGACCGATGGACATTTTGTTATCGTTCAGAACCACCACCAGGGGAAGCCCCAACTGTCCGGCGTGGGACAGGGCTTCGTAGGCCGCGCCGCCGGTCAAGGCCCCGTCGCCAATCACCGCCACCGCCATGCCCCCCTCCCCCAGAATCCGATTCCCCGCCAGGAACCCCAGGGCCGCGGAAATGGAAGTAGAGGCGTGTCCGGTATTAAAAGCGTCGTGGGGACTTTCGCCGCGCTTGGGGAAACCCGCCAGCCCCCCCCGGCGGCGCAGGGAGGAAAAGGCCGCGTAACGGCCGGTCAGGAGCTTATGGGCGTAACACTGGTGCCCCACATCCCAAACAATCTTATCCCGGGGGGACTCAAACACCGCGTGGAGGGCGATAGTCAGTTCCACCACCCCCAGGTTGGAAGCCAAATGCCCCCCGTTTTTTTTAACCGTATCGATTATAAGCCGGCGAATTTCCAACGCCAGACGGGAAAACTCCGGAACCGTTAATAACTTTAGGTCTTCCGGCCCCCGAATTCGAGGAAGAATAGACATCGCTTCTGTCATGCAAAAGAGCCCCAACCCAAAAAAAGAAGCCGCCTTTGAAGAACCCCGCCTTCGACCTTGTCAGAAACGCCCCCGGCGTCCCAACTACAGCCCGATCTTCAAAAACGGCTTGCGGCGCCCGCCAAACCCGGCGCCAAAAACGCCCCCAGGGGCGTTATTTCTTCTTATGTCTATTCTTCCGAAGTTTTTTCTTGCGCTTATGGGTCGCAATTTTGCGTAATTTACGTTTTCTTCCGCAGGGCACTTCAGCGTCTCCTTATCAAAAGTAGATCCAATCCCCGGATCTCCACCGGGCCGGCAGGAAAGTAAAACGAATATAAAACGGGGAGGGAAAAGAGTCAAGGCCGATTCGAAACAGAGGGCAAAAACCGCCGCCCCAACCGCGCAGGGCCCCTTAAACAGAGCCCCCCGCCCGAAAGTCGAAGTATGGAGGAATACGATCTGGGCGCATCAGCCCCCTCCGGGGGCTGACCGGGCTATCCGCTCCAACAAAAAACCATAAATCCCCGAATAAAACATTCAGGGGAGGTCCAAAAACCAGGGGTTTTTGGACCGTTTTTTGTTCCGCTCCTATCCCTTGCGCGTTGGCGGGTGCGGCATATACCGGGATCCAGGCTGAACAGGCGGCCCCGTCAGAAAAAAGGCCGGCAAGGCGGCCCCGTAAGGAGCCAGGGCCGGTCCAAATTCCGGCGGACCAGCCGGGGGCCGCGCCGTTTAGCCCCCCGGCCAGGCGGCGGGGACTCAGCGGCCCGCGGGATCCTCCGCCAGGAGCGCGGCCAAACCCTCAAAGACCTCCCCCAGGTCCTCAAAACGCAGCCATGCCGCCTGATCCAGAGGGGTGGGCATGTTGTTGACGATGACCACCTTGCCGCCGGTCCGCAGGGTATAGCGGGGAAGGGAGGCGGCGGGGTTCACCGTCAGGCTGGTGCCCAGGACCAGCATCAGGTCCGCAGCCTGGGCCTCCTC